>NZ_JBEXRO010000005.1:134108-390319 GCF_040613095.1 Streptomyces sp. NPDC006309 | reverse complement strand
TCACCGAGAGGAACGGGGTATCAACATATCTGGCGTTGACTTTTGGCACGCTGTTGAGTTCTCAAGGAACGGTCGCTTCCTTTGTACTCACCCTCTCGGGCTTTCCTCCGGGCGCTTCCCTTCGGTCTTGCGTTTCCGACTCTATCAGATCTTTTCTCGACCCGATTTCCTCGGTGCTTTCCAGGTTCCCGCTTCCGCGTTTCCCTTTCCGGCGGTTCCGACTCTATCAGACCCTTTCGGCGCCTGACTCCCAGTCAGAGGGGCTTGCCTTCCCGGCCGTTCGGCCGTTCCGACGTCTCAAACCTTAGCGGATCCGTCCGGCGATTCCCAATCGGGCCGCCGAGTTCCTATTCGAATTGAATTCGAGCATGCCGAAATCAATCCGGTCAGGAGATCGTGCTGGTGGTTGAGGGTGCCGCTCGGGGCGGCTGAGGTGCCGTCGCAGAACCGTTACGGCTCTGCGGCAACCCGAAGAACTCTACGGATCGGGCAAGGGCGTGTCAACACCCTGCTGTCAAGATCTTTACGCCCGCTTCGCTGACTGCTCAGTCGAGGTCGGTGAGCCGGCCGCCGGCGTCCGGCTGGGCGTGTTCCACCCTGCGCAGGAGGCGGGTCAGGACCTCGCCGAGCACCACGCGCTCCACGGGGGTGAGGTCCTGGAGCAGGTCCTCCTCGAACACGGTCGCCATCCGCATCGCCTCCAGCCACTTCTCGCGGCCGCCGGGCGTCAGCTCGACGATGACCCGGACGCGGTTGGACTCGTCGCGCTCCCGGGTGACCAGGCCCTCGGCGACCATGCGGTCGATGCGGTGGGTCATCGCGGCCGGCGTGAGGCCGAGCCGCTTGGCCAGTTCGCCGGGGCCCATGCGGTACGGGACGCCGGAGAGGACGAGCGCCTTGAGGACCTCCCACTCGGCGTTGCTGATGCCGAGGGCGGCGGTCTGGCGGCCGTACGCCACGTTCATACGGCGGTTCAGCCGGGAGAGCGCCGACACGATCTTCTCGACCTGGGGATCGAGGTCCTGGAACTCGCGCTGGTAGGCGGCGATCTGTTCTTCGAGTGTCGGCTCGGCGACGCCGGGAGTGTCGGCCATGGACGCAGTATCGCACGCACCCGCTTTGCCTCGAAGTCCTTCGATGTGTACTCTTTAGCTTCGAAGTCTTCAGGTCTAACTAGTGGAAGAGGTGAACGTGACCAGGGCGATGGGCGCAGCGATGCGCCGGATCCACGTGGGCAACGCACTCAGCGCGTTCGGGCTCGGCTTCACCGTCCCCTACCTGTACGTCTATGTGGCGCAGGTGCGGGGACTGGGAGCCATGACAGCGGGACTGGTACTCGCCGTCTTCGCCGTGGCCGCGCTGATCGTGCTGCCGTTCGCCGGCCGGGCGATCGTGCGGCGCGGCCCGCTGCCGGTCCTGGTCGCCGCGCTGGTGACCGCCGCCCTGGGCGCGCTGGGCCTCGGTTTGGCGGGCAGTGCCGCCACCGTGCTGGCGGCCGCCGCGGCGCTCGGCGCAGGACAGGCCGTGATGCAGCCGGCCCTGGCGACGATGATCGTGGACTGCTCGACGGCCGACACCCGCTCGCGGGCGTTCGCGACGCAGTTCTTCCTCCAGAACCTGGGGCTCGGCGTCGGCGGTCTCATCGGCGGCCATCTGGTCGACACCACCCGCGTGTCCTCGTTCACGCTGCTGTTCGCGATCGAGGCTGCCATGTTCCTGCTGCTGGTCGGCGTGGTGGCGACCGTGCGGATGCCGCATTCCCCGCGGATCGAGGACGCGCCCGCGCGGTCGGCGAAGGGCGGCTTGAAGCAGCTGCTCGGCAACCGGTCGATGGTGCAGCTGTGCGTGCTGGGCTTCGTGCTGTTCTTCGCCTGCTACGGACAGTTCGAGTCGGGGCTGAGCGCGTACGGCGTCGAGGCCGCCGGGATATCCACCTCCGCGCTGGGGACGGCGCTGGCCGCGAACACGCTGATGATCGTGGTGGCCCAGTTCGCCGTGCTGAAGTTCGTGGAGCGGCGGCGCCGGTCCCGGGTGATCGCCGGGGTCGGGCTGATCTGGGCCGTGGCCTGGCTGGCCGCCGGGTACGCGGGGCTGGGGCACGGCAGCCAGGAGATGGCCACGGCCGCGTTCGTGTCGACGTACGCGCTGTTCGGTCTCGGCGAGGCGATGCTGTCGCCCACGGTCGCGCCGCTGGTCGCCGATCTGGCGCCGGAGGGCATGGCCGGGCAGTACAACTCGGCGTTCGCGCTGGTCAAGCAGCTGGCGCTGGCGGTCGGCCCGGCGGTGGGCGGCCCCCTGGGCGCCTCGCTGCACGCGCCGTACGTCGTGACGTTCCTGCTGTTCTCGCTGGGCATCACCTGTCTGGCGCTGCGGCTGGGGCGGCAGCTCACCGCCGTACAGGACCAGCCGTGGCTGGCGCGGACCAGCCGGGTGGTCACCCGTGGCGGGACGCCCGCGGAGCCGGTGGCCGCGGAGGCCTGAGGCGCCCGTGCCCGTCGCCGGCCGCCGCGGTGACGGGGGCCGGGCGGGGCCGGTGCCCAACGGTGTTCAGTGCTTGGGCAGCAGGAACTCGCACCACACCGCTTTGCCGCCGCCCGGGGTGCGGCGCGAGCCCCAGCTGGTGGCGATCGTCGCCACGATCGCGATGCCCCGGCCGGACTCGTCGCCGGGTTCGGCGCGGCGGCGCCGGGGCAGGTGGTCGTCGCCGTCGGTGACCTCCACGATGAGGCGGCGGTCGGTGCGGCGGAGTCCGAGCCGCATGGGCGGGGTGCCGTGCTGGAGGCTGTTGGCGACCAGTTCGCTGGCGGCGAGGACACCGAGGTCGTGCAGCTCGGTGGGGAAGCGCCAGCTGGTGAGGACGCCGGAGGCGAAGGCACGCGCGCGGGGGGCCGCTTCGACACCGCCGAGGAGTTCCAGGGCCGCGTTGCGGAAGAGGTCGCCGTCGGGGCCCGTACGGGCGGGGTGCTGGAGGACGAGGACGGCCACGTCGTCGTCGTGGTCCGCGGTGACCCCGGCCGAGCGGACCAAGCGGTCGCAGACGACCTGCGGGGTGCCGGTGGCCCCGGCGAGGGCGCCGGCGAGCGAGGCGATGCCCTCGTCCAGGTCGGCGTCCCGGCGCTCGACCAGGCCGTCCGTGTACAGGACGGCCGTGGCGCCGGGGCCGAGGGCGATGGAGCCGGAGGAGTGCATCCAGCCGCCGGTGCCGAGGGGCGGTCCGGTGGGTTCGTCGGTGCGGGAGACGGTGCCGTTCTCGTCGCGGACCAGGATCGGCAGATGGCCCGCGGAGGCGTACACCAGGCGGCCCTCGTTGGGGTCGTGGACGGCGTAGCAGCAGGTGGCGATCTGGTGGGGGTCGATCTCGGTGGCGAGGCCGTCCAGGAGCTGGAGCACCTCGTGCGGGGGCAGGTCCAGGCGGGCGTAGGCGCGGACGGCCGTGCGGAGCTGTCCCATGACGGCGGCGGCGCGCACCCCGCGGCCCATGACGTCGCCGATGACCAGGGCGGTACGGCCGCCGCCGAGGGTGATCACGTCGTACCAGTCGCCGCCGACCGCCGCCTCGGTGCCGCCGGGCTGGTAGGTGGCGGCGATGCGCAGGTCGTCGGGCTGTTCCAGTTCCTGGGGGAGCAGGGAGCGCTGGAGGGTGACGGCGGTCTCCCGCTGGCGGCGCTCGCTGGCGCGCAGGCGTTCGGCGGCCTCGGCGTGGTCGGTGACGTCCGTGGCGAAGACCAGTACGCCCGCGCCGCGGGCGCCGTCCTCGGCGACGGGGGTGCAGGTGAAGGTGTACGAGCGGCCGTCGACGGCCTTGCGGGACTTCAGGGTGCGGGGTCTGCCGCTGCGCAGCACCTGGTCGAGCAGCGGGAGCAGGCCCAGTTCGACGAGTTCGGGCAGGGCCTCGCGGGCGGGGGCGCAGGTGGGCCGGGTGCCGAAGGCCGCCGTGTAGGCGTCGTTGACGTAGGCGAGGCGGTGGTCAGGGCCGTGGACCAGGGCGACGAGGGCCGGGACGCGGTCGAGCACTTCACGCGCGGGCAGTTCGTCGACCGCGGGCACCGGGGAGGTGCCGTCGGCGGACCGTTCGGCGCGGGCCGCGGGCACGGAGCCTTCTCCCCGCCGGTCCGGGGGGACCGCCGTCTCGGTCCGCGCGGCTGCGCGGCGCTGCGTTCCGGGGAGCCGGGCGCTCCAGCGCGTGAAGTTCACTTGGGGAAGGCCTCGTGGGTGCTGGGGCGGGCGGGTGGCCCGTCCGACGTCGTGGTGCAGTCTGGCAGGGAGCGGGCCGCGGCGAGCGACAACCGTCAGACGCCGGGCCGCGCCGTGGAGTTCCCGGGTCGGGTCAGGACGACCCCTTCGGGTCGTCGGAGGGGTCGTGAGGGAGTTTTCCACCGGCCGCCAGTTCGAACTCCGCTCGGGGATGTTCGAGTGAGCCGAGCGAGACGATCTCGCGTTTGAAGAGCCCGGCGAGGGTCCATTCGGCGAGCACCCGGGCCTTGCGGTTGAAGGTGGGCACCCGGCTGAGGTGGTACACGCGGTGCATGAACCAGGCAGGGTAGCCCTTCAGCCGGCGCCCGTAGACCTGGGCGACACCCTTGTGCAGACCGAGGGAGGCGACCGAGCCGACGTACTTGTGCGCGTACGTCTCCAGGGGCTCGCCGCGCAGGGAGTGCACGATGTTGTCGCCGAGGGTGCGGGCCTGGCGGACCGCGTGCTGGGCGTTGGGGGCGGTCTCGGCGCCGGGTGCGGCGGCCGTGACGTCGGGTACGGCGGCGGCGTCGCCCGCGGCCCAGGCGTGTTCCGTGCCGTCGACCGTCAGCCGGGCCGTGCACCTGAGCCGGCCGCGGTCGGTGCGCGGGAGGCCGGTGGCGGCGAGCAGCGGGTGCGGTCGGACGCCGGCGGTCCACACGACCGTACGGGTCGGGAAGCGCTGGCCGTCGCTGAGGACGGCGACGCGGCCGGCGCAGGACTCCAGGCGGGTGTCGAGCAGCACCTGGATGTTGCGGCGGCGCAGCTGGGTGACGGTGTAGCGGCCCATCTCCGCGCCGACCTCGGGGAGGATGCGGTCGGTGGCCTCCACGAGGATCCACCTCATGTCCTCGGGGCGGATGTTGTGGTAGTAGCGCGCGGCGTAGCGGGCCATGTCCTCCAGCTCGCCCAGGGCCTCCACGCCCGCGTAGCCGCCGCCGACGAACACGAAGGTCAGGGCGGCGTCGCGGAGGGCGGGGTCGCGGGTGGAGGAGGCGATGTCCATCTGTTCGATGACGTGGTTGCGCAGTCCGATGGCCTCCTCGACGGTCTTGAACCCGATGCCGTACTCCGCGAGGCCGGGGATGGGCAGGGCGCGGGAGACCGAACCGGGGGCGAGCACGAGTTCGTCGTAGCGCAGCAGTTCCGCGGGTCCGTCCCCCTCCGCGGTGGCGAGCGTGGTGACGGTGGCGGTGCGGGACGCGTGGTCGACGGCTGTCACCTCGCCGACGATCACGTGACAGCGGTGGAGCACGCGGCGCAGCGGGACGACGACATGCCGCGGGGAGATCGAGCCCGCGGCGGCCTCCGGAAGGAACGGCTGGTACGTCATGTACGGGTCGGGAGTGACGACCGTGATGTCGACCTCGCCTCTTCGCAGCTCGCCCTTCAGCTTCCGCTGGAGGCGCAGGGCCGTGTACATCCCGACGTAGCCGCCGCCGACAACCAGAATGCGCGCACGTTCCTTCACCGTCCCATGACGCACCCGGCGCTGTTGTTTGTCCACAGCCCCGGCAATTTGTGTGACCGGCGGCGCGGTGTGCGCGAGGTCGGCCGCGGTGTCCGTGCAGGACGAATCGGGGCAGGTCAGCGGGGGCGGGCGACAGTGCACGAAGGGGCGCAATCGGGGCGTACGTGTCCCGTACTCCGATCGGGGGGCGCTCCGTGCGGAACCTGCCCCTTCTGAATTGACTGTCTCTCAACTATGTTCGTGTGTCGACGGGGTGTAGGGACTGTGGTCGAACGGGTCCGCGACGGGCGGGTCCGGTCGGGACCGATGCCATATCCGCGCACTTCGCGTTCAGTGGCGGGGAGTCTCCGGGGGGAGACGTCATTACCGGGGGAAACACATGCATGTTCAGGACACGCATTGGGCATCTGCGGCCACCATCACGCCCGGTGGCCAGGCGATGACCGCGGCAAGGGGTAACGGGCGCGCGGACGGGGCGCGTACGGCACCGCTGCGGGTGGACGCACAGCGCAATCTGGAGCACGTGCTGCGCGCGGCGCGTGAGGTGTTCGGCGAGCTGGGCTACGGCGCGCCGATGGAGGACGTGGCGCGGCGCGCGCGGGTCGGGGTCGGCACGGTGTACCGGCGCTTCCCGAGCAAGGACGTGCTGGTCCGGCGGATCGCTCAGGAGGAGACGGCACGGCTGACCGAGCAGGCGCGGACCGCGCTCGGGCAGGAGGACGAGCCGTGGTCGGCACTGTCGCGGTTCCTGCGGACGTCCGTGGCGTCGGGGGCCGGGCGGCTGCTGCCGCCGCAGGTCCTGCGGGTCGGCTCCGGCGGTCCGGCCGGGCCGGAGACTTCGGGTGGGCCGGCCGGCCCGGTAGGGGTCGTCCCGCCGGCCGGGGCGGTCGCGTCGATCCCTGCGGTCGCCCTGGCCGGGGAGCCCCGGGTGCCTCAGCAGCGGGTGCAGTCCGGGGGTGGTGAGCTGCGGCTGGTGGCGGACGAGATCTCGCTGACGGCCGACGACACCGGGTCCGGGGCGTTGCTCGAAGTGGTCGGGCAGCTGGTGGAGCGGGCGCGGGCGGCGGGTGAGCTGCGGGCGGACGTCTCCGTGGGCGACGTGCTGCTGGTGATCGCCACGGCGGCACCGTCACTGCCGGACGCGGCACAGCAGGCAGCCGCGTCCGCGCGGCTGCTGGACATCCTGCTGGAGGGACTGCGCTCCCGGCCGGCGTGACGTCCCGCCGCTCGCTCCGGTCCTGCCGTCGGCGGGACACCGTCTGCCACCCGCACCCGTACGGCTGTCACGGTCGTACGGGTGCGGGTGTCTTCCGCGGGGCGCCGTCGCCGTGGGTACCGCGGGGGTGTTCGAGTGGGGTGGGGGAAGTCCGCTCGGATGAGTGGACGGGCTCTGTGACGGGGTCTCCGGACGGACGCGCTGTGGCACTCTGAGCCGGTGACGGGTTGGGCTGGGCCGGTGTCGGGGGCTGTCCGTGGTGGGCGTTGACGGGCGGGGCGAGTCACGCGGTGACGACGGGGACCCGCAAGCGCGCGGTCTGACCTCACCTCACGTACCGGACCGGGGCGGGCGCCCCGCTGCCGTCGGCGGCCCGGGTGACGGGAACGTGCCGGCCCAGCGCGGGGGGAGCGTCCTGCCGCCGCCCCGAAGGACACCCCCCGCCGACGGCGAGCTGATCGAACGGATGCGCGCCGGGGACGACTCGGCCTACGAGGAGCTGTACCGGCGGCACGCCGACGCGGTACGGCGGTACGCGCGCGGCTGCTGCCGGGACGCGCACACCGCCGACGACCTCACCGCCGAGGTGTTCGCGCGGATGCTGCAAGCGGCGCGGGGCGGTTCGGGTCCGGAACACGCCGTACGGGCCTATCTGCTGACGTCCGTGCGGCGCGTCGCCGCGCACTGGACCCGGTCCGCCCGGCGCGAGCAGCTCGTCGACGACTTCGCCGCCTTCGCCCAGCAGGCGGCACGGGCCACGGAGGCACCCGGCGACGGCACCGTCGCGCTCGGCGCCGATGTGCGCGCCCTGCACGAGGCCGAGCAGTCCATGGCCATGCGGGCCTTCCGTTCGCTGCCCGAACGCTGGCAGGCCGTGCTGTGGCACACCGAGGTGGAGGACGAGTCCCCCAGCGAGGTCGCCGTGCTGTTCGGCCTGGACGCCAACGGCACCCGGGTGCTGGCCAGCCGCGCCCGGGAAGGGCTGAGGCAGGCCTACCTCCAGGCCCATGTCAGCGACGCCCTCGCCCAGGACGAGGAGTGCGCCCGCTACGCCGACCAGCTCGGCACGTACGCCCGCCGCAAGCTGCGTGTCCGCGCCGAGCGCGGTCTGCGCAAGCACCTGGCGGAGTGCGCCAGGTGCCGGCTGGCGGCGGCGCAGATCGAGGAGGTGGCCGGCGGTATCCCGGGTGTCGTACCGGTCGCGGTCATCGGCTGGTTCGGGGCCGCCGGGTACGCCAAGGCCCTCGGGATCGTGGCCGGCAGCGCCGGGGCCGGGGCAGCCGGTGCCGCCGCGGCCACCGGGTCGTCCGGCGGGGCGGGCGGCGGGGCCGCGGCCTCGGAGGGGCTCGGGGCACCGGTGAAGGCGGGCATCGCGGCCGGTGTCGTCGCGGTGGCCGCCGCGGTGGTGGCGCTGGCTCTGGTGAACGACGGTCATCCGGCGAAGGAGGCCGCACGGCCGCGGCCGCCCACGCCGGTCGTGCGGTCGAAGACACCGGCGCCCGCGGCGCCGGCACCGCCCACGCGCCCGGCACATCCGGCGCATCCGGCACATCCGGCGCATCCGGTGAAGGGGAAGCCGGCGCCCGCACCCGTGGCCGTCGTCCCGAAGCCGACGGCGCCGCCGCCCCCGTCACCGGCCGTCGACCCCCCACCCGCGCCGACACCGACCCCCGCGCCGAAGCCCGCACCCACCCCGCCCCGGGCGCCCGGCCCGGCAACCGCACCACCGCCGGTGCCCGCCGTCTACCGGCTGAGCGGGCTGCGCTACGACCTGGACGGTGACGGCACCCGGCCGGAGATCGCCCTGGGCGGCAGCAGCTGGGTGTGGCAGCGGTACGGCATGTCGGCCGGCGGCAGCCGGTACGCGCACGGGGTGACCGTGTCGGGCCGGTCCTCCGTCACCATCGCCCTCAACCGCCGGTGCACCGCCTACGACGCGCTGGCCGGCGTCGACGACCTCACCCTCGGCCTCGGCAGGGTCTCGTTCTCCGTCTACGCCGACGGGGCCCGGCTCTGGCGGTCCGCCACGGTCGAGGGCCGCGACCGGGCCGTCCCCGTCCATGTGGACCTCACCGGCCGCCGGACCGTACGGCTCGTGGTGGAGCCGTACCGCACCGCCTTCGACCGGGCGGCGCTCGCGGACTGGGCGGAGTCCCGGTTCACCTGCTAGGTCGGGCCGGCCCGGGCGCCCCCCGCCTCACTCGACGGCAGCCGGGGCGCCCAGCTCACGCAGGACGTCCGCGACGCCGAGGGACGCGCCCCGGGCGCTCTCGGCCGCGTAGCGGTCGGCCGGGAGGGCCGCGCGGGCGCCCGCGCGCACCCGGGCGGCGTCACTGCGCTCCGGCTCGGGCCGCCGGCGGCCGTCCCGCCAGTGGTCCGCGGCGGCGAACAGCCGGACGGCGCCCGGCAGATCACCGTGCCGGGCCAGCAGGCCGGCGGCGACGTCCACCAGCCCGGCCGTGATCGACTCGCCGCACCCCTGCTCCGCGGCCTCGCGCAGGGCCTCCACCACGACCGGCAGGGCGTGCGCCGGACCCGACTCGTCGGCCGTGAGCAGCACCTCGACCGTACGCTGGGCCGCCACGAACTGCGGGGGCGGGGTACCGCCCCGCACGGCCGCGCACATCGCCTCGTACAGCTCGCGGGCGCGGGCGGTGCAGCCGTCTTGCAGGGCGAGGTGGGCGCGCAGCAGCAGGACGAAGGCGCGTGACTCCGGCACCGTGTACCGGTCGGCGGCCGTTTCCGCCTCGTCCAGGGCGGCGAGCGCGGCCTTCCGGTCGCCGGAGCGGTAGGAGATCTCGGCGAGGCGGGCCAGCAGGAACGGGGACTCCGCGTACGCGCCGACCTCGTAGGCGAGCCGCAGGGCCTCCTCGTACTCGGCGCGTGCGTCGTCGAACCGGCCGCGGGCCATGGCCGCCTCGCCGGCCGCGCCGCACACCTGGGCCCGCATCCAGCGGTCACCCACGCGCCGGCTCAGCTGCCGCAGCTCGGCCAGGTCCTCGTCGACGCCCTCGAGGTTGCCCGGCGAGTCGACGGTCACGTGGGTGCGGAACATCAGGGCGACCCCGACCTCCCAGGGACCGCCGTAGCGGCGGCAGTTGGCGACGGCCTGGGTCAGGTCCGGGTGGACGTCGGCCGGGCCGCCCAGGTAGTGGGCGGTCAGCGGCCAGACCAGGCCCGGGAGCCGGGCCGCCCGCGGGCCGCCCGGTTCGTAGGCGGCGCGTACGCGCGCGATGTACCGCGGGGCCCGGTCGTCGGCCGTGAGGCTCTCCGTCCCCGAGTCGGACGTCAGGAACAGGTCGAGCATGCGCAGGTCCGTCCGCAGCTCGTGCAGCGGATGCCCGGCCTCGCCGTCCGGGGCGGCGAGGAAGGCGCCCACCGGATCGGCCGACTCGGTGAGCGCCATCAGGTCACCCTCCGGCGCGCCCGCGGACACGGCGTCCAGGGCGACGCCCAGGCGGAGGACCAGCCGTACCCACGCCACGGCCTCCTGGCGGTGGTTGCGCAGCCACCAGAACCAGCCGATGGCCAGGACGACGGCGCCCGCCCCGGCCTCGTCGCCCGCGCGCACCGCGCGGTCCAGGGCCGCGCGGACGTTGTCCAGCTCGGTCTCCAGCCGCGAGATCCAGGGCAGCTGGGCCGCCGACCGCAGTCGCGGCTCCGCCTCCTCCACCAGCGCCCGCACCCACGCGCGGTGGCGTCGCTCGGCCGCCGCGCGCAGGCCGGGGACCTCGGCGGCACGCTCGGTGGCGTACTCGTGGATGGTCTCCAGCATGCGGTAGCGCATGCCGGAGGCGGCGCCGTCGGGGCCGTGCGGGGCGGCGACCACGAGGGACTTGTCGACCAGCGCACCCATCAGCTCCGCCACCGGCCCGGTGCACACGGCCTCGGCCGCGGCGAGGTCCCAGCCGCCGGCGAACACCGACACCTCGCGCAGGACCGTCCGTTCCCCCTCGTCCAGCAGGTCCCAGGACCAGTCGACGACCGCGCGCAGGGTCTGCTGGCGGGGCAGGACCGTGCGGCTGCCGGCGGTGAGCAGACGGAAGCGGTCGTCCAGCCGGTCGGCGATCTGGCGTGGGGTCAGCAGCCTGAGCCGGGCCGCGGCCAGCTCGATGGCGAGCGGCAGCCCGTCCAGGCGGCGGCAGATCTCCGTCACGGCCGCGGTGTCGCCGAGCACGGCGTCGGCGTCGGGGCGGACGGCCCTCGCGCGCTCGGCGAAGAGGTGGTGCGCCTGCTCCGGGGCGAGCGGCTCCACCGGGCGCACCGACTCGCCGGGGACGCCCAGGGGTTCACGGCTGGTCGCGAGGATCGTGAGGCCGGGGCAGTGGGTGAGGAGGGTCTCGGCGAGGGTGGCCGCCGCGCCGATGACGTGCTCGCAGTTGTCGAGCACCAGGAGTTGGCTGCGCGGGGCGCAGTACTCGACCAGCAGGGCCGTGGGGTCGGCCGGCTGGGTCGCCAGTTCGTTGCCCAGCAGCACGGTCTCGCGTATGCCGAGGGCGCTGACCACCGCGTCGGGCACCGCCTCCGGCCGGTCGAGCGGGGCCAGCTCGGCCATCCGGGCCGAGGGGAACGCGGCGGCGGCCTCCTCGGCGAGGCGGGTCTTCCCGGAGCCGCCCGGTCCGGTGAGCGTGACCAGGCGGGCCCTGTGCACTTCCGAACGAAGGGCCGCCAGCTCCCGTTCCCGGCCGACGAAGGACGTCAGGCGGGGGCGCAGATTCCCGGTGCGCCCGGGAGGCGGGGCGCGGTGCGGTACCTCCGGGTGCGGTCGGTCCGCCGGGTTCTCCTGTCGCAGCAACGCGGTGTGCAGGGCGCGGAGTTCCGGGCCGGGGTCGGTGCCCAGGGTGTCGGCGAGGGTGCGGCGGACGGACTCGTGGGCGGCGAGGGCGTCGGCCGGGCGGCCCGCGTCCCGCAGGGCGCGGATCAGGAGGGCGTGCAGGGATTCGTCGTACGGGTGCGCCGTGGTCAGTTCCCTCAGCTCCGGTACGGCCTCCCGGGCGCGGCCGAGGGCGAGCGCGGCGGCGGCGCGGGCGCGGGCCGCGTCCAGACGGAGGGCGTCCGGTCGGGTGGCGGCGGTGCGGTCGGGGAGGTCTGCGAGGGCCGGGCCGTGCCAGAGGGCGAGGGCCTCGGTGAGTGTGCGGTGGGCGGTGGCCGGGTCGCCGGCGGCGAGGGCGTCGGTGCCGGCGCGGGTGAGCCGCTCGAAGACGTGGAGGTCCACGTCGTCCTCGGCCGCTTCCAGCCGGTAGCCGCCGGGCGCGGAGGTGACGGCGTCCCTGCCGAGGGTACGGCGGAGACGGCCGACGAGCGCCTGGAGGGCGGCGGGGGCGTCGTGGGGCGGGTCGTCCGCCCAGATCTCGCCGATGAGGGTGTCGGGGGTGGTGATGCGGCCGGGACGCAGGGCGAGGGCGGCGAGGAGCCTACGCAGGCGCGGGCCGCCGATGGACAGGGGGGTGCCCTGATCGTCTGTCGCTTGGGTCACGCCCAGGATTCGGTACCGCACCAGGTCATTGTCGCGGGGAGACGGCAGCCGAGGCACGGGGGTTTCCCGACGGGCGGGTCGCGGCCACCGGTCGGGGCCGCCCCGCTCACCCCCTCCGACGGGGTCCCCGGCGCTGTCCCGGGCGGGGGCGGGGTCACTCACCCGCGCTCGCGGGGCGCCGCCGCGCCCACCCGTGCCGCCCCAGCGGCACGCCTGCCCGCGCCGACGGCGCGGACACCAACTCCCCAGGGTCGCGGGGGCCTGCGTGACCAGCCCCTACACCCCGCAGCCGCGCAACCGCCCACCACCACGGTGCCCTGCACGCACGCCCACACCGACCCCCAGAGGCGCGAGGAACCGCGCGACCAGTCCCCACACCCCGCAGCCACACAACCGCCCACCACCACGGCGCCCTGCACGCACGCCCACACCAACCCCCCCAGGGGCCCGAGGAACCGCCCGACCAGCCCCACACCCCGCCGCCACACCGACCCGGAGCCCGGAGCGCTCACACCCCCGGTGTCAGTGCTCCCCGCCTCGGCTGGATCCCGGAGGGCACCGCCCGGGAGCGGGACGGCGTGCCCGTCCAGCACGTGCCGCGTCGGGCGAGCAGGCGGTGGAGCCAGAGTTCGAGGGAGACGAGGCCGGCGAGTCCGTCGAGGGGCAGGGGATCGCCCGCCGCGGCGGTGCGCAGGGCCTTGCGGACGACGCGGGCCTCGACCAGCCCGGCGTCGGCCAGGAGGGGGCTGGAGAAGAGGTCCACGAGGGAGTCGGCGGCGACGCGGAGACCCGCGCGGGCGGCGGCCGCCGAGGAGCCGTGGGAGGGGGTGCCCCAGCCGGGCGGGAGGTCGGTGACGCCGGAGCCCGCCAGGACCGTACGGAGGATGGCGGTCCGCGCGCCGGGCTGGACGCGCAGGGCTTCGGGCAGGGCGCGGCAGGCGCGGACGACCTGGTTGTCGAGGAACGGCGCGTGCAGCCGCTGGGAGCGGACCTCCGCGGCCTGTTCCAGCACGCGGAGGTCGGCGGCGTGCCGGGCGAGCGCCGCACGCGCGCGGTAGTCGCCGGGCCGCTGCGCGCCGGTCCCGGAGCGGTCGGCCTCCGCCTGGAGCAGAACCGATACTTCAGCCAGCGCCTCACCCGTCAGCCAGCGCGCGGCCGGTCCCGGTGCGGCCCAGGTCAGCGCGGCGAGCGACGCGCCGACCGCGCCCTTGGGCTCGTCGAAGCGGCGCCGCATCAGCCGCTCGGCCAGCGCCTCCAGGCCCGCCCGGTAGGGGGTGCGGGCGAGCCGCCGGGCCGCGCCGTACACGCGCGCGGGGACCATCACCGAGCCGTCGGCCCGGGCGAGCGCGGCGACCGGCCGGACCAGGTTGCGCCGCCGGCGGTCCATCAGGAGGTCGGCGAGGCGGGCGGGGTGGGCGTCCAGGACCTGGCGGGCGCCGTGGCCGGTGAAGTGGTCGGCGCTGCCGGCGGCGAGCCGGGCGCGGTGCCGGGCGGCCAGCACCAGGGAGGGTCCGGGTTCGTCGGTCAGGGGGCCGTCGAGGCCGGCGTAGGGCAGGGTCTCCTCGCCGCCGGTGACCACGACGTGGTGCAGCCGGGGGGTGGCGGCGAGGGCGCCGGCGCGCTGGAGTTCGGCCTCGCGGCCGGCCACGGCGAGGTCGTTGAAGGTGACGGCGAGGAGCCGTTCGCCCGCGCCGGTGCCGTGGCCGAGGAGCGTGCCGGGTCTGCCGGGCAGCCCGGCGGCCAGCAGCGCGAGGGTGCCGGAGGCGGGGCCGCCGGACAGGTCGGCGCCGATGCCGGGCACCGGCATCCCGCGCGCGGCCCGGCGCTCGGCGGGTCCCATGCCGGGCACCGGTCCGGGGTCGAGGTCGGGCACGTGCCGGGGTGCGGAGAGCCGGGTGCGGACGGCCTCCACGAGGGCGTCCCGTACGGCGTCCACGGCGCGGTCGGGGTCGGCCGCGGGCGCGGCCACGGCGAGGGAGGCGACCGGCTCGTACCCGGCGATCTCCCGCGCTCCGGCGCGCAGCACCAGCGCGTGTCCCGGCGGGATCCGCCGTACGCCCTCGTACGGGGTGGTGTCGCGCAGCGCGGCCGGTACGTCGGGGGCGGCGAGCAGGGCGGCGAGGTGGGTGAAGTCGAGGTTGGCCTCGATGAGGTCGGCGAGGGGCAGGGCGGCCGTGGCGTAGGCCGTACCGCCGGCCCAGGGGGTGTGGAACACGGGCCGGGCGCCGGCGAGATCACCGCAGACGGTGATGCGGCGGCCGGCCTGGACGACGGCCGTGTAGCTGCCGGGCCAGCCGGTCAGATGGCGCAGGGCGCCCCCGCGCGCGGTGACCAGGCCGCGCCGCAGTTCCTCGTCGGTGGCGCCGCAGATGCCGAGGACGGCGATGCGGTGCTGCGGGTCGGCGTGCACCACGCGGACCTCGTCCGGGCGCCAGTCGCCGACGGCCCACAGCGGGTCCGGGTCGCCCCACAGGAGCTGTGATCCGACCGGGCGCAGGGTTTCGCCGTCGTATCCGGTGGCGCCCGCGGTGCCGGTCCCGGCGGTGCCCGCGGCGGTGCTGCTCCACCCCACCAACCACCGCATCGACGCCTCCACACGCTGTGGACAACCAGTGCACCGTACGAACCGGATCCCCATGCTGCCATGAAGAACGCGCCGGGGTGGGGCGGCGGTGCCGCCTTGGACCGGGGGAAGTTCGTGGCACGTGCCAGGGGAGTTGGCCGGTGGCCCGGGCGGGTGAGGGGATCTTGTTCCGGGCGGTGCCCGACGGGTGCGGCGCGAATGCGCCCCCAGTGCGCTCCCCCAAACCGCCCCACGCGCCCTCAAGTTACGTGGTGGGAGCGGAAATCCGAGGTCCGGAACGGGGGGCGATTTTCGGCCAATTACGCGGAGCGGCAACCGATATGAGCACGCTCCGTACAGGCCTGCGGAGCGCGAGGCGGCGCGCGCGCGACGCACAGTCCGGGAGGCGGGCATCGCCTCCCGGACCGGTCCGCCACCCGCGGGGATGAAGGCGGCGGTGTCCCCCAGCCCATTGGATCCAGTACAGCGGGCCGACCCACGCAGAAGCCATGGAACCGCTCCCCCGGTGGCCGGAGAAGAGCGCACGGGCGGGCGCACGGCCACATGCGCGGGGGCACGCGACGGCGGGCCGTGCACGGTGCGTACAGGACCGTACTGCCGTACGGACCACAATCCCGCCATCCGGAAGAATGCCCCTTAACGCTTGGGATGCGGCGAACTACGCTGGGTTTACGAATGCCGCGCGGTTATGCCATCGCGGCAGCCGTCTGTGTCGAGGGGTGGCGCATGTCCAGGGAGCAACGCGGGCCGAACGAAAAACTCGGCGCCGTTCTCGCCCTCGCGGGAATCAGCAACGCAGGACTCGCGCGGCGCGTCAACGACCTGGGCGCCCAGCGCGGGTTGACGCTTCGCTACGACAAGACGTCGGTGGCGCGCTGGGTGTCGAAGGGCATGGTGCCCCAGGGCGCGGCACCCCACCTCATCGCCGCCGCCATCGGGCAGAAACTCGGCCGCCCGGTGCCGCTGCACGAGATAGGCCTGGCGGACGCGGACCCCGCGCCCGAGGTGGGCCTCGCCTTCCCCAGAGACGTGGGACAGGCGGTGAAGTCGGCGACGGAGCTGTACCGCCTCGACCTCGCCGGCCGCCGGTCCGGCGCCGGCGGCATCTGGCAGTCGCTCGCCGGGTCGTTCGCGGTCAGCGCGTACGCGACACCCGCCTCACGATGGCTGATAACCCCCGCCGACAGCTCGGTCGCGCGCGAGACGGCATCCGCCGAGGAATCGGGCGCACCGATCAAAGTCGGCCACAGCGATGTTCAGAAGCTGCGGGAAGCCGCGGAGGACGCCAGGCGCTGGGACTCCAAATACGGAGGCGGCGACTGGCGTTCGTCCATGGTGCCCGAGTGCCTGCGGGTGGAGGCGGCGCCGCTGCTGCTCGGCTCCTACTCCGACGAGGTCGGCCGCGCCCTGTTCGGCGCCTCCGCCGAACTCACCCGGCTCGCCGGCTGGATGGCCTTCGACACCGGCCAGCAGGAGGCCGCCCAGCGGTACTACATCCAGGCGCTGCGCCTCGCGCGCGCGGCGGCCGACGTCCCGCTCGGCGGATACGTCCTCGCCTCCATGTCGTTGCAGGCCACCTACCGGGGCTTCGGCGACGAGGGCGTGGATCTCGCGCAGGCGGCCCTGGAGCGCAACCGGGGGCTGGCGACCGCCCGCACCATGAGCTTCTTCCGGCTGATCGAGGCGCGGGCCCACGCGCGCGCGGGGGACGCGCAGGCGGCGGGCGCGGCACTGAAGGCCGCCGAGGGGTGGCTGGAGCGGTCCAGGGAGGGCGACAACGATCCCTCCTGGCTCGGTTTCTACGGATACGACCGGTTCGCCGCCGACGCCGCCGAGTGCTACCGCGACCTGAAGGCGCCGCGGCAGGTCCGGCGGTTCACCGAGCAGGCGCTGTCGAAACCGACGGAGGAGTTCGTGCGCTCGCACGGGCTGCGGCTCGTCGTCTCGGCGGTGGCCGAACTGGAGTCGGGGAACCTCGACGCGGCCTGCGAGCAGGGGGTGCGGGCCGTGGAGGTGGCCGGACGGATCTCCTCCGCCCGCACCACCGAGTACGTGAAGGACCTGCTGCACCGCCTGGAGCCGTACGGGGACGAGCCGCGGGTGGTGGAGTTGCGGGAGCGGGCCCGGCCGCTGCTGGTGACCCCGGCGTAGCGGCACCGCGGCGTCCGCTGCCGGTGACGCCCCGGGGCACCGGCGCCGGCCGGCGTTTGAAGCCACTGTCAGTGGCGCAGTGCACTATCGAGGGCGGAGGTGGTGCAGGTGCGGGCCGGGGCGTACGACTGTGATGTGCTCGTGATCGGTGGCGGGATCGTCGGGCTGTCGACGGCGTACGCGATCACGCGCGCCGCACCGGGTACGCGCGTGACGGTCCTGGAGAAGGAGCCCGGCCCGGCCCGGCACCAGACGGGACGCAACAGCGGCGTCATCCACAGCGGGATCTACTACCGCCCGGGCTCCCTGAAGGCGCGGTACGCGGTGCGGGGCGCCGCGGAGATGGTGAAGTTCTGCGCCGAGTACGGCATCGCGCACGCCGTCACCGGCAAGCTGATCGTGGCGACCGTGCGGGAGGAGCTGCCGCGGCTGCACGCGCTGGTGCAGCGGGGCCGCGAGAACGGCATCCCGGTGCGCGAGCTGGGACCCGCGCAGATCAGCGAGTACGAGCCGGAGGTGCGCGGGCTCGCCGCCATACACGTGGGGACGACCGGGGTCTGTGACTTCGTGGGCGTCGCGCGCGAGCTGGCGCGGGCGTCCGGGGCGGAGATCCGGTACGGCGCGCGGGTCGTACGGGTGGACCGGCGGCCGGAGCGCGGCGTGGCCGTGCTCACCGCGGCCGGGGACGTCGTCCGCGCGCGCGTGCTGGTCAACTGCGCCGGGCTGCACTGCGACGAGGTGGCCCGCCTCACCGGGGACGAGCCCGGGGTGCGGATCGTGCCGTTCCGCGGGGAGTACTACGAGCTGGCGCGGCCGGAGCTGGTGCGGGGACTGGTGTATCCGGTGCCGGATCCGGCGTTCCCGTTCCTGGGGGTGCATCTGACGCGTGGGATCGACGGGAGTGTGCACATCGGGCCGAACGCGGTCCCGGCGCTGGCCCGCGAGGGGTACGGCTGGGGGGTCGTACGGCCCCGGGAGCTGGCCGGGACGCTCGCGTGGCCGGGGTCGTGGACGATCGCCCGGCGGCACTGGCGCTACGGGGCGGGTGAGCTGCGGCGGTCGGTGTCCAGAAGAGCGTTCCTGGCGGCCGTACGAAGACTGCTGCCCGGCGTGGAGGCCGGTGACCTGGTGCGGGCCCCCGCCGGGGTGCGGGCCCAGGCGGTGCTGCGGGACGGGACGCTGGTGGACGACTTCCTCATCGAGGAGGGGCCGCGGACCGTGCACGTGCTCAACGCGCCGTCCCCCGCGGCCACCGCGTCCCTGCCGATCGGCAGGGAGGTCGGACGCCGGGCGCTGGGCCTGCTCGGGTAGGAGGGCGGCCTCGCGGGGCGCCGTAAAATCGGTCGTACTGTGTCTGACTCCCTGAACGCCCCCGACGCCCCGCCCTCGGCATCGCACGATCCCGGTGAGTCCGTCCGGCACACCCGGACCCGGGGCGAGCCGCGGTTCCCGGACGGGCCCAGGGCCGATCCCGCCGGCTCCCACTTCGAGCGGCGGATCCGCAGCTTCCAGCCGCGGCGCAGCCGGGTGACGGCCGGGCAGGCCGACGCCCTCCAGCGGCTGTGGCCCACCTGGGGGCTGGACATCGACGGGCAGCGGGTCATCGACCTCGGCGAGCTGTTCGGGAACGACCGTCCCGTGGTCCTGGAGATCGGGTTCGGGATGGGCGAGGCGACCGCGCGGATGGCCGCGGCCGACCCGGGCACCAACATCCTGGCCGTGGACGTGCACACCCCGGGGCAGGGCAACCTGCTCAATCTGGCGGAGCGCGACGGGCTGTCCAACGTCCGGGTGGGCAACGGCGACGCGATCATCCTGCTCCGGGAGATGCTGCGCCCCGACGCGCTGGACGGGCTGCGCGTCTACTTCCCCGATCCCTGGCCCAAGAAGCGGCACCACAAGCGGCGCCTCATCCAGCCCGAGTTCCTCACCCTGGCCGCGGCCCGGCTGAAGCCCGGCGCGATCGTGCACTGCGCGACCGACTGGGAGCCCTACGCCGAACAGATGCTCGAGGTGCTCGGCGCGCACCCCGACTTCGAGAACACGCGGGCAGAGGGCGGTTTCGCCCCGCGCCCCGGGTTCCGGCCGCTGACCCGTTTCGAGGGACAGGGCCTGGACAAGGGTCATGTGGTGAACGACCTGCTGTTCCGGCGCGTCCCGCACCGGGAGCGATGAGTCCGGCACCGCGCCCGGACCGGTAATCCGCTCCTGCCCCTCGTCCCCTCACCGTTAGGGTCGATGCCGTGGCCACCAGTCCCCCGTTCCCGACGTATCCCCCGCGCCCCGGCGACGGTGTGCTCCGCCATCCGCACTGGTGGCAGCGCAGGTGGGTGCGGTACGGGGCGCTGAGCACGCTGCTGGCGCTGTCGGGGCTGGTCATCCTGGCGCTCGTGCGGCGCCAGACCGGCACGGAGGGCTTCGTCGTCGGGCTCGGGCTGGCCGTGCTGCCCGTGCCCTGGCTGATAGCCGCGTTCCGGTGGCTGGACCGGGTGGAGCCGGGGCCCTGGCGGAACCTGGTCTTCGCCCTCGCCTGGGGAGCGTGCGCGGCGGCGCTGATAGCCATCGTCGCCAACAGCTTCGCCACCCGGTGGATCGCCACCTCGACCGCGGACCCGGCCGGCGCCGACACCCTCGGCGCCACCGTGATAGCGCCGATCGTCGAGGAGTCCGCGAAGGCCGCGGCCGTCCTGCTGGTCTTCCTCTTCCGCAGACGCCACTTCACCGGGATCGTGGACGGTGTGGTGATAGCGGGGATCACCGCCACCGGGTTCGCGTTCACCGAGAACATCCTCTACCTCGGCACGGCCTTCGGGACGGACCAGCTCACCGGCGGCCGTGGCATCGCCTCGGTCACCGCCGCGACCTTCTTCGTGCGCATCGTGATGTCGCCGTTCGCGCACCCCCTGTTCACGGTCCTGACCGGCATCGGTTTCGGTGTCGCAGCGCGCTCCGGCGAGCGGCAGCGTGTGCGGCGGGCCCTGCTGCCGGTCTGCGGACTGCTGCTCGCGATGAGCATGCACGCCTTCTGGAACGGCTCCTCCACGTTCGGCCGGTACGGGTTCTTCGCCGTCTACGCCGCCTTCATGCTGCCCGCGTTCGCGCTGCTGACCTGGCTCGCGATCTGGACGCGGCAGCGGGAGCTGCGGACGGTGCGCGCGGAACTCCCCGCGTACGTACTGGCCGGATGGCTGGGCCCGGGCGAGCCGTTCGCGCTCGGGTCGATGCGGGCGCGGCGGATGGCCCGGGACTACGCCCGGCACCACCTCGGCCGGCCGGCGGCGCGGGAGGTGGCGCGCTACGAGGCGTACGCGACCTCGCTGGCGTTCCTGCGGCACCGGGGGCGGCGCGGGCGGGCCGGGGCCGACTTCGTCGTACGGGAGCGGGAGCTGCTGGACGAGCTGTGGCGGCGCAGGGAACCGGCACGCCCGGCACTGGAGTACGCGGCGCGGGCCGCCACGCCGGCCCGCCCGGTGTACGTGGGCCCCGTGCCGTACTGGCAGGGCGCCCCGGCGGGCGCCCACCCGGCCTACAACCCGTACCGGACATAGCCGGACGGGACGGCCGGGGCGGATCGGCCGGGGCGGGCCGGGGGGCTACGCGGAGGCCGTGGTCAGGGTGGCCAGCTCGTCGTCCGTGAGCGTCAGGTCCGCCACACCCAGCAGCGCCGGGAGCTGTTCCACCGTGCGTGCCGAGGCGATCGGGGCCGTGACGGTCGGCTGGGCGGCCAGCCAGGCCAGCGCGACCGTGGCGACCGGGACCTCGTGGGCGGCGGCGATGTCGTCCAGGGCCGCCAGGACCCGCCGGCCGCCCTCGGAGTCCGCGTACTTGCGGGCCGTACCGGCGCGGGCGCTGTCGACGGTCGTACCGGGGCGGTACTTGCCGGTGAGGAAGCCCGACGCGAGGGAGAAGTAGGGGACGGCGGCCAGGTTCTCGCGGGCGGCGAGGTCCTGGAGCGGGCCCTCGTACGTGTCGCGGGAGACCAGGTTGTAGTGGGGCTGGAGGGCGACGTAGCGGGCCAGGCCCTCGCGGTCGGAGTGGTCGAGGGAGGCCCGGAGGCGCTCGGGGCTGATGTTGGAGGCGGCGATGTGCCGGACCTTGCCCGCCTTCACCAGCTCGTCCAGCGCGCCGATGATCTCCTCGACCGGCACCTCGGGCTGGTCGAAGTGGGTGTAGTAGAGGTCGATGCGGTCGGTTTCCAGACGGCGCAGCGAGGCGTCGGCGGCGGCCTTGATGTTCGCCGCGGACAGGCCCCGGTACTCGGGGTGCTGGCTGACCTTGGTGGCGATGACGACGTCGTCGCGGTTGCCGCGGGCCTTGATCCACTTGCCGATGATCGTCTCCGACTCGCCGCCCCGGTTGCCCTCGATCCAGGCGGAGTAGGAGTCGGCGGTGTCGATGAAGTTGCCGCCGGCGGCCGTGTAGGCGTCGAGGACGGCGAAGGAGGCCTGCTCGTCGGCGGTCCAGCCGAAGACGTTGCCGCCGAGGGCGAGCGGGAAGACCCGGAGGTCGGAGGAGCCGAGTGTGCGGAGTGATGTCAGTGAGGTCATACGTCACTACAACGCCGGCGGCGATGATCACAATCCGCCGCCGGCGCCAAGTTCCCGCAAAACCGTCAGGGGGTGAGGCCCTTGTCCCGCAGCCACGCCATCGGGTCGATGGCGGCGGCCTGGCCGCCGGGGTGGACCTCCAGGTGCAGGTGCGGGCCGGTGACGTTGCCGGTGGCGCCGACCCGGCCGATGACCTCGCCGGTGGTGACCTTCTGGCCGGCCGTGACGTTGATCGAGGACTGGTGGCAGAACCACAGTTCGGTGCCGTCGTCCAGGGTGAGGATCGTGCGGTAGCCGTAGGAGCCGGCCCAGCCCGCCTCGGTGATCGTGCCACCGTGGATGGCCTTGATGAGGGTGCCGGTGGGGGCGGCGAAGTCCAGGCCGGTGTGGTGGCCGGAGGACCACATCGTGCCGGCCTGGCCGAACGTCGAGGTGATCGTGTAGGAGGAGGTGGGCAGCGTGTACTTCCCGGCCGGCTTCGCCGGCTCGGCCAGCCGCTTCTCCTCGGCCGCCTTCGCGGCCTTCTGGTCCGCCTTCTTCGCGGCGGCGGCCTCCGCCTCGCCCTTGGCCTCGGCCGCCTTCGCGGCGGCCTCCTTCTCGGCCTGGGCGGCGGCGGCCGCGCTCTGCTTCTCGGCGGCGGCGAGGGCGACGGCGGTGGCCTTGTTGTCGGCCTGGCCCTGCTGCTGCTCGGCCTGGGCCATGATCCGGTTGCGCAGGGCCTCGCCCGCGTCGGTGTCCCGCTGGTCCTCGGCGGAGGCCACGCCGACGCTGCTGAGCGCGGTCGTGGCGGTCTGCGGCGCCTCGGTGGCGGTGTCGCCGAAGAGGGAGCCGACGGAGGGCAGGTCCGGCAGGGAGAGGGAGACCGGCGGCTTGCCGGTGTTGGCGCTGGCCATGCCGCCCGCGCCGACCGCGGCCATCACGCCGACGCCGAGGACGGTGGAGCTGCGGGCGAAGCCGCCGCGCTGCTTGGCGACCCGGTGCCGGCCGCGGACCGGGGCGACGGAGTCCTCGGTGGGGTTCCACTCCTCCCAGGGGCCCGCGTCGGCCCGGTGGGCGTCGTAGCCGAAGGTCTCGGTCTCGCGCCGAGCCGGCACGAACGGGATTTCGGGGGCAGGGCGGTTGGACGCCACGCGGGCGTGCTCCTTTCCTTCCGCCGCCTACCGGGTTAGCTGACGGGTTCGGAGCGGGAAGGTCTCCTACGCGCGTATACCGGTCGTGGACCGTGTGGGCTCCACGTCGGCGTTCGCGAGATTCACCCCAGGGTGGTGGTTCCCCGGTTCCCTTGCGGGATTCGGCGCGTGCGCGCGGAGCCGTCGGTGACGGCTGGGACGACCGCGCTGCGTTATCGAACGTTAATAGACCCGCCAGTCACTTTCCAAGCTGTTCGCCATGATCATCAATGTTCAAACCTGGGGATTTACCGGTCATGACATGCACAAAGCGGGCGAGTTGACCGACGTACAGGAGTCACTCGCGGCTTTGATGGTGACTCGACCGTCACCGCACAGGGCCCACCCGATCACGGTCCGTCACAGCTGCCGGGGGGCCGCGGAAGCGATGTGCATCGCACCCTGTGGATGGCGTACAGTAGAGACACAACGACGCGGGGTGGAGCAGCTCGGTAGCTCGCTGGGCTCATAACCCAGAGGTCGCAGGTTCAAATCCTGTCCCCGCTACTGGAACTCAGGGCCGGAATCCAATGGATTCCGGCCCTGAGTGTCATCCGGCGAGCAGATGCCCGTTCGGCGCCTTGGCGAGGGACTCCAGCTCCGGCAGTACGACGACCCGGGCGCCCGCGCCGGTCAGCACACCCGAGCCGTCGGCCGCCGCGACGAACGTGTCGGGCTCCCGCCACGCCGTGACCACCCGGCGCACCCCGGCCCGCAGGATCAGCTCGGCGCAGGGGGCGGGGCGGGAGGCGCGGCGGGCGCAGGGTTCCAGGCTGCTGTAGACCGTGGCGCCGGGCAGGCGCGGGTCGGCCGGGTCGGTCTTCGCGAGGGCCGCCTCCTCCGCGTGGACCACAGGGTCGGCGCCTTCGCGGGAGTGGCCGCGGGCCAGCTCCGTACCGTCCGCGGCGACCACGACCGCGCCCACACTGAACGCCGTCCGGGAGGGCGGGCACAGGGCGGCGAGTTCGCAGGCGGTGCGCAGCCAGTGACGGTCGGCCGGGGTGGGGACCGGACCGGTGCCGGGGGCCGTGGGCTCGTAGCGCATGAGGACGACGTCCTCGATACGGCGGGTCTCGGTCAGGCGCAGGCGTCCGTCCTGGTAGGCGCCGGGGCCGAACAGGCGCGGGGCCGCGGGGTCGCCGACGAGGAGCGGGGCGAGGACGAGCTGGAGTTCGTCGGCGAGGTCCTGCTGGAGCAGCTGGGTGTGGACCTGGCCGCCGCCCTCGACCATCAGGCGCTCGACGCCCCGCACGTCGTGCAGATGCTCCAGCAGGGCCCGCCAGTCCAGGACGGGGCCGAGCGCCACGACGTCGGCGGTGCCGCCGAGGAGACGCGCGGCCCGGCCGGCGCCGGCGTCGGTGGTGCAGACGAGCTTGTCGCCGCCGGTGTGCCAGAAGTGGGCGCCCGGGTCGAGGTCGCCGGAGGCGGTGACCGTCACCTTCAGCGGGTACGCCGGCCGGCCCGCCGCGACCCGCGCCGCGCGCCGCTCGGCGGAGTTGACCAGCAGACGCGGGTTGTCGGCGCGGATCGTGCCGGCGCCGATCAGGATGGCGTCGGCGGAGGCCCGTACCGCGTCGACCCGGTCGAAGTCGGCCGGGCCGGACAGCAGGAGCCGTTCGGGGCCGGTGTCGTCCAGGTAGCCGTCGAGGGAGACGGCGGCGGACAGCAGTACGTACGGCAGGGGCATCGGCGTACTCCCTCGCGGCGGCCCGGTGGACCGGCCGAAGTCTTGGTTCAAAGTTGGAACAAACCTACACTGGCGGCATGACGACCCGCTGGCTCACTCCGCAGGAGCAGCGCGCCTGGCGCGCCTACCTCGCCGCGTCCCGGTTGCTGGAGGACGCGATCGACCGGCAGCTCCAGCAGGAGGGGGGCATGGCCCACCTGTTCTACTCCGTACTGGCCAACCTCTCCGAGGCCCCCGGCCGGCGACTGCGCATGACCGACCTCGCCGAGACGCTGAAGATCACGCGGAGCAGGCTGACGTACGGGGTGACCCGGCTGGAACGGGACGGCCTGGTGCGCCGGGAGACCTGCGGCCAGGACCGGCGCAGCTCGCTCGCGGTGCTGACGGACGAGGGGATGGCCGTACTGGAGCGTACGGCGCCGGGGCACGTCGAGACGGTGCGCGCCACACTGTTCGACCGGCTGACCCCGGAGCAGGTGGGGCAGCTCGAGGAGATCTGCGCGGGGATCGCGCGCGGCCTCCAGGGGGAGGACGGCGAAGGCGGGGCCGCGGCGGAGGACGTGCCGTGGCGCCGGCGGTCGTCGCCCTGTTCGGGCTAGCGCGCCACGCGACATTGCTTGAACTTTAAAGCATGAGGTAGGGTCCGGAGCCGGCAGCTGCTTCAAACCTGAAGCAGACAGCAGACACGGAGACCCCACGCATGCCCGACATCCCCGCCGCCACCCCGCGCGCCCGCGTCCGGGTACCGCTGCGCTTCGCCGACGGCTACGGCGCGGACGCCGAACTCGTCACCTTCCACGGTCTCGCCGACGACCAGGAGCACATCGCCGTCGTCCTCGGCGACCCCGGCCCGGTCCCGCTGGTGCGCCTGCACTCCGAGTGCCTCACCGGCGACGTCTTCGGCTCGGCCCGCTGCGACTGCGGCGCCCAGCTGCGCGAGGCGGTCGAGCGCATCGCCGGCCGCGGCGGCATCCTGCTCTACCTCCGCCAGGAGGGCCGCGGCATCGGCCTCTACAACAAGCTCGACGCCTACGCCCTCCAGGACCAGGGCCTCGACACCTACGAGGCGAACGCCGCCCTCGGCCTCCCCGAGGACGCCCGCGACTACACGGCCGCCGCGCAGATGCTCACCGCCCTCGGCGTCAGCGAGCTGGACCTGCTCTCCAACAACCCCGACAAGGCCGGACAGTTGCGCGCCCTGGGCGTGGCCGTACGGGACCGGGTGCCGACCGGCGTCTTCCCCACGGACCACAACGTCCGCTACCTCCGCGCGAAGGTCCTCCACACCCAGCACACGCTGCCGCTGGCCGAACTGCCGGAACTGACGGGGCTGACGGGGCTGACGACGGGGTAGCGAGCGCGCAAGCAGCGGACCGTGGTCCGGAGAACGACGCGGCGCCCGAGTCGGCCGAAGCCGGCTCGGGCGCCGCGTAGCAGGTCGGAGGGGGTGAACCCTCCCCCGCAGCCGTAGGCCCTGTGGGACTCGAACCCACAACCAATGGATTAAAAGTCCACTGCTCTGCCAATTGAGCTAAGGGCCCAGGCGATGTTGCCTGTCCGAGCATAGCGGGAGGAGGCCGTGTCTCCGATCGGGTATCGGGGACACGGCCATGTCGGAGGGCCGGGAGTGCGCGGGATCGTTACTTTTCGGCCGGGATGGGCGTGGCTGCCGGCGCGGAGGCGGGGGTCAGGAACCAGTGGCGGGCCGAGGCCAGCCACCAGGTGGCGGCGAAGCCGAGGACGGCCAGGACGGCGACGGGGGCGTAGTTGAAGGTCTTCCAGGTGACCGGGGAGACCTGCGGGAGCATGAAGAGGACCGTGATCGCCACCACCCAGCTCACCGCGGCGATCCCGACGGGGCGTGACCAGCGGCCCAGGTGCCAGGGACCGGGGGTGAAGGCGGCGCCCTTGCGGACGCGGAGGAAGGTCGGGATGACGTACGCGATGTACAGCCCGATGACCGCGATCGACGTCACCGCGGCGTACGCGGTCGTGTTGATGAGGTAGGGCAGGCCGAGGGCCAGGGCGCCGAGCGCGGCCAGCCAGACCGCCGCCACGGGGGTGCGGGTGCGCGGGCTGACCGTGTGCCATACGCGGGAGAAGGGCAGCGCGCCGTCCCGCGAGAAGGCGTAGATCATGCGGCTGTTGGCGGTGACGGACGCCATGCCGCAGAAGAGCTGGGCGCCGATGACGACCAGCAGCAGGAGTTTGCCGGCCGTGGAACCGAGGGCGTCCAGGAGGATCTGGGCGGGCGGGGCGCCCGTGGGGGAGGCCAGTTCCGCGTCGTACGACTGGATGGCGTAGGTGAAGCCCAGCAGGAGGACGAACCCGGCGATCCAGGAGGTCCAGATCGAGCGGACGATGCCCCGGGGGCCGGCCGTGGCCGCGTCGTGGGTCTCCTCGGTCATGTGGGCGGAGGCGTCGTAACCGGTGAAGGTGTACTGGGCCATCAGCAGACCCAGCAGAACCACGTACGGACCGCTGCTCCAGCCCGTCCGGTTGACGAACTCGGTGAAGACGAACGCCGTCGACCGGTGGTGGTCGGGGACGAACGCGAGCGCGGTGACGATCAGCGCCACCCCGAGTACGTGCCACCACACGCTCACGCCGTTCAGGAACGCGACGATCCGGACGCCGAACGTGTTCAGCAGGCCGTGCAGGACGAGGATCGCGGCGAACAGCACCACCGTGCGGCCCGGGGTCACCCGGAAGCCGAACTGGAGGTTCAGGTAGGCGCCGAGGAAGGAGGCCGCGCCGAAGTCGACGCCCGCGGTCACCGCCACCTGGCCCAGCACGTTGAACCAGCCGGTGAACCACGCCCAGGCCGCCGCCGAGCGCGGGGGTGCCAGGCGGTGGGCCCAGAAGTACAGGCCCGCCGAGGTCGGGTACGCCGAGCAGATCTCGGCCATCGCCAGGCCCACGGACAGCGTCATCAGGCCGACCACCACCCAGCCCCAGGTGATCACGGCGGGGCCGCCGGTGGTCATGCCGAAGAGGTAGAGGGTCAGGCAGCCGGAGAGGACCGAGATGATCGTGAAGGAGACGGCGTAGTTCGAGAACGCCGACATCCGGCGGGCGAGGACCTGGGTGTAACCCAGCTGGGCCAGCCGTTCCTCGTCGGACGGACCGGGCGGGCCGGGTACGCCGGGTACGCCGGGCGGATCGGGGGCTTCGGACAGGCCGGGGCCGCCGGACGCCTTCCGCGGTTCGCTCGCACTGTCGCCCGCCCTCGCGTCTTCTGTCATGCCCCCAGCAATTCCCTGCGCGAGGGCGTGACATGCGTCATAGGGCCGTCGGCGGGTAGGGGGCGCGATCTCGCCGCTGGGGGGGTGCCGGGGGTGGTGACGCTGTCGCGCCCCCGGGCCGGGGGCCGGCGAACACCCCGGGAATGCCGGAAGGGCCCGTACGACCGGAGTCGTACGGGCCCTTCCTCGCTCACTCGGCGTCAGCCGTTGCGCTTCCAGCGCGGCTTGTCCTCGCGGCGGCCGAAGGACCCGGTGCCGCGGTGGTCGTCACGACGGCCGGTGGGACGCTCGTGGCCACCGGAGCGGAAGCCCGGGCGGTCGTCGCGGCGGTCGCGGTTGAACGGACGGTCGCTGCCCCGGTGTCCGGTGCGCTCGTCACGGCGGAAGCCCGGGCGGTCGTCACGGCGCTCGAAGCCGCCCCGCTCACCACGGTCACGGTCGCGGTCGAACGGACGGCCACCGCGGTCGTCACGACGCTCGAACGGACGGCCACCGCGGTCGTCACGACGCTCGAACGGACGGCCACCGCGGTCGTCACGACGCTCGAAGCCACGCCCACCGCGGTCGCCACGGTCACCGCGGTCGTCACGGCGCTCGAAGCCACGGCCACCCCGGTCGTCACGGCGGTCGTCACGGCGCTCGAAGCCGCCCCGCTCGCCACGGTCACGGTCGAACGGGCGGCGCTCGTCACGACGCTCGAACGGACGGCCACCGCGGTCGTCACGACGCTCGAAGCCACGCCCACCGCGGTCGCCACGGTCACCGCGGTCGTCACGGCGCTCGAAGCCACGGCCACCCCGGTCGTCACGGCGGTCGTCACGACGCTCGAAGCCGCCCCGCTCGCCACGGTCACGGTCGAAGGTGCGACGCTCCCGGCGCTCGTACGGCGCCGCGGCGGCCGGGCGCTCCTCGCGCTCGGTCTCCCGCTCCGCCGGCTCCGCGGCCACGGCCGACTCCGGGGCCGCCGTCGCCTGCGCCTGTGCCTCGGCCACCGCGGTCTCCGGGTCCTCACCGCGTTCGCGGGCGGCCCGGACGACCAGCCGGTCGGCCTCCTCGCGCAGCTCGGTCGCGCGGCGCTGGGCGCGCTCCAGCTCCTTGGTGAGCTGGGCGACCTCGCGCTCGGCCTGCTGGGCGGCGTTGGCCGCGGACTCGGCCTGCACCTCGGTCATGGAGCGGGCGCCGGTGATCTCGGCGACCTCCGGGTCGAAGGCGCCGGCGCCCTGGATGATGTGGCGCGCGGCGTCGACGCCGGCGTCCTCCATGAGGCGGAAGATCTGGCGCCGCTGGTGCGGCAGCGACAGGGAGACGACGGTGCCGGTGCGGCCCGCGCGGGCGGTGCGGCCGGCGCGGTGCAGGTAGTCCTTGTGGTCACCGGCCGGGTCCACGTTCAGGACCAGGTCGATGCCGTCGACGTGGATACCGCGGGCGGCGACGTCGGTGGCGACGAGGACGTGGACGTAACCGTCCTTGAAGTCGGCCAGCGTGCGGGTACGCGCGCCCTGGGTCATGCCGCCGTGCAGCGCGTCGGCCTTCACGCCGGACTCGCGCAGCTGCTCGGCGACGCGGTCGGCGCCCAGCTGGGTGCGGACGAAGATGATCGTGCGGCCCTTGCGGGAGGCGATCGCGGCGGTGACCGGCGCCTTGTCCTTGGGCTTCACGATGAGGATGTGGTGCGACATGGTCGTCACCGCGCCCTGGGCCGCGTCCACCTCGTGCAGGACGGGCTCGTTCAGGTAGCGGTCGACGAGGGTCTTGATCTCGTTCTCCATGGTGGCGGAGAAGAGCATCCGCTGGCCGCCGGCCGGGACCTGGTCGAGCAGCTCGGTGACCTCGGGCAGGAAGCCCAGGTCGGACATCTGGTCGGCCTCGTCGAGGACCGTGATCTGCACGTCGTCCAGGGAGCAGGCGCCGCGGTTGATGATGTCGCGCAGCCGGCCCGGGGTGGCGACGAGGACGTCGACGCCGCGCTCGAGGGCGTAGATCTGGTTGCCCATCGAGGTGCCGCCGCAGACGACCTTCATCTTCAGGCCGAGGACGTCGCCGTACGGCTGGAGGGCGTCGGCGACCTGCATGGCCAGCTCGCGGGTGGGCGTGAGGATGACGGCACGCGGCTTGTGCTTCTGGGTGCGCCCGCCGGCCAGCGTGGCCAGGGTCGGCAGACCGAAGGAGAGGGTCTTGCCGGAGCCGGTGCGGCCGCGGCCGAGGATGTCCTTGCCGGTCAGGGCGTCCGGGATGGTCGCGGTCTGGATCGGGAAGGGGGTGGTGACGCCGTTCTGTGCGAGCTTGCGCACGATGCCCTCGGGGAGACCGAGGTCGGCGAAGGTGGTCTGGGGGGTGTCAGCGGCCTCGGGGGCCTCGGTGACCTCGGTCGTCACGTCGACGAGTGCGTTCTCGTTCTCGTTCTCGGACACGACGATCTGGTCAGTACTGGACACGGACATGCGAATGCGAAACCTTCCGGAGTCTCTTCGGCACGCGCCCGTCAACTCCGTGTTTCGCTCACGACCGCCTCAATGCGGTCCGCCACGGCAAGGGAGAGAGTACGCGCCACACGGCGCTCTCTGATGGCGCCGGGCAAATGGGATCAAACGATCTACTACCATACGCACCCACTGCCCCTGAAGGCAAACCGAGCACATAAGGCCAGGTCACATCATGCCGCGACGCCCGCCGCGGGCGCCGGCTCCCGCTGCACCAGCTGCGGTCCGGTCTCCTCGTGCGCCGAGGACGACGGCTCCGCCGACGGCGGCTCCGAGACCGGCGGAGGCGGCGTGGAGGCGGGCGGCTCGGGCGGCGCGGTGCTGGCCGGCGGTGTCGGCGGCACCTTGCTCGGCGCCGGATCCCCGGGCCCGGCGCTCTTCCCCGGCTTCGCCGGGACGGCGGAGGCGCTGCCCGCCCCGGTCGGGCCGGCCGACGCCGACGGTGACCCGCCCGGCTTCCTCTTGCCGCCGTGCCCGTGCTTGCCGTCCGCCGCCGGCCCCTCACGGCCCGGGCCGCCCACGCCGTCCGCACCGCCCACCGGGCCGCCGCCGGGCGCGTCGGCGCCGTGCCGTCCCGCGGAGTGGGCGGGCCGGGCACGGCCCGCGTCGTCACCCACGTTCATACAGCCCGCGGCGGCGGTGACGGCCAGCACCGTGACGGCGAGACGGGCGGGTACGTTCAAGGGGCGCACGGCGGCCACCTCCGGGGGCGGGGGAAGAAGTCAACCTTCCCAACTCCCGCCGCCCGCAAGAGGACACGCGTCCCGCGCCCATCGCCGCTCAGCCGTAACCGAGGGCGTGCAGCCGGGCGTCGTCGATGCCGAAGTGGTGGGCGATCTCGTGCACCACCGTGACCTCGGTCTCCGCGACGACGTCCTCGCGGCTCTCGCACATCCTGAGCGTGGGCCCGCGGTAGACGGTGATCCGGTCCGGCAGCACACCGGCGTACCACTCACCCCGGTCCGTCAGCGGAGTGCCCTCGTACAGCCCGAGCAGCCCGGGGTCACCGGCGGGCGGCTCGTCCTCCACGAACACGGCCACGTTGTCCATGAGCCGCGTCAGCTCCGGCGGGATCCGGTCGAGCGCCTCGGCCACCAGTTCCTCGAACTCCTCGCGCGTCATCTCCAGCACACCGTCATTGTCCGGCACGCGAGGCCCGTGCGTACGTTCCGGACCGCCGCATATCCGCGTCGGCACCTGGGCATACGGGACCAATGGCCCGCGTCCCCCTCGCAGCCCCGCGCACCATGCCGAACCGGACCTCGAACCGCACCCGCACCGCCCGCCCGCTCCCCTGCCTCGACCCCGCCGCACGGCCCCGCCCCTGGCGGCGCGCCCTCGGGCTGACCGCGGTCGTCCTGCTCGGCGCCTGGCTGGGCCTGCTGGTCGTCGGCAACGTCCGGGCCCCGGTCGGCCCGATGGACACGACCATGGCGCTGCGCCCCTCCCTCACCGGCGGCACGAAGATCAACGTGTCGCCGCTGGGCGCGCTCACCCTGGACAGCCATGTGGCACCGGTCCGCCTGGACGTCAACGTCGACCAGCTGGACCCGCTGCGCTCCCAGGCCCTGGTCGACCACCCGGAGCGGCTTTCCGGGCTCCAGGACGAGGTGGCCCGGGACGTCGAGCACGGCACGCTCGACCTGGCCGTGCGCTCCTGTGTGGCGGTGGTCTCCGGGGCCACGGCCCTCGGGCTCGCCGTCTACCGCCGCCCGCGCCCGGCCCTGGCCGCCGGCGGCCTCGCGCTGGTCCTGCTGGCCGCGTCGGGCGCGTCGGCGTACGCCACCTGGAACCCGAAGTCGGTCCTGGAGCCGCGGTTCTCCGGGCTGCTCAGCTCGGCGCCGTCCGTGGTCGGCAACGCGCGCAGCATCGTCACGGAGTTCGACGTCTACCAGAAGGAACTGGCCCGGCTGGTGACGAACGTGACGAAGCTCTACGACGTCACGTCCACACTGCCCGCCTACCGCCCCGACCCCTCCACCATCCGGGTCCTGCACGTGTCGGACATCCACCTCAACCCGGCGAGCTGGAAGATCATCGCCTCGCTGGTGAACCAGTACAAGGTGGACGTGATCGTCGACTCCGGCGACACGATGGACCACGGCACGGCGGCGGAGAACGGCTTCCTGGACCCGGTCCGGGAGCTGGGCGTGCCGTACGTGTGGGTGCGCGGCAACCACGACTCCCGGGCCACCCAGCGATATCTGGCGCGCATGCGGAACGTGCACGTCCTGGACGACGGCCGGGCGGAGACGGTCGCGGGCCTGCGGTTCGCGGGCATCGGTGATCCGCAGTTCACCCCCGACCGCTCGGCGGCGATCGGCCGGGACGCGTCCGAGGAACTGGCGGGCGACCGGCTGGCCAGTGCCCTGCGCGACCAGCGGACGGCCGGCACCCCGGCGGACGTGGCCGTCGCGCACGAGCCGTCCGCCGCCCGGGAGACGGACGGCGAGGTGCCGCTGGTGCTCTGCGGTCACCTGCACCACGAGGGTACGCAGATGCTGCCGTACGGCACCCGGCTGCGGATGGAGGGCTCCACGGGCGGCAGCGGGCTGCGTGCGGTGGAGCACGGGGATCCCGCGCCGATCGAGGCCTCGATCCTGTACTTCGACCGGGAGAGCCGCAGGCTCCAGGCGTGGGACGCGATCAAGCTGGGGGGCCTGGGGCTGACGACGGCGGAGGTCAGCCGCCACCTGGCGGACGAGAACAAGCCGGGTGCCGGTCCCACGCGCACGCCCTCCCCGGCCGGTTCCGCCACCTCGCCGTAAACCGTTTTGGCGATACCCCGCGCCATCCCATATGCTTCTCACGTCCCCGACGCGCTGAGAAGCGCCCAGGCGGGCCGATAGCCCTCATCGTCTAGCGGCCTAGGACGCCGCCCTTTCAAGGCGGTAGCACGGGTTCGAATCCCGTTGGGGGCACGCTTTACCGTGTGCAACACTGTTGCACGCACGCTTGGTCCTGTGGAGCAGCTTGGAGTGCTCGCCACCCTGTCAAGGTGGAGGCCGCGGGTTCAAATCCCGTCAGGACCGCTGGTGTTTCACGTGAAACACCGTGGCTGGGTAGCTCAGTTGGTACGAGCGTCCGCCTGAAAAGCGGAAGGTCGCCGGTTCGACCCCGGCCCCAGCCACCGCAGCCCTCACCAGGGCATGAGCCCCTCTCCGGCGTCAACGGAGAGGGGCTCTTTCACAGTGCTTCGCGCCTCGTCATCCGACCTCGAGCGCCACCCGAGCCGCGTCCAGGAAGCGCACGTGCTGCTCGCTGAAGCTGCGGTACGCGTCGTTGCAAGCGGACCGGGTCTGCTCCGTGCCGTCGTGCAGCCGTATCAGTAGGAGATGCGCGTCCACGGCTTTGCGACCCAGTTCTCCCGCAGCCTTCGCCGCTGCCGCAGGGCCCCTCCAGGTAGACGTCTCTGCTGGTCCTGGTCACTTCGCTCAGGCATCGGCGGGAGGCGGCGTGCATCTGATCGATGAGTTCGACCCGCTCCGCTCTCGTCTCTGCGAGGTCGACCACTTCCATCCTCCAGAAGACCTGTTGTCGGCCACCCGTCGAGGGCGCCAGGGAGACGTACGCCAAGCCGTACGCCAACGGCAGCCCACGACAGTGAAAGCCTCGTCCCGACGCAGTCGGAGGGGCCCCCGCCGTTGCCGCCGAGGGACCGCGTCGGCGCCGGACAACCTTGGCACCGCGCCCGCCCGGCACTACGTTCAGGCGGAGCGCAGGTGGTGCGCGGGTGGTGCGCAGGGGGCGGGGGAGACATGAACCGGAACGGGACCGGAGCCATCGGGGACGCCGACCTGGAGAAGATCCGGGCCCGGTACGGGCTGCTGGCGGTCGTCATCAGCAATCTGGCGATCGCCGCGGTCGCGATCTTCGGTGTGTGGCGGCTCGGCGGTGACAAGGCGGTGATCGTCGGCATCCTCACGGCCGCCTTCACCGCCGTCAGCGGTATGACCACCGCCTACCTGGGCATCAAGGCCGTCTCCAACACCGCGCGGTCCATCGCCCTCGGGAACGGCACTTTCCCCCGGCACACCGAAGCGGCCCCGCCGGCCCCACCGGCTCCGCCCGCCCCGCCGGCCCCGCCCGCCCAGCGCGTCCCCTAGGCCGCGTGCGCCGGGCCGACCGGCCGGCCGCCCGGGTGCCGGTGCCGCCAGATCAGGAAGACCGCGCAGGAGACCACCGCCCAGCCCGTCAGCACCAGGAACGGGAACGCGTGCTGGTGGCCCCGGAAGTACACCGCGGTGTGCTGGGCGTTCACCGACGCGCCGGGCGGCAGCCAGCGGCCGATCTCGCCGAGCGGGGACGGCAGCAGCGGCCAGGAGACGGCACCGCCGGACGACGGGTTGCCCAGCAGCACCATCAGTCCCCAGGTCGGCAGCATCGCCCAGCGCCCGACGAGGGTGTTGAACATCGTGAACACCATGCCCGTGGTGAACATCGTCAGGCTGAGGATCCCCCAGGACTCCAGGAAGGGCAGCTTCACCGCGCCCAGCAGCCAGTCCACCACCGCGGCGATCACGAACCCGCCGAGCAGCGCGTAGGCCACGGTGAAGGCGACCCGCTCCAGCGGATTCAGGGCGCGCGCGTGCACGCTCAGCTGGATGGAGCCGACGAAGCCGATGATCACGGCGGCCAGGGAGATGTAGAAGATCGCCAGCCCGCGCGGGTCGCCCCGCTGCGACGGCTTCAGGTCATGGACCGTCACGGTCGTGCCCGTGGCCCTGCCCACCTTCACCGCGGCCTCCCCGAGCACCTGGGCGACCGTCGCCCCGGACGCCCCCGACACGTCGACCCTGATCGACCGGCCGTCGGCGGACGCCTCCACCACCGCGAACTCCTTCTGCTCGTCCACCGCCCGCACCGCGGCCTCCCGGCTGCCGTACGGATGCAGTTTCAGCGAGGCGCCCAGGGCCTGTTCCATGCCGTCGAGGAACCGCCGGGCGGCCGGCCCGCCGTAGGAGCCGGTCACCGCCGTGGGGATGTTGTGGGGGGTCGGGTCGGCCATGGCGTACGTGTAGGAACCGGCGAAGAGACCGGCGGCCGCGGCGATGATCAACAGCAGGACCGAGGCGGGCAGGAAGGGCGACTCCCGGAACGCCGACCAGCGTTCCGCGCGGGTAGGGGGGCGGCCGTGGCTTCCGTGGGGGGAATCGGGCATACCGACCACGCTAGGTCATGTCCCGCCGGCCCGCCGGGACGACCTCGGCTGTTCGCAGGGGTGTGGTTACGTGGTCATCGGCGAGGCCGGACCCTGGGCCGGCTGCCGGTGAGGACCGAACCCCGGACCCCGCCGAGCCGGCTGCCGGTCAGACTTGGACCCCGGACCCGCTGCCCGCCGAGCCGGCTGCCGGTGAGGACCGGACCCCGGGGTGACTGTTCGCGCGGCCCGCCGTCCGCGCCCAGGTCAATTCGTTCGCGTGTTTTTCGGGCGAGGTGAGATCCTGGAGGCCGTATGTCTACGCACCCCGCCCCCGCCCTCGGCACCCTCGCCCCTCGTCTGTCCGAGCTGTCGCTGCGCGACGCGCACCGGATCGGCAGGCGGCTGGAGGGCGCGCGCAAGATCCGCAAGCCGGAGGCCCGTGCCGCCGTCCTCGCCGAGATCGACACCGAGATCCGCCGTGCCGAGGACCGGATGGCCGAGCGGCGCTCCCGCGTGCCGACCGTCACCTATCCCGAACAGCTGCCCGTCAGCCAGAAGAAGGACGTGATCGCGGACGCCATCCGCGACCACCAGGTCGTCATCGTGGCCGGTGAGACCGGGTCCGGCAAGACGACCCAGATCCCGAAGATCTGTCTGGAACTGGGCCGGGGCGTGCGCGGCATGATCGGGCACACGCAGCCGCGGCGGATCGCCGCCCGGACCGTCGCCGAGCGGGTCGCCGACGAGCTGAAGTCGCCGCTGGGCGAGACCGTCGGCTGGAAGGTCCGCTTCACCGACCAGGTGAACCCGGAGGCCACCTTCGTCAAGCTGATGACGGACGGCATCCTGCTCGCCGAGATCCAGACCGACCGCGAGCTGCGCGCCTACGACACGATCATCATCGACGAGGCCCACGAGCGGTCCCTCAACATCGATTTCCTGCTGGGCTACCTGGCGCAGCTGCTGCCCAAGCGTCCGGACCTGAAGGTCGTCATCACCTCGGCGACCATCGATCCGGAGCGTTTCTCCCGGCACTTCGGCGACGCGCCGATCGTCGAGGTCAGCGGCCGGACGTACCCGGTGGAGGTGCGTTACCGCCCGCTCCTGGAGGACGACTCCGAGGACGCCGACCGGGACCAGATCACCGCGATCACCGACGCCGTCGAGGAGTTGATGGCGGAGGGCAAGGGCGACATCCTCGTGTTCCTCTCCGGTGAGCGGGAGATCCGGGACACCGCGGACGCGCTGGAGAAGAAGAGATACCGATTCACCGAGGTGCTGCCGCTGTACGCGCGCCTCTCGCACGCCGAGCAGCACCGCGTGTTCCAGCAGCACACCGGCCGCAGGATCGTCCTGGCGACGAACGTCGCGGAGACGTCCCTCACGGTGCCCGGCATCAAGTACGTCATCGACCCCGGCTTCGCCCGGATCAGCCGCTACAGCCACCGCACCAAGGTCCAGCGGCTGCCCATCGAAGCCATCTCCCAGGCCAGCGCCAACCAGCGCAAGGGCCGCTGCGGCCGTACGTCCGACGGCATCTGCATCCGGCTGTACTCCGAGGACGACTTCCTCGCCCGCCCGGAGTTCACCGACGCGGAGATCCTCCGTACGAACCTGGCGAGCGTCATCCTCCAGATGACCGCGGCCGGACTCGGCGACATCGAGAAGTTCCCCTTCATCGACCCGCCGGACCACCGCAACATCCGTGACGGCGTGCAGCTGCTCCAGGAGCTGGGCGCGCTGGACCCGGCCGAGAAGGACGCCCGCAAGCGGCTCACGGACACCGGCCGCAAGCTGGCCCAGCTGCCCGTCGACCCCCGCCTGGCCCGGATGGTCCTGGAGGCCGACAAGAACGGCTGTGTCCGCGAGGTCATGGTCATCGCCGCCGCGCTCTCCATCCAGGACCCGCGCGAACGCCCGGCCGACAAGCAGGCCCAGGCCGACCAGCAGCACGCCCGGTTCAAGGACGAGACCAGTGACTTCCTCGCCTATCTGAACCTGTGGCGGTACGTCCGCGAGCAGCAGAAGGAGCGCGGTTCGTCGTCGTTCCGGCGGATGTGCAAGCAGGAGTACCTGAACTTCCTGCGCATCCGCGAATGGCAGGACATCTACAGCCAGCTGCGCACGGTCGCCAAGCAGATGGGCATCCACCCCAACGAGGACGACGCCCCCGGCGACCGCGTCCACCTCTCCCTCCTCGCCGGCCTGCTGTCCCACATCGGGATGAAGGACGTGAAGGACGGCAACAAGAACGAGTACCTGGGCGCCCGCAGTGCCAAGTTCGCGATCTTCCCGGGTTCGGCGCTGTTCCGGAAGCAGCCCAAGTTCGTGATGTCGGCCGAGCTGGTGGAGACGAGCCGCCTCTGGGCGCGCGTCAACGCCAAGATCGAACCCGAGTGGGTCGAGCCGCTCGCCGGGCACCTGCTGAAGCGGACGTACAGCGAACCGCACTGGGAGAAGGACCAGGCGGCCGTCATGGCGTACGAGAAGGTGACGCTGTACGGCGTCCCGATCGTCGCCCAGCGGAAGGTGAACTACGGGCGCATCGATCCCGAGGTCTCCCGCGAACTGTTCATCCGGAACGCGCTGGTGGAGGGCGACTGGCGCACGCACCACAAGTTCTTCGCCGACAACCGCCGGCTGCTCAGCGAGGTCGAGGAGCTGGAGCACCGCGCCCGGCGCCGGGACATCGTCGTGGACGACGAGACGCTGTTCGACTTCTACGACGAGCGGGTGCCCCAGCACGCCGTGTCGGGCGCCCACTTCGACTCCTGGTGGAAGCGGAAGCGGCAGGAGCAGCCGGACTTCCTCGACTTCGAGCGGGAGATGCTGATCCGGGAGTCGGCGGAGGCGGTCACCAAGGCCGACTACCCGGACACCTGGCGGCAGGGGCAGCTCTCCTTCCGCGTGACGTACCAGTTCGAGCCCGGCGCGGACGCCGACGGCGTGACCGTGCACATCCCGCTCCAGGTCCTCAACCAGGTCACGGGCGAGGGATTCGACTGGCAGATCCCGGGGCTGCGCGAGGAGGTGGTGACGGAGCTGATCCGCTCGCTGCCCAAGCCGGTCCGCCGCCACTACGTGCCGGCGCCGAACTACGCGAAGGCGTTCCTGGAGAAGGCGGTGCCCCTCCAGGAACCGCTGACGGTGACCATGGCCCGCGAGCTGAAGCGCATGGTCGGCGTCCCCTTCGAGGCGGACGACTTCGACTGGGCGAAGGTCCCCGACCACCTCAGGATCACGTTCCGGATCGTCGACGAGCGGCGCCGGAAGCTGGCCGAGGACAAGGACCTGGAGGCGCTGAAGCTCCGGTTGAAGCCCAAGGCGAGGAAGGCGCTGTCCCAGGCCGCCGCCGCGACCGCCTCCCGCGAGGGCGGGGAGTCCCTGGAGCGCACCGGGCTGACCGACTGGACGATCGGCACGCTCACCCGCGTCTTCGAGACCCGCCGGGCCGGACAGCCGGTCAAGGCGTACCCCGCGCTGGTGGACGACGGCGACACCGTCTCGGTCCGCCTCTTCGACACCGAGGACGAGCAGGTGGAGGCCATGTGGAAGGGCACCCGCCGCCTGATCCTCCGCAACATCCCGGTGAACCCGGCGAAGTTCGCCTCGGACCGGCTGACGAACCAGCAGAAGCTGGCCCTGTCCGCGAATCCGCACGGTTCCGTGCAGGCCCTGTTCGAGGACTGTGCGACGGCCGCGGCGGACAGGCTCGTCGCGGACTTCGGCGGGCCGGCGTGGGACGAGGAGTCGTACCGCAAGCTGTACGACAAGGTGCGCGCGGAGATCGTGGACACGACGGTCCGTACGGTCGCCCAGGTGCAGCAGGTCCTGGCCGCCTGGCAGGCGTGTGAACGCCGCCTCAAGGCCGTCTCCAGTCCGGCGTTGCTCGCCAACCTCACGGACGTGCGCAAGCAGCTGGACGCCCTCGTGAAGCCCGGCTTCGTGACGTGGGCGGGCATACGCCGGCTGCCCGACCTGCTGCGCTATCTCGTGGCCGTCGACCGGCGCCTACAGCAGATGCCGACGGGCGTCCAGCGGGACACCACGCGCATGGAGAAGGTCCACGAGATGCAGGACGAGTACGCCTGGCTCCTGGAACAGCTCCCGAAGGGGCGCCCGGTGCCGTCCTCCGTCCGGGACATCCGCTGGATGCTGGAGGAACTCCGGGTCAGCTACTTCGCCCACGCGCTGGGCACGGCGTACCCGGTCTCCGACAAACGGATCCTGAAGGCGATCGACGCCGCCGCGCCGTGACGAGGGCCGTACGGAGGGTGAGTTCGACCAGGACCCTCGCCCTCCTGTACAGTCCTTCTCGCAGCGCAACACAGCAACAAGCGCCGCGAAACCTGGTCCTGTGGAGCAGCTTGGAGTGCTCGCCACCCTGTCAAGGTGGAGGCCGCGGGTTCAAATCCCGTCAGGACCGCACAAGAACCGAGGCCCGCGTCCCGCAAGGGAGCGGGCCTCGGTCGTATCCACGTCACCGTCCGCGCCCCTGTCGAGGTGGAGGCCGCGCCCGCGGCGCAGCCGCGATCAGACACAGCAAATCCCGTCAGGACCGCACAAGAACCGAGGCCCGCGTCCCGCAAGGGAGCGGGCCTCGGTCGTATCTGCCCCCAAGGGACGCGGGCCTCAAGTCTCACCCCCTCAACACCCCCCGCACCAAAGGCGTGCGGTCTTGACGGCGTCGCTTTCCCTCGGTACCCAAGGAGCAGGGTTCCGTCCTCCTGTGCGGCCCCGGAGGTGGCGTATGGCGGCTTCGGTCAGGCATGAGACGCGGGCGCTTCTCAGGGCGCATCTGGCGGCCGCCTCGTCGTACGGGCATCTCACCCGCCACTGCCCCATCTGCCACCGCCTGTTGCGGCTGGCGATGGACACGGGCCCGTGGAGCCAGGAGGACGAGGACGAGGGCGAGGGCGAGGACCAGCAGGGGTGGCAGGCCGTCGAGGACGAGGACCCCCGCCCCGCGTGACGCCCGCCGGCCCAACCCCCGTACAGGCGCGGGATTCTGGAACGCACGCTTTCTCTAGCGCACGCACGCCGGGGGCAACAAGCGCCCTGGCGTGTGACGGGAGTCACCGCATGAGTTTTTGAAACGGCGGTATTTACCCCCTTCATACAACGGGTCGATTTAATATGTGCAATTGCACCGCCCCCGGACCCGGCCCCCGGTCGTTCCGACAGGCCTCCCCAGACTCCGACAAGGACGCTCACGGCGCCGCCTCCCGGCCCCCGGTCAGCGCACAAAAAAGATCGCGCTGGACTCGGCGGAGTCCAGCGCGATCGACGACGCACCCTGTACGGCTTGCCTGCAACGCTCTCTTCGGCTGGGGCGTGGGTCCTGTTGGGGCAGGTCCCGCGTCGCTTGTAGCTAGGGTTTCGGGCGCCTCGGCCGGTTGGGGGACCGACCGTCTTGCCCGGTTATGAAGTTGTTCAGGCCTCGCTGCGCTGCTGCGGGATGCCCGCGAGCAGAGCGCGGACCTCGGCCTCGCGGTAGCGGCGGTGCCCGCCGAGCGTACGGATGGAAGTGAGCTTGCCGGCCTTCGCCCACCGCGTGACCGTCTTGGGGTCGACACGGAACATGGTGGCGACCTCAGCCGGGGTCAGCAGCGGCTCGGCATCAGGGGTGCGAGCGGTCATGAGCGGCCTCCTCGGGAGAACCGAACCTTCTCGGTTCTTTCCTCTAAATTCTGCACCTTGACCCGCGTTGCCCGAAATGGCGGACGCGAGTCGAGTCGGTTATAGGACGAACGGCTTGTCCTCGGCACTACAACTACACCATCTGTCCAGCCGCGTCGGCCAAACCGATGGAATTGCCCTCCCAGGTGTTCATCAGCGACGGATGCCGATGGACCGTGCCATAGCGGACAGTCACGCCAGTGTGACGATCAGTCACAGCGGCGATCAGAGGTCACCAGACCCCCCAAAGCTTACAAAGCGGAGAATCCGCCCAGGGTCGAGCATAGTTGGACGGAAGGAGTCCTCCCCGGACTCCTTGTCCTATTTTGGCATGAGGAGTGGCAAGAGGCGCAAGAGCCGGGTAAGTGCCGTCCATCACCCTTGGGACGAAAGTCCAGCTCTGAACCAACGTTCCGTCAGATGAACCAAGTGCGTAGACCGTACGTCGTGCGCGGCGGTTTGGGCCGTGACGTACGTCACTATGTTCGAATCGTATTCCGCGCTCAGTTCGCGGAACGCCGGTCCCGTACCGCCCGCCAGCGCTCCACCAGCCGCCCGTACGCCTCCCCGGCGGCCATCCCGTCGCCCCGGCGCAGGGCCTCGATCCCGGCCGCCACGTCCGCCGCCGACCGGTCGTCCTCCAGCTCTCCGGCCGGCAGCACGTGCACCAGGCCGCCGTAGTCCAGTTCGACCAGTGAGCGCGGGTGGAACTCCTCCAGCCAGCGGCCGACGTCCATCAGGCCGTCGAGCAGCGGGCCCTCCTCCACGGTGTCCCTGAGCGTGCGCAGCGCCCGCGCGACCCGGCGTCTGGCCTGCACCATCGGTGTGCGGTAGCGCAGCACCGGGGGCACCTCGGCGGTCCCCTCGTCGTACCGGCGCTCCTCGTCGGAGACCAGCACGAACCAGTTCAGCGGCACCTGCCAGGTCGCCGTCCGGATCCACGGGCGGGCGTCGGGGTTGCGGGCGAGCCAGCGCTCGTGGTCCTGGGCGGCCTGGCGGCGCACCAGCGACGGCAGCACCGCGTCCAGCACCGTCGGCGGCAGTTCGCCGGGCAGCTCGTCCAGGGCCTGCCAGCCGCGCAGCCGGGTCCGCCACGGGCACACGCAGACGACCCCGTCGACCTCCAGGACGAAGGCGTCGGCGCTCTCGTGCACCGGGACCGCGACCGGCGGGGTGGGCAGCAGGGCGGCCAGGGAGCGGCGCAGCTCGTCCTGGTAGGAGGGGCGGTCGGGGCGGCGGGCGTAGCGCTCCCAGTGGGCGCGTTCCGCGTCCGGGAAGGCGCCCAGCGGCTCGTACACACGCAGGTACGTGGCGTAGGGGACGACCACCGAGTACTCCTTGGCCACGCCTGCTCCCTCCCCAGCGGGTCCGGCTCGAAACCACTGCGCATCGTGCCACGCCCATGCGTGCGCGCAGGACCCGGGAGAGTGATCCTGAACACTGCGCGGATGCTGCTCGGGCGGAGGCTCTACCCTCATGCCACGGCACCCCGCCACCCGTACGGGGTCCGTCCCCACTCGCCGCTCTTTACACAGGAGTCACCACAGTGACCGACGTAACCGGCGCGTCTGCTGATGTCCTGCACACCCTGTTCCACTCGGACCAGGGCGGCCATGAGCAGGTCGTGCTCTGCCAGGACCGCGCCAGCGGCCTCAAGGCCGTGATCGCCATCCACAACACCGCCCTGGGCCCCGCCCTCGGCGGCACGCGCTTCTACCCGTACGCGACCGAGGCCGAGGCCGTCGCCGACGCCCTCAACCTCGCGCGCGGCATGTCGTACAAGAACGCCATGGCCGGTCTCGGTCACGGCGGCGGCAAGGCCGTGATCATCGGTGACCCGGAGCGCGACAAGACCGAGGAGCTGCTCCTCGCCTACGGCCGCATGGTCGCCTCGCTCGGCGGGCGTTACGTCACCGCGTGCGACGTCGGCACGTACGTCGCCGACATGGACGTCGTGGCCCGCGAGTGCCGCTGGACCACCGGCCGCTCCCCCGAGAACGGCGGCGCCGGCGACTCCTCCGTGCTCACCGCCTTCGGTGTCTACCAGGGCATGCGCGCCTCCGCCCAGCACCTGTGGGGCGACCCGTCGCTGCGGGGCCGCAAGGTCGGCGTCGCCGGGGTCGGCAAGGTCGGCCACCACCTGGTCAGGCACCTGCGGGACGAGGGTGCCGAGGTCGTCGTCACGGACGTGCGCGCGGACGCCGTCCAGCGGATCCTCGGCCAGTACCCCGAAGGCGTGACGGCCGTCGCCGACACCGAGGAGCTGATCCGGACCGAGGGCCTGGACATCTACGCCCCCTGCGCCCTCGGCGGGGCCCTGAACGACGACTCCGTGGCCGTGCTGACCGCCGGGGTGGTCTGTGGGGCCGCCAACAACCAGCTCGCCCACCCCGGGGTGGAGAAGGACCTCGCCGACCGCGGGATCCTCTACGCGCCGGACTACGTGGTGAACGCCGGTGGGGTCATCCAGGTCGCCGACGAGCTGCACGGGTTCGACTTCGACCGGTGCAAGGCGAAGGCGGCCCGGATCTTCGACACCACGCTGGCCATATTCGCGCGTGCGAAGGACGACGGTATTCCGCCGGCCGCCGCGGCCGACCGGATCGCCGAGCAGCGCATGGCCGAGGCCCGCGCGGGCGGCATCGCACTCTGATGCGATCGAACGGATGAGCGGTACCCGTCGGCGGGACGTTGGAGAGAACTCTCACTTCCACCGGCGGGTCGTTCCTTCAGAACTGGTTAAAATCGTCATTGACCAGCGAGGACAGGGCGCCTCGAGGGTTCTGGGCAGACGCGCGTACGGTGGGCGACGTACCGTATGGGCGCGGGCTCAGGTACCGTGGGAGCCCTACGGACCGGACTTTCCGCGGAGAGTCCGTTCCAGACCATGAACGCGTGTCAGACTCTGGGGCCGTCGAGCCCCGTCGTTGAGGGGGTCGAGCCATGGGGCGCGGCCGGGCCAAGGCCAAACAGGCGAAGGTTGCCCGTCAGCTGAAGTACAACAGCGGCGGGACTGACCTCTCACGCCTGGCCGAGGAGCTGGGCGCATCGACGTCGAACCAGTCGCGGAACGGCGACCGTTTCACGGACGATGAGCACGACGACGACCTGTATGCACGGTACGCCGACCTCTATGAGGTCGACGACGAGGACGAGGACGACGAGTCCTCGTCACATCGTCGAGGCGCTTGACCTTGCACGGACCGGTCCGGTCGGTGGCGCAGCCACCGACCGGATTTCGTGCTGTCCGCACGGTCAGACGGCGTAGTCCCCGACCAGCTCCGCGCCGGTCGTCTTCCCGTCCCGCTCGGTGATCTCGCCGGCCACCCACGCCTCGACGCCGCGGTCGGCCAGGGTCGCCAGGGCCACCTCGGTGGACTCCTGCGCGACGATCGCCATCATGCCGACGCCCATGTTCAGGGTCTTCTCCAGCTCCAGGCGCTCGACGTTGCCGGCCGCCCCGACCAGGCCGAAGATCGCGCCCGGGGTCCAGGTGGAGCGGTCGACCACGGCGTGCAGGCCGTCCGGGATCACCCGGGCCAGGTTGGCGGCGAGACCGCCGCCGGTGATGTGGCTGAAGGCGTGCACATCGGTGGTGCGGGTGAGCGCCAGGCAGTCCAGCGAGTAGATCCTCGTGGGCTCCAGCAGCTCCTCGCCGAGACTCCGGCCCAGCTCCGCGACCTCCGTCTCCAGGGTCATCCCGGCGCGGTCCAGCAGGACGTGCCGGACCAGGGAGTACCCGTTCGAGTGAAGCCCGGAGGACGCCATGGCGATCACGGCGTCACCCGTGCGGATACGATCCGCGCCGAGCAGCCGGTCCGCCTCCACGACGCCCGTGCCGGCGCCGGCGACGTCGAAGTCGTCCTCGCCCAGCAGACCCGGGTGTTCGGCCGTCTCGCCGCCCACCAGGGCGCAGCCGGCCAGCACACAGCCCTCCGCGATGCCCTTGACGATCGCGGCGACCCGCTCGGGGTGCACCTTGCCGACGCAGATGTAGTCGGTCATGAACAGCGGCTCGGCGCCGCACACCACGATGTCGTCCATGACCATGGCGACCAGGTCGTGGCCGATGGTGTCGTAGACGCCCATGCGGCGCGCGATGTCGACCTTCGTGCCGACGCCGTCCGTGGCGGAGGCCAGCAGCGGACGCTCGTAGCGCTTGAGGGCGGAGGCGTCGAAGAGCCCGGCGAAACCGCCGAGGCCGCCCAGCACCTCGGGGCGCCGGGTCTTCTTCACCCACTCCTTCATCAGCTCCACCGCGCGGTCGCCCGCCTCGATGTCGACGCCGGCGCTCGCGTAGCTGGCTCCGGCCGCGGCGGACGGGCCGGCATGCGGGGCACGCTGATGAAAACCATCAGAAGACATGACCTTGAGAACTTTCGTGTCGTACCGCGTGAACAGCGGGGATTACGGGCGGCGGATCGCGTCGGTCGCGGCCGTGGCGGCCGGGCCCGCGGCCAGCTCCGTCTCCAGCAGCTGCTTGCCGAGCAGCTCCGGGTCCGGCAGGTCCATCGGGTACTCGCCGTCGAAGCAGGCGCGGCACAGGTTCGGCTTGGCGATCGTGGTCGCCTCGATCATGCCGTCGATGGAGATGTAGGCCAGGGAGTCGGCGCCCAGGCTGGTGCCGATCTCCTCGATGGTCATGCCGTTGGCGATCAGCTCCGCGCGCGTGGCGAAGTCGATGCCGAAGAAGCAGGGCCACTTCACGGGCGGGGAGGAGATCCGGATGTGGACCTCGGCGGCGCCCGCCTCACGGAGCATGCGGACCAGGGCCCGCTGGGTGTTGCCGCGCACGATCGAGTCGTCGACGACGACCAGGCGCTTGCCCTTGATGACTTCCTTCAGCGGGTTCAGCTTCAGGCGGATACCCAGCTGGCGGATGGTCTGGGAGGGCTGGATGAACGTACGCCCGACGTAGGCGTTCTTCACCAGGCCCGCGCCGAAGGGGATGCCGGAGGCCTCCGCGTAGCCGATGGCGGCCGGGGTGCCGGATTCCGGGGTGGCTATGACCAGGTCGGCCTCGGCGGGCGCTTCCTTGGCCAGGCGGCGGCCCATCTCCACACGGGAGAGGTACACGTTCCGGCCGGCGATGTCGGTGTCCGGGCGGGCCAGGTACACGTACTCGAAGACGCAGCCCTTGGGCTTCGCTTCCGCGAACCGCGAGCTGCGCAGGCCGTTCTCGTCGATGGCGACGAACTCGCCCGGCTCGATCTCGCGCACATAGCTGGCGCCGCAGATGTCGAGGGCGGCGGACTCGGAGGCCACCACCCAGCCGCGCTCCAGACGGCCGAGGACCAGCGGACGGATGCCCTGCGGGTCGCGGCCGGCGTAGAGGGTGTGCTCGTCCATGAAGACGAGGGAGAAGGCGCCCTGGACCTTCGGGAGGACCGCGTGGGCGGCCTCCTCGATGGTCAGCGGCTTGCCGTCCTCGTCGACCTGGGCGGCCAGCAGGGCCGTCAGCAGGTCGGTGTCGTTGGTGGCCGCGACCCGGGTGGAGCGGCTGTTGTTGTCGTTGGGCAGCGCGGCGACCATCTCGGCGAGCTGCGCCGTGTTGACCAGGTTGCCGTTGTGCCCGAGCGCGATCGAGCCGTGCGCGGTGGCACGGAACGTCGGCTGGGCGTTCTCCCACACGGAGGCACCGGTGGTCGAGTAGCGGGCGTGTCCGACCGCGATGTGGCCCTGGAGCGAGCCGAGAGAGGTTTCGTCGAAGACCTGGGAGACCAGGCCCATGTCCTTGAAGACGAGGATCTGGGAGCCGTTGCTGACCGCGATTCCCGCGGATTCCTGGCCCCGGTGCTGGAGGGCGTAGAGCCCGAAGTACGTGAGCTTTGCGACCTCTTCACCCGGCGCCCAGACACCGAAGACGCCGCAAGCGTCCTGGGGGCCCTTTTCGCCGGGAAGCAGATCGTGATTGAGTCGACCGTCACCACGTGGCACGCCACCGAGTGTAGGCGAGATCGGTCACCGGTCCGAATTGGGGATCGTGCCGGTTGCCGAGAACGGGGATGCGATCACTTTGGGTGTTTTCGCGTTCAGGCAGGTCAGGACTGTGCAGCATGGACGGCCGGGGGCACGGCCCGCGTCGGGCGGGCCCGCCACCAGGCTTTTCGCCGGGTGCGTGAGTGAGGTGTCGCACATCATGCGGGCGCGCGGCGGCTGAGGTGGACGCGGTCGCCGTCGCCGTCGGTGAGGGTCGCCCTCGCCCCGTCGGTCCGCGCGGTGAGCGTGCCGGTGGTGAGGGTGCGGGCGAGGGCGCGCTCGAAGTCCATCCGGGCCGGGGCGCAGGCCATCCGGGTCGTGCGCAGGTCGCCGATGGTGATCCGGTCGCCGTGCACGGTGGCCCGGGCGCTGAAGCGGTTGCAGCCGAGGTTGCCGGCCGCCCTGCCGTCCTCGTCGATGCGCAGGCGGGCGGTGGCGGGCGCGTGCCGGGTCGCGCCGCCGACGGTGATGCCGTCGACCCGCCAGTCGATCCCGGTCACCGGCTGCTGGGCACTCACCGCTCCACTGTCCCCCGCCGCGCTGCCGCAGGCCACCGTGAGCGGGAGGAACACGGCGGCCACCGCCAGAGACATGTGCTGCTTGTACCGGTTCATACGGATTCGACGGGCGAGTGGTGCGACCGGTTCCGCGGCGGGACCTGACAGACCGGCGGGCAGGGCGTGACCGGCGAACGGCGCCACGGCAGGACCGGCGGGCAGGGCTACGACATGACCGGCAGGAGTCCGCCGATGTCCGCCCGCTCCCCGCTCGCGCCGACCTTCGCCCCGGCCAGCGCGTCGGCCCAGGTCAGGCGTCCGGTGGCCAGCCGGATCCAGGTCAGCGGGTCGGTCTCCACGACGTTGGGCGGGGTGCCGCGGGTGTGCCGGGGCCCCTCGACGCACTGCACGACGGCGTACGGCGGCACCCGCACCTCGGTGGAGCCGCCGGGTGCCTTCAGGGCGAGGGCGTCGGCGAGCAGCCGGGTGGCGGCGGCCAGGGCCTGCCGGTCGTACGGCACCTCCAGGCCGGGGACGGCGGCGTTGAGGTCGTCGGTGTGGACGACGAGTTCGACGGCGCGGGTGACGAGGTAGTCGTCCAGCGGCATGGCACCCGCGTTGGTCTCCAGGAGCCGGCTGCCGGGGTGTGCGGCGAGCAGGGCGCGCAGGCCGTCCTCGGCCTCGGTGAGGTAGGCGTCGAGGTCGGAGCGGTCCGCGGCGAGGTTGCGGGTGAAGTCCGCGATCGCTCCCGCGGCGGCGGCGGTGGCGAAGGGCCACTCGGCCACCCGCACGTCCTGCTTGGGCGGGGCCGGCCGGTCCAGGGCGCGGTGCACGGCCGTGACGGCCATGCCGATGTGGGCGATCAGGTCCCGTACGGTCCAGTCGCCGAGCCGGGTGGGCAGGGCGAGCTGCCCGGGGCCGAGCCCGCGGACGGCCTCCCGTACGGTGCCGAGCTGGGCGAACACCACGGCGCGGGTCTTGGCGGGGTCATAACTGCGGGCGCGCTTCCTGGCCGGTGGCATGGAAGCGACCTTAAGCCCCCGGGCACCGGGGCTTCAGCGGCTTTTCCCGGGGCCGGCGCCCGGACGCTCGCCGCGGCCTCGGGGCGGAGTGCGGTGCGGCCCGGCTGCCGGCTGGATCCGCGGAGCAGCCTGCGCGTCGCGGCCGGCGAGGTGGCGGTGCGGCGCGTGCCCCAGGGACGCGGGGGCGGCCGGTTCCTGGTTCTGTGGGGGTCCGCCGCGGCGCTTCCGGGAGGGTGTCGCGGCAGGTTCCGGCTGCTGATGCCGGCGGCGCGCGCTACCCCGTCGGTGACGCCCGAGCGCCCCGGAACCGGCGTCCGGGACGCGGGGAAGGTCTGCATCCGGCGGTGCGCGCGAAAGCCCCGCCCGGGACCGGGCAGGGCTTTCAGCGGGGCGGGTACTACGCCAGCAGCGCCGGGATCGTGTTCTCGTGGATCTCGCGCAGCTCGGTCAGGGAGAGGGTGAACTCGCCCTGCACCTCCACCGTGTCACCGTCCACGACACCGATGCGGGTGACGGGCAGGCCGCGCGCACCGCACATGTCGTTGAAGCGGACCTCCTCCGAGCGCGGTACGGCGACGATCGCGCGGCCGGCCGACTCGGAGAACAGGAAGGTGAAGGCGTCCAGGCCGTCCGGGACGACCAGGCGGGCGCCCTTGCCGCCGAGCAGCGCGGACTCGACCACGGCCTGGACCAGGCCGCCGTCGGACAGGTCGTGCGCGGAGTCGATCATGCCGTCGCGGGAGGCGGAGATCAGGATCTCGGCCAGCAGCCGCTCCCGTTCCAGGTCCACCTTGGGCGGCAGCCCGCCGAGGTGGTCGTGGATCACCTGGGACCAGGCCGAGCCGCCGAACTCCTCGCGGGTGTCGCCGAGGAGGTAGACCAGCTGGCCCTCCTCCTGGAAGGCGACCGGGGTGCGGCGGGCGACGTCGTCGATGACGCCGAGGACGGCCACGACCGGGGTCGGGTGGATGGCGGCCTCGCCGGTCTGGTTGTACAGCGAGACGTTGCCGCCGGTCACGGGCGTGCCCAGCTGGCGGCAGCCGTCGGCGAGACCGCGCACGGCCTCCGCGAACTGCCACATGACCGCCGGGTCCTCGGGCGAACCGAAGTTCAGGCAGTCGGAGACGGCCAGCGGCTTCGCGCCGGTGGTCGCCACGTTCCGGTAGGCCTCGGCCAGGGCCAGCTGGGCGCCGGTGTACGGGTCCAGTTTGGCGTAGCGGCCGTTGCCGTCCGTCGCGATCGCGACGCCGAGCCCGGTCTCCTCGTCCACGCGGATCATGCCGGAGTCCTCCGGCTGGGCGAGGACGGTGTTGCCCTGCACGAAGTGGTCGTACTGGGACGTGATCCACTTCTTGGAGGCCTGGTTGGGGGAGCCGACCAGCCTCAGGACCTGGGCCCTGAGCTCCTCGGACGTCTCCGGGCGCGGCAGCTTGTTCGCGTCGTCCGCCTGGAGCGCGTCCTGCCAGTCGGGGCGCGCGTAGGGGCGCTCGTAGACCGGGCCCTCGTGCGCGACCGTGCGCGGGTCGACGTCGACGATCTTCTCGCCGTGCCAGAAGATCTCCAGCCGGTCGCCGTCGGTCACCTCACCGATGACGGTGGCGATGACGTCCCACTTCTCGCAGATCTCCAGGAACCGGCCGACCTTCTCCGGCTCCACGACCGCGCACATGCGCTCCTGCGACTCGCTCATGAGGATCTCCTCGGGCGAGAGCGTCGAGTCGCGCAGCGGGACGTCGTCCAGCGTCACGCGCATGCCGCCGGAGCCGTTGGAGGCCAGCTCGGAGGTGGCGCAGGACAGGCCGGCCGCGCCGAGGTCCTGGATGCCGACGACCAGCTTCTCGCTGAACGCCTCCAGGGTGCACTCGATGAGGAGCTTCTCCTGGAAGGGGTCGCCGACCTGCACCGCGGGCCGCTTGGACGGCTTGGCGTCGTCGAAGGTCTCGGAGGCGAGGATCGAGGCGCCGCCGATGCCGTCGCCGCCGGTCCGGGCGCCGTACAGGATGACCTTGTTGCCCGTGCCGGAGGCCTTGGCGAGGTGGATGTCCTCGTGCCGCATCACACCGATGGCACCGGCGTTGACCAGCGGGTTGCCCTGGTAGCAGGCGTCGAAGACGACCTCGCCGCCGATGTTGGGCAGGCCCAGGCAGTTGCCGTAGCCGCCGATGCCCGCGACCACGCCCGGCAGGACGCGCTTGGTGTCGGGGTGGTCGGCGGCGCCGAAGCGCAGCGGGTCCACGACCGCCACCGGGCGGGCGCCCATGGCGATGATGTCGCGGACGATGCCGCCGACGCCCGTGGCCGCGCCCTGGTAGGGCTCGACGTAGGAGGGGTGGTTGTGCGACTCGACCTTGAAGGTGACCGCGTAGCCCTGGCCGACGTCCACGACGCCGGCGTTCTCGCCGATGCCGACGAGCAGGGCGTCCGACTCGGGCGCCTTCTCGCCGAACTGGCGCAGGTGGACCTTGGAGGATTTGTACGAGCAGTGCTCGGACCACATGACCGAGTACATGGCGAGTTCGGCGCCGGTGGGGCGGCGGCCGAGGATCTCCACCACCCGCTCGTACTCGTCCTTCTTCAGGCCCAGTTCGGCCCAGGGCAGCTCGACGTCGGGGGTCCCGGCCGCGTGCTCGACCGTGTCCAGAGGCGTCCGGCTCATGCGTTGACCAGCTTCTTGAGGATCGAGGTGAAGAAGGGGAGGCCGTCGGTGCGGCCGGTGCCGACGAGCGGCTCCACGGCGTGCTCCGGGTGCGGCATCAGCCCCACGACGTTCCCGGCCTCGTTGGTGATGCCGGCGATGTCGCGGAGCGAGCCGTTCGGGTTGAAGTCCACGTACCGGAAGGCGACCCGGCCCTCCGCCTCCAGCTCGTCCAGCGTGTACGCGTCGGCGACGTACCGGCCGTCCATGTTCTTCAGCGGGATGTGGATCTCCTGGCCGGCGCGGTAGTCACCGGTCCAGGCCGTCTCCGCGTTCTCCACCCGCAGCTTCTGGTCGCGGCAGATGAAGTGGAGGTGGTCGTTGCCGAGCATCGCGCCCGGGAGGAGGTGGGCCTCGGTGAGGATCTGGAAGCCGTTGCAGATGCCGAGGACCGGGAGGCCGGCCTTCGCCTGTTCGATCAGGGACTCCATGACCGGCGAGAAACGGGCGATGGCGCCGGCCCGCAGATAGTCGCCGTAGGAGAAACCGCCGCACAGGACGACGGCGTCGACCTGCTTGAGGTCCTTGTCCTTGTGCCACAGGGCGACCGGCTCGGCACCCGCCAGACGGACCGCGCGCCGGGTGTCCTGGTCGTCCAGGCTGCCCGGAAAAGTGACGACGCCAATACGAGCGGTCACTTGGCCGCCTCCGCGACTTCGTCGACCCGGACGGTGAAGTCCTCGATCACGGTGTTGGCGAGGAAGGATTCCGCAAGATCGCGGATGCGGCTGAGCGCGGCGTCGTCGACCGGCCCGTCAACTTCCAGTTCGAAACGCTTTCCCTGACGTACGTCCGAGATCCCCTCGAAACCCAGGCGCGGCAGCGCACGCTGGACCGCCTGGCCCTGGGGGTCGAGGATCTCCGGCTTGAGCATGACGTCGACTACGACGCGTGCCACTGGCACTCCCGGTGTGTGGTGCTGAGCAGGTCCCTTCAGACTACCCGCACAAAATTTCTACGCGGGTAGAGTTGGAGGAAAGTACGTGAGGCGCATCACGATCGGGTGTCGGACCCGCCCGCCCGCGAAAAGTTCTGGGAAAGTTCGACCATCCTCCCGATCCACCTATTGCGCTCGGACACGCGGGCAGATTTAGTCGGGCTTCACTTTGCATTGCCGGGCACGGTACATTTGCATTGCCGGGCACCATACAAATGAATTGGCAATAGCCGATACCCGGCACGTCATCGGCGTTGAGCTGTATCGACGTGCCGCACGAAGGGACCGATATTCGTGGCGCAAAAGGTCGTGGTCACTCTCTTCGACGACATCGACGGCTCGGAAGCGGCGGAGACGATCGCCTTCGGACTCGACGGCCGGTCGTACGAGATCGACCTGAACGAAACCAACGCCAGGAAACTGCGCAAGGCGCTCGCGCCCTACGTCGAGGCCGGCCGCAAGCGGTCGCGGTCCGGCAAGGCGTACAAGCAGACGGAGGTCGCCCCCGACCCGGCGGCCGTCCGCGCCTGGGCCCAGGCCAACAAGATGGACGTGCCCGCACGCGGGCGCATCCCGAAGAAGGTCTACGAGGCGTTCAGCGCCGCGCAGTGAACCCGCGAAGGGGCGAGTCCTCAGGGTCCGTCAGCGGGCCCTGAGGATCGTGCACTTGGGGCGAACCGGGTCACAAGGGGAGCCGACTTGCGCTACCCCCCCGCCGATCGGCTAATGTCTGGGACACGCCGAGGGGCGAGGCCGGAAGGCCGGATCCCGAGGACACGCGGGTGTAGTTCAGTAGTAGAACATCCCCCTTCCAGGGGGAAGGCGCAGTGTGCAATTCCTGTCACCCGCTCTGCACCGCCGACATGACCACTCCGGTGGATCAGGTAGGCTGGTGCCGCACCGATCGGTGGGAGCCGGTCGGGGGCAGTGCGGACGTAGCTCAGTTGGTAGAGCGCAACCTTGCCAAGGTTGAGGTCGCGAGTTCGAGCCTCGTCGTCCGCTCGGGAAGAAGACCCCGGTCCACTGGACCGGGGTCTTCTCGTTGTCCGTCCTCTCGTTGTCCGTCCTCTCGTTGTCCGTCCTCTCGTTGTCCGTCCTTTCCGTATCGGGCCCCGCACTGACATGTGTCATGCCGGGTGATGACACCGCGCACTGCCCGCCGGGCCGCGCCGCCGGGACGCTTGCTCCATGGACATCGACGGACACGAGCACGTGATCGAGGCCACCGGCCTCAGGCGTGTCTACGCAGGCGGGTTCGAGGCCGTACGCGGCATCACCTTCTCCGTGCGGCGCGGGGAGATCTTCGCCCTGCTGGGCACCAACGGTGCCGGGAAGACCTCCACGGTCGAACTGCTGGAAGGGCTCGCAGCACCCGCCGCCGGCCGGGTCCGGGTCCTCGGCCACGACCCCCACCGCGAACGGGCCGCCGTGCGGCCCCGCACCGGCGTGATGCTCCAGGAGGGCGGCTTCCCCGCCGAGCTGACCGTCGCCGAGACCGCCCGGATGTGGGCGGGATGCACCAGCGGGGCCCGGCCGGAGCACGAGGTCCTCTCGCGGGTCGGGCTCGCGGACAAGCGGCGGGTGCGGGTCAAGCAGCTGTCCGGCGGGGAGCGCCGGCGCCTCGACCTGGCACTCGCCCTGCTCGGCGATCCCGAGGTGCTCTTCCTCGACGAGCCGACGACCGGGCTCGACGCGGAGGGCCGCCGGGACACCTGGGCGCTGGTGCGGGAGCTGCGGGACGCGGGCACGACCGTGCTGCTCACCACGCACTACCTGGAGGAGGCCGAGGGCCTCGCCGACCGGCTCGCCATCCTGCACGAGGGGCGCATCGCCGCCTGCGGCACCCCGGCCGAGGTCACCGCCGGCCGGCCGTCCCGGATCTCCTTCGAACTGCCCGCCGGCTACTTTCCCGGCGACCTGCCGCCCCTCGCCGACCTCGGCGTCTGCGGACACGAGAGCGCCGGCCGGGTCGTGCGGCTGCGCACCCGCGAACTCCAGCGGACCGCCACCGCCGTCCTCACCTGGGCCGAGCGGGCCGGTGTCGAACTGCGCGGCCTGGACGTGCGCTCGGCCTCCCTGGAGGAGGCGTTCCTCGGGATCGCGCGGGACGGGGTGGCGGCGTGAACGGCGTCTCCCCCGGCGCCGGAGCCGGCCGCGCGCACCGTGCGTCCCCCGGCGCCCCGGCGCCCGTGACCCGGCGGCTGCGGGCGCTGGCCCTGGCCGAGCTGGTCCTGCTCGGGCGCAACCGCGGCGTCCTGTTCACCGCGCTCGTCGTGCCGCTCGCGCTGCCGTTCAGCGTGCGTCCGGCCCTGGACCAGCTGGAGCTGGAGAAGCACGGCGTGAGCGCCGGCGCGGCCCTGCTCACGGCCGCCGTCGGCTTCTCCCTGCTCTTCACCGTCTACACCGCGCTGGTCAACGTCTTCGTCGCCCGCCGCGAGGAACTCGTCCTCAAACGGCTGCGCACCGGCGAACCGACCGACGCCGAGATCCTCACCGGCACCGCCCTGCCCGCCATGGCCGTGGGGCTCGCCCAGGCACTGCTGCTGTGCGCCGGGGGTGCGGTGCTGCTGCACGCCGGGGCCCCCAGGGCGCCGTACCTGAGTCTGCTGGGGCTCGCGGCCGGGCTGGTGCTGAGCGCCGCGCTCGCCGCGCTGACCGCCTCCTTCACCCGGTCCGTGGAGAGCGGCCAGATCACCTCGCTGCCCCTGGTGTTCGTGACGATGCTCGGTTCGGGGGTCATGTTCCCCACCGAGGTCATGCCGGACAGACTGGCCTCCGTCTGCGAACTGCTCCCGCTGTCCCCGGCGATACGGCTCGTCCGGGCGGGCTGGACCGGGCAGTCGGGCGCGTACGAGATCCTGGGCGCCCTCGCGACCGCCCTGGCCTGGACGGTCGTGGCGATGTTTGCTGTACGGCGGTGGTTCCGGTGGGAGCCACGGCGCTGAGGGGCGGGGAGGCGCGCATGACGGGGCGGATACGGCGCTGGCAGCAGCGGCAGTGGCGGGAGCGCAGCAAGGCCGAACGGGTCGAGCTGTACACCGTCGTCTCCTGGTACGTGTCGGTCTGGGTCTTCTCGCTCGGCTGGCTGCTGCTGCCCCTGGTCGCCGGGCTCGGCCACCGGCCCGTGGCGGTCGCCCTCGGCGCCCTGCTCGTCCTCGTGTCGGTACTCCAGTGCGCGGTCTCCAACCGGCTCACCCGGCCCGCGCTCGACCACTACCTGGGGCGCGCCCGGCTGCCGGCCGGCGCGCACCGCGTACCGGCCGCCCTGCTCGGGTCGGCCCTGGCGCTGGTCCTGGCCCTCTCCGCGCTGGACGCGGCCGACCCGATGGCCGTCCGGTGGGCGGTCGCCGCCGTCCTGCTGCCGTTCGGGCTGCTCTACGGACTCACCGTCCCCGTACGGGTGTTCCTGCGCCGGTCGGCGGTGCTCGCGATGCTGCTGTCGGGTGCCGTCTGGCTCACCGACGGCGACGGCGTCGGAATCCTCGTGACCGGCCTGATGGCCGCCTTCCAGGCGGTGTTCGCGCTGCTCGCCTGCCGTGCCGGCGCCTGGACCCTGGCCGTGCTCTGGGAGGCGGAACGGGCCCGTGAGGCCGAGGCCCGGCTCGCGGTCGCCGAGGAACGGCTGCGGTTCGGGCGGGACCTGCACGACGTGCTGGGCCGGAATCTGTCCGTGATCTCCCTCAAGAGCGAACTGGCCGTCCAACTCGCCCGCCGGGGGCGGCCGGAGGCCGTGGAGCAGATGATCGAGGTGCAGCGCATCGCGCAGGAGTCCCAGCGGGAGGTACGGGCCGTCGTACGCGGTTACCGCGAGGCCGACCTCGGCGCCGAACTCGCCGGGGCGCAGGGGGTGCTGGCGGCGGCCGGGATCGACTGCGCGGTACGTGCGGAGGCCCCCGGGCTGCCCGCCGAGGTGCAGTCCGCGCTCGGCTGGGTGGTGCGCGAGGCGACCACCAACGTACTGCGGCACGGGGACGCGGGCCGGTGCGACGTGGGACTGACCGTGCGGGAGGGACATGTGGTGCTGACGGTGGAGAACGACGGGGTCCCGGACGGACCGGGCGGCGGCGGCACGGGACTCGCCGGGCTGCGGGAGCGGCTCGCCGCCGTCGACGGCACCCTTCGGGCGGGCGTGGTCGGGACCGGTCGCGACCGGTTCCGGCTGGTGGCGGACGTGCCCCTGACCCAGATGGGAGGAGTCACCTCGTGAACGCTCCGGTACGGCTGCTGCTCGCGGACGACGAGCATCTGATCCGGGGGGCGCTGACCGCGCTGCTCTCGCTGGAGGACGATCTGCTGGTCGTCGCCGAGGCGGCGACCGGGCCCGAGGCACTGGCCATGGCCCGGGCGCACACCCCCGACGTGGCCGTGCTCGACCTTCAGATGCCGGGTGCCGACGGTGTGAAGGTCGCCACATCCCTGCGCACGGAGCTGCCCGGCTGCCGGGTGCTGATCGTCACCGGGCACGGGCGGCCCGGGCATCTGAAACGGGCGCTCGCGGCCGGTGTGCGCGGGTTCGTCCCGAAGACCGTCAGCGCCCAGCGCCTCGCCGAGATCATCCGGACGGTGCACGCGGGAAACCGCTACGTGGATCCGGAGTTGGCCGCCGACGCGATCTCCGCGGGCGACTCGCCGCTGACCGCGCGGGAGGCCGAGGTGCTGGAGCTGGCCGCCGACGGCGCGCCCGTCGCGGAGATCGCCGAGCGGGCGGCGCTGTCACCGGGGACCGTGCGCAACTACCTCTCCTCGGCCGTCACGAAGCTCGGCGCCGAGAACCGGCACACGGCGGTGCGTCTCGCCCGCGAGCGCGGTTGGGTATAGTTGCTCTCGCGCCACGGCGCCACGCGGACGTAGCTCAGTTGGTAGAGCGCAACCTTGCCAAGGTTGAGGTCGCGAGTTCGAGCCTCGTCGTCCGCTCCGGATGAGCCCCCCGGTTTCCACCGGGGGGCTTCTTCGTTCCCTACGACCAGCTGGTGCCCGTCAGCCGCTCGTACGCCTCCACGTACTTCTGGCGGGTCGCCGCGACGACCTTCTCCGGCAGCGGCGGCGGGGGCTGCTCGCTCCTGCGGTCCCAGCCGGACTCCGGCGAGGTCAGCCAGTCGCGCACGAACTGCTTGTCGTACGACGGCTGCGCCCGGCCCGGCTGCCACTGGTCGGCCGGCCAGAAGCGGGACGAGTCCGGGGTGAGGATCTCGTCGGCGAGCACGAGCGTGTCACCGTCGAAGCCGAATTCGAACTTGGTGTCCGCCAGGATGATGCCCCGGTCCCGGGCGATGTCCCGGGCGCGCGCGTACACGGCCAGCGTGGCCTGGCGCAGCTGGGCGGCGGTCTCCGCGCCGACCTGGCGGGCCACCTCCTCGTAGGAGACGTTCTCGTCGTGCTCGCCGACCTCGGCCTTGGTGGCCGGGGTGAAGATCGGGGCGGGCAGTTCCGAGCCGTCGACCAGTCCCTCGGGGAGGGCGAGCCCGCAGACCGTGCGGGACTCCTGGTACTCCAGCAGGCCGGAGCCGGTGAGGTAGCCGCGCGCCACGCACTCCACCGGGACCATCCGCAGCGACTTGCAGATCAGGGTGCGGCCCTCCCAGTCGGCGGGGGCGCCCTCGGGGACGTCCGTGCTGATGACGTGGTGGGCGGCCAGGTCGCGCAGCTGGTCGAACCACCACAGGGAGAGCCGGGTCAGGACGCGGCCCTTGTCGGGGATCTGGGTGGGCAGCACCCAGTCGAAGGCGGACACACGGTCACTGGCGACCATCACGAGGTCGCCCGCCTCGTTGCGGTACAGCTCGCGCACCTTTCCGGTGTGCAGGTGCACCAGGCCCGGAACCTCGATCGGCTCGGGCTTTTCTACGAATCCGGACACGGTTCCTCCCCGTGGGTCTGTCCAATCGCCTCGATTCTCCCGTATGGGGGCGATCGGCCGCGCCCGGGGGTCAGTCGCGCTTGCAGATACGGTCCAGCAGGTTGGCCGTGGCGCGCTGGACGCGGGGGTCCAGGTGCTCGGGGCGGTCCAGGGCCGGGGACCAGGCGAAGGTGCCGGAGGCGAACACCCAGGCGCCGGAGGGGGCGCGGTAGAGGGAGGTCTCCTGGTGGCGCAGGACGCCGTCGTTGTCCGTGTAGGGGGAGTGCGCGAGCAGGATCCGCTCGTCGTGTTCCGGCAGCGGGGTGCGCGGGAAGTAACGGTCCGCCTCGCCGGCGACCAAACCCTCGATCGGGTCGCCCTCGTGGGCGCCGGTCGCCTCCCACAGCCAGTGGCCGGCGTTGCGGACGATCAGCGGGTGCGGTTCGGGGACGCGGCCCGCGTACTGGATGCCGGCCAGCTGCTGCTCGGGCCGGTCGACCTCCCGCCACAGCACCGGCCGGCCGGGGCCCTTGCGTTTGCGGCAGGTCAGCAGCCGGTCCGGGACGCCGGACGGGGACGGTCCCAGCTCCACCTGCCAGTACATGGTGTTGGCGGAGAGGAACACCAGTGAGGTGCCGCGGTCGCGGGCGTCCTCGACGGCGCGGCGCATCGGCACCGACCAGTACTCGTCGTGGCCGGGGAAGACCAGGCCCCGGTAGCGGGTGGGGTCGACGCGGCCGGCGTGCAGGTCACGGGCGTCGGCGTAGGCGAGGTCGTAGCCGTAGCGCTCGGCCCAGCGGATGAAGTCGTAGGCGTGGCCGACGTGCAGGGGCAGACCCGCGCCCGCGTACGGACGGTCGAAGGAGACGGTGGTGGCCGCGTCGGCCTCACCGAGGAGACGGCCGTGCTCGTCCCAGGCGTGGTAGAGGCTGGCGCCGGTGTGGCCGTCCTCCGGATACAGGTTGTACGCCTGCCAGGTGATGTCCGGCAGCAGCAGGAGCAGGTCGGCGGGGTGGTCGTCGCGAACCGTGAACGGCACGTGGGAGCGGTAGCCGTCGACGGTGGTGAGGACGGCGACATAGGCGCCGATGTTCCAGTAGGAGGGCACCTGGAGGCGCCAGGACAGCCACCAGTGGTGGCAGGAGACCGTGCGGTCGGCGGTCAGCGGCGGGGGCTGGACGATGCCGGAGAGCCGGGGGCTCGTGGTGATCTTGGACGCGCCGTCGCCGCCGTAGTGGCCGATGCGGTAGATGTCGACGCTGAACTCCTGCGGCGGGTCGACCGTGACGTGGAAGTCGATCGCCTCGCCGGGCGCGACCGCGCCGGTGGCGGTGAAGCCCTTGATCTGGCGGTGCACGTCGTCGGCCGAACGGGGTCCGGCACCGGCCGACCGCGGTGCGGGAACGCGCGCGCCGGACCTGCCGGTGTGCTGCTGCGGACTGGGGTCGACGTACCAGGGGACGACGTGACCTGTGTCGTCGAAGTACGTCTCACTGCCGCGCAGCCAGGGCACCGGGCCCTGACCGAAGGGGTCCGTGACGGCGTGCGCGAGTGCTCCGGACTCCCAGCGGCGGATGTGGTCCGAGGCCATGGTCGCTCCCCTCCCTGGTGCCCCCGTGTCCTGTCAGTGCACACCGGGCCGTACCCGGCCGTGCTGCCGTATGCGGTGTCGTACGTCGCCGTGTCGTATGTCGCGAGCTTTTGCCAACGGCGTGGTCGGTCCCAGCACATCACATAACGCACGGGCCCGGTCACTAGTCGTTGCGAATTGACCTGAAGTGGAAGTCGCCTTTCCGTTACGGCGGCCGGGGCGGGCGGTGCGGGCGGGGTCAGACGAGGCGTACGGGCTTCTCGGCGCGTATGCCGGACGCGGCCAGCCAGTCGCGCAGCGGGCCCGGGTCCCCCTCCTCGATCAGGCTGAGCACCCTGGGCGTCAGGTCGGCGGCCCGCTCACCGCCCAGCAGCAGGGACGGGCCGTCCAGCCAGTCCAGGGCCGGGGCCGCGCCGGCGGTGTCGACGGCCGCGCAGCACACCATCGCGGTGACATGGTCGGTGAGCAGCTCGCGGGCCGTGCGCGGTGGTTGCAGCGGGAAGAGCGGCAGACCGCCTTCGTCCCACAGGTCGCTCTCCGCGCTGCGCCGGGCCGCGCCGGCGCCTCCCGCCACGGCACCTTCCTCCCGGGCCACCTCGGCACTCAGCCCGGCGGCGAGAACGGCACTGCGTTCGGTGGTGGGATCGGGGTCCTCTTCGTCGCCGTGGGGAGCGCCGGTGGCGGGGGCGGGAGCCGCGGGCCGGCCGGCCGGTTCCGTGAGGTGGTCCAGGACGCGGGCCAGGGTGGCGCCGCCGGGATGGGCGGCCGCGGGGTCCGGGGAGGGGCGTACGCCCAGGGCGTCCAGGACGCGGTGCAGGCGGGCGGCGTGGGCGCGCCAGGCGCGGTCCACGACCTCCTCCGGATACGCCTGCCAGTCCACCGGGGCCCAGTCCGGACCGGTCTCGGCCGGGCCGCCGTGGAAGAGGCGGGCGGCGAGCAGCGAGGCGGCCTCGTCCACGGCGCCGGGCTCCTCCAGCAGGTCACAGGCGGGCCGCTCGCCGAGCCGGGAGGCGTAGCCCTCGGCGAGGCGGTCACGACGGGACAGCTCGGTGAGCGCCGCGACCACGCCCGCGTCCAGCCGGGCGGGCCAGCGGCCCATGCGCCAGGCGGGCAGCGCCACCCTGGTCAGCAGCCGGTCCCAGCCGGCGTAGGCGAGTCCCACCTGCTCCTGGGCGACGATGCGCAGGCCGTAGTCCACCGTCTTGGCGCGCTCGGCCGCCGCCGCCGCGACCCCGCGCTCCATCAGCGTGGCGTGCTCCCGGCAGCCGCGCAGCAGCAGCCGGGCCACCCAGCCGAGGGCCGCGCACAACCCGCGCACCGGCGGACAGCGCCCCGGTGTCGAGGCGACGGCCACGGCCGCGTCCAGCCCGCGCACGAAGCGGCGGGCGGCGGCTATGTCCGGGTGCGCCGAGGGGCCCGTACCCGCGATGACCGGGGCGAGGACCGCGCGCAGCTCGCCGACCCGCATCCACCACAGGAACGGGGAGCCGATGACGAGGACCGGTGCGACCGGGGTCCGGCGGCGGACCGGGGCTCCGGGACCGCCGGTCGCCGGACCGCCGGGCGCGGGGCGCGGGGGCGGCCCGTGGGCCGCGTGGGTGCGGTCCTCCAGCCAGCTGTCGCAGTCAGGGGTGAGCGCTATGGCGGACGGGACCGGAACGTCCAGGCGGTCGGCGAGGTCCCGCACCATCCGGTACAGGTCCGGGGCGGTCTTCTCCGCGATCGGCACCGTGGGGCTCACGGCGGGGCGGGCCCGGGCGACGACCAGGCCGACACCGGCCGCGGCCAGCAGCACCAGCACGGCGAGCACACCCACCGTCCAGCGGGCGGCGTCCCACGCCGGGCCGACGAGACGGCCGGTGGAGGCCCCGGCCAGCAGGATCACCGCGGCGCCCGCGGGCAGCAGGGCCACGGCCAGCGCCCGGCCCCGCACCCGCAGCACCGCGAGCGCCCGGGAACGCGCGGCCTGCGCGCCCGCCTCCACACCGATTCCGGTCACGTGCCGATCTCGCCCCCTCGCTGTCCGACGTGTGCCGTTCTGGTCTTGCTCACTCCCCCACTGTGGCACCCGCCACTGACATCGCAATGCCGGTGGGGCCAAGTGCCGGAACGCTTGCGCGGCACCCTAGTTGGGGCCCACGCCCCAGTCAGCCGTATGGGCGATCGCTCACTCGATGGAATGGCTTTGGTCAGAGCTGGGTGACAGACAGCAAAGATCAGGCCCCGGATCGGAATCCGGGGCCTGAGGGAGAAAGAGCAGGCCGGACAGGGGCGCGCCAGGACCGGACAGGCCCCGCAGCCGCGGGCCGGCCCGCCGGTGGCGCCGCCTCCGCCGCGGGTCAGCCCTCCGGCTGCGCCACCTTCCTGGCGATGTCCGTGCGGTACTGCGAGCCGTCGAGCCGGATCCGGCCCACCGCCCGGTACGCCCGCTCGCGTGCCTCGGCCAGGTCCGTGCCGGTGGCCGTCACGGACAGCACCCGGCCGCCCGCGCTGACGATCGCGTCGCCGTCCCGCCGGGTACCGGCGTGCAGCACGTACGCGTGCGGGGCGTCCTCGGCGGCCACCTCGTCCAGACCGGTGATCGGGTCACCGGTACGCGGGGTGCCCGGGTAGTTGTGCGAGGCGACGACGACCGTGACGGCCGCGTCCTCGCTCCAGCGCAGGGGCGGCAGGTCGGCGAGGGTGCCGGTGGCGGCGGCCATCAGGACACCGGCCAGCGGGGTCTTCAGCCGGGCCAGCACGACCTGCGTCTCGGGGTCGCCGAAACGGGCGTTGAACTCGATGACCCGGATCCCGCGCGAGGTGATGGCGAGACCGGCGTAGAGCAGCCCCGAGAACGGCGTGCCCCGGCGGCGCATCTCGTCCACCGTCGGCTGGAGCACCGTCTCCAGCACCTCGTCGACCAGTTTCGGGTCGGCCCACGGCAGCGGCGAGTACGCGCCCATGCCGCCGGTGTTCGGGCCCTCGTCGCCGTCCAGCGCGCGCTTGAAGTCCTGGGCGGGCTGGAGCGGTACGACCGTCCGCCCGTCGGTGACGGCGAACAGGGAGACCTCGGGACCGTCGAGGAACTCCTCGATCACCACGCTCCCCCGCTTCGCGGGAGGTGCCCCCATGCACGCGGCGGCGTGCGCCCTGGCGGCCTCCGGGTCGGAGGTGACGACGACGCCCTTGCCCGCGGCGAGGCCGTCGTCCTTGACGACGTAGGGGGCGCCGAACGCGTCGAGCGCGACGGCGGCCTCCTCGGCGGTGGTGCAGACGTAGGACCGGGCGGTCGGCACCCCGGCCCCCGCCATGACGTCCTTGGCGAAGGCCTTGGAGCCCTCGATCCGCGCGGCCTCCCCGGAGGGGCCGAACACGGGGATGCCCGCGGCGCGGACGGCGTCGGCCACCCCGGCGACCAGCGGGGCCTCCGGACCGACGACGACCAGGTCGGCCCCGAGACGGGTGGCCAGCCCGGCCACCGCGGCACCGTCGAGCGCGTCGACCTGGTGCAGCTCGGCGACCTCGGCGATGCCGGCGTTGCCGGGGGCGCAGTGCAGCGCGGTGACGTCGGGATCGAGGGACAGGGAGTGGCACAGGGCGTGTTCGCGGGCGCCGGTTCCGATGACGAGGACCTTCACGCGCCCAGCCTAATGGCAAGGTCGCCGAACCCAGGGGGGCGGGTTTGTCGTATGTTCCTCCGAACGGGGCGGCGCGCCACCAGGGCCTCTGCTCACCCGACGGGACACGCACCCCCGGACCGACCCGCCACCCGGGCCGACGCGTCACCCGAGCCGGCGCGTCACCCGAGCCGGCGCGGCACCCGAGCCGGCGCGGCATCCGGGCCGGCTCGGCATCCGGGCCGGCTCGGCATCCGCCGGTGCCGGGCATCACCGGCCGGGCCGGTCCGTCACCCGGCGGGCGAGGCGTCGTTCCGCGGGCCGATCCGTCACCCGGCAAGGCGAGGCATCCTTCGACAGGCCGATCCGTCACCCGACGGGACAGCTCGTCACCAGGGGGCTGCTCGGCTGCTCACCCGGCGGGGCACGCACCACCCGCAGCAACCCATCACCCGGCGGGACAGCGCGTCACCCGGCGCAACCCATTACCCGGCAAGACAGCGCGCCACCCGACAGGGCAGCCCGGCTGCCAGGGAGGAGCGCATCAGCCGGGGCAGCTGCCCACCCGGCGGGACAGCGCATCACCCGGCGCCACCACCCACCACCCGGCAAGACAGCGCGCTACCCGACAGGGCAACCCGGCTGCCAGGGAGGAGCGCATCAGCCGGGGCAGCTGCCCACCCGGCGGGACAGCGCATCACCCGGCGCCACCACCCACCACCCGGCAAGACAGCGCGCCACCCGACAGGGCAACCCGGCTGCCAGGGAGGAACGCATCAGCCGGGGCAGCTGCCCACCCGGCGGGGCGGCGCGCCACCCGGCGCAGCCCGTCACCCGGCCGGCCAGTTCCTCACCCGACAGGGCACCCGGTCACCTGGCGGGCCAGCGCGTCACCCCGCAGGGCACCCGGTCACCCTGCGGGGGCGGGCGCGATCCTCCGGGCCGACCCCTCACCCGGGAGTGCCGTACCGCGGCTCGGCGGGGAGCGGCCTGTCACTCGTTGGCGATTTCCTCCACCACCGTCGCTCCCAGTTCCCGCACGATCAGTTCGTGGCCGGAGAGCGCCGACTCGTCCAGGTCCGGGTCGTCGTCCTCGGCGGTGTCGTCCTCGGGGGCGACGGACCGTGGTCCGGGGGCGGCCGTCGGCCGGGGAGCAGGGGCGGGCGCGGCGGACCCGCTGTGCGGGGCGGCGGGGGCCTGTGGGGCCGACTGGGGCGCCGTGGGGCGGGGGGCGGCGGCCGGGGCGCCGTAGCCACCGCCGGGGGCGCCGCCGTGGCCGGCCGTGGGAGCGCCGCCGTAGCCACCGCCGCCGTAGCCGGACGGGCCGCCCGGCGCTGCGGGGGCGGAGCCGCCACCGGACGGGTCGACGACCGCCTCGATCTTCCAGTGCACGTTGAACTGCTCGGTCAGCGCCTGCCGCAGTACGTCCTCGCTGCCGCTGCCGGCGAAGTTGTCGCGGGCGCCGGCGTTGACGAAGCCGAGCTGGAGCGTGGTGCCGTCGAAGCCGGTCACCTGGGCGTTCTGGCTGAGCAGGATCCAGGTGAAGCGGCGGCGGTTCTTCACCGCCTCCAGGATGTTCGGCCACAGCGAGCGCGGGTCGGGGCCGCCGGCAGGGGCGGGCGCCGGAGCCGCCGGTGCGGGCGCGGCCTGGCTCGGCTGGGGCTGCGGCTGGGCGGGTGCCGCCGGGCCGGGACCCTGGCCCGGACCGCTCTCCGCCGGAGCGGCGGCCGTCGGCCAGCCACCCGGACGCCTGCCGCCGCCACCGGCGGTGGCGGCGGTGGGCCAGGCGCCGGGGGCCGGGGCCGCCGGGGCCTGGGCGGCGGGTGCGGACACGGCGGCCGGAGCCGGGGCCGGTGCAGGGGTGGGGGTGGGCGTGGGGGCCGGGGTGGGAACCGGGGCAGGCGCGGGGGCAGGGGCCGTGGGTGCGGCGGTGACCGGAGGCCCGTCCGCGGCGACCGGATCCGCCGGAGCACCCGGCCCGCCCCCCCGTACGGCCGCGCGGGCCGCCGCGGGGCCGCCGCCGGGCGGCACGGCCACCGCACCGGCGCTCGCGAGAGCCGCGCCGTGGGCTTCCGGGCCCGGGGCGTAGCCCATGGAGGGCGCGCCGGCGCCGCCGGAGAACTGGACGCCGCGCTCGATGCGGTCGAGGCGGGCCATCAGCGACCGCTGGTCGCCGTAGGCGGCGGGGAGGAGCACGCGGGCGCAGATCAGTTCCAGCTGGAGGCGGGGCGAGGTGGCGCCGCGCATCTCGGTGAGGCCCTCGTTGACGAGGTCGGCGGCGCGGCTCAGCTCGGCGGCGCCGAAGGTGCCGGCCTGGGCCCGCATGCGCTCCAGGACGTCGGCCGGGGCGTCGATGAGCCCCTTCTCCAGGGCGTCCGGCACCGCGGCGAGGATGACCAGGTCCCGCAGCCGCTCCAGCAGGTCGGCGACGAACCGCCGCGGATCGTTGCCCCCCTCGATGACGTGGTCGACGACCTCGAAGGCGGCGGCCCCGTCGCCCGTGGCGAAGGCCTCGACCACGGAGTCGAGCAGGGAGCTGTCCGTGTATCCGAGGAGGGACGTGGCCATGGCGTATGTCACACCCTCCGTCCCGGCGCCGGCGAGCAGCTGGTCCATGACGGACATGGAGTCACGCACGGACCCCGCGCCGGCGCGCACGACGAGCGGCAGCACGCCGTCCGCGACCGGGATGTCCTCTCGCCGGCACACCTCGGCGAGGTACTCCCGCAGGGTGCCCGGGGGGACGAGCCGGAAGGGGTAGTGGTGCGTACGCGACCGGATCGTGCCGATGACCTTTTCGGGCTCGGTGGTCGCGAAGATGAACTTCAGGTGCTCGGGCGGCTCCTCGACGACCTTCAGCAGCGCGTTGAAGCCGGCCGACGTGACCATGTGGGCCTCGTCGATGATGTAGATCTTGTACCGGCTGCCGGCGGGGCCGAAGAAGGCCTTCTCGCGCAGGTCACGGGCGTCGTCCACGCCTCCGTGGGAAGCGGCGTCGATCTCGATGACGTCGATCGAACCCGGTCCGTTGCGGGCCAGGTCCTGGCAGGACTGGCAGGTGCCGCACGGGGTGGGAGTGGGACCCTGCTCACAGTTCAGGCAGCGGGCCAGGATCCGCGCGCTGGTCGTCTTGCCACATCCCCGCGGACCGCTGAACAGGTACGCGTGATTGACCCGGTTGTTCCGCAGCGCCTGCTGCAACGGGTCGGTGACATGCTCCTGCCCGATGACCTCGGCAAAGGTCTCCGGTCGGTAGCGGCGGTACAGCGCGAGAGACGACACGCATACGAGGTTAATGGCGCCCACCGACAACGGGCTCCGCCGCAGACCCCGGGAACGCGGACCCCGGGAACGCAAGCGCCCCCCACGCACCCGCCAGAGCCGACCTACCCTTGCTGCCTTCCGGCCCTGGGGGAGTTCAGTCAGATAGCGCCGCGTGAGGGGCTGCGCCCACAGTACCCGATGCGGGCCCGCGGTCAGTACCCGATGCGGGCCTGCGGGAACGGGTTCGTGAGCACCCCCCACGGTCATGTAATGTTTGCGGCGGAGGATTCGCCTAGAGGCCTAGGGCGCACGCTTGGAAAGCGTGTTGGGGGCAACCCCTCACGAGTTCGAATCTCGTATCCTCCGCCAGTGCCTCACCGGGCACGATGTCGAAGGGCCCCACCGTTCGCGGCGGGGCCCTTCGTCGTTGCCCGTCCGGCCGAGGGAGCAGGAACGCAGCAGGAACGATCCGAGGCGGGACGGCGGAAGCACCCGACGCGGGACGCCGGAAGTACCCGACCCGGGGCCGAATGTCGGAACGACCCGAGGTCTGCCGCGGTCACCGTGCCCGGCTGCCGCCCGGCCGTGGAATACGCAGGTCATGGGCGGGGCGACTCGGAATCGGCCCCGCGCGGCCGGTGCCGGCCCGACCCCCGCCTTGATAACGGATGTGTACGGCCGCAGCGGACCGGAGGCACTTGGGCGCATACTGGGGACAATGACAAAACCTGCTGCACCCAAGCGTCACTTGCCGACCAGCCCCTTCAAGGCCCCGGCCGCACCGGCTCCCAAGCATTTCGCCGTGGGCGACCAGGTCACACACGACATGTACGGCCTCGGCCGCGTGATCGGCGTCGAGGAAGGAATCGCGGTCCTCGTCGATTTCGGCTCGGCGCAGATGCGGATCCTGAGCCCGTACGCCAAGATGACCAAGCTGTAGACCGCTGTGTCCGGTCACGGCACGCCGGGCCCCGACAGGGGTCCGTAACGAAAGAGAGACCTCTCATCGAACCGACGTCACTGTTCTCCGCTCCGGAAGGCCAGCCCCGCAGTTCCACCGCGGGCTCGCCGCGTCCGACGACGAACCCCTTCCAGGCCCCGGACTTCGGGGAGGACGAGACGCTCTGGACCGAGGACGCCGAAGATACGGGCCCTGACAGCGCCCCCGACATGCGCGCGTCGCGGCGCGCGGCGGCCTAGCCGCCCCGAGCGCGTCGCGCGGCCGCCGGCCCGGTGCGGCCCGCCCGCACAGGCGGCCGTCCGTTTTCTCCTGCCCGGCGACTCCGGTCCCCTCCGCGACGTCGGACGGCGTGCCGCGCTCCATAACGATCCACCGCGTGGTGCCGCGCGTGGTGCCGCGCCCACCGGACGACGGTGAACGGCCGCACCGCGCTGACCAGGTTGCTCGGGGAGCAGCGCTCCCCGTCGATCTTCCCGGTCCTGGTCCGGCCGAGGGCGGCGAAGTCCCTCGCCCACCCCGTTCCGTCTGTCCTCCTGAGTGACCGCGTGAGTTCTGGCCGCGGTCCGGTCGAGGCCCCCATTGCCCCCCTTGACGCTTCGTGCACTCCTGCGTGCGCCTGTCGTCGGCCCCAGGGAGCCGCTGCCCTGCCGGGACAGCGCGGCTAGCGCGTCACCCGTAGGGGTGCCGTCACCGTCACCTGGTCGAGGTCCGAGACGCGGACCGTCGCCTTCATCGTCCAAGTGCCGGGCAGGGGCAGGGTGAAGGCGGGGGCGGACCAGTAGCCGCCGCGGTCGGTGACGCGCGTGTCCAGGGGGCCCAGGTGCCGGGACGGGAGCGTGAGGGTGAGGCGGAGTCCGGGGACGGTGGAGAGGCCCCCGTCGGCGCCGTAGACCACCGCCTGGACGGAGCCGGTGCCGACGCGGCCGGGGTCCAGGGTGATCTGGACCGTGCCCCGGCCCCCGGGGGCGCCGGTGTCGAAGGGGATCGTGGTGACGGATGCCGTGGGGATGCCGGCCGTCACCGGGGCGCCGGCCGGCGCGGACCCGGTCGCCGCGCGGCCTGGCACGGTGCTGGTCAGGAGTGTGGTCAGGGCCAGGACCAGCAGGGCGGCCGCCGCCTCCGCCAGCACCGAACGCCGCAGCAGGTGGAGTGGGACGGCGGGGGCAGGCTCCGGGAGGTCCGGGGGCAGCGGGGGGCCCGTGGCCGGTTCGGGCACGCGCGCGCGGGCGGGGGCGGCGGCCCGGGTCAGGCGGGCGGTCCAGGTGCGGGAGCAGGCCGCCGCCAGGAGGAGCGCGGCGACCGCGGCCAGCTTGGCCAGGAGGGTACGGCCGTACGTCGTGTCCGTCAGCGCCTGCCAGGAGCCGAGGCCCCGCCAGGACTGGTAGACGCCGGTCAGGGCCAGGACCGTCACCGAGACGGCGGCCAGGCGGGAGAAGCGGGCCGGGACCGTGGCCGGCAGGCCGGCCGGTTCCGGGGTGTGCCGGAACGTCCACAGGAGGGCGGCCAGGCCGCCGAGCCAGGCCGCCATGGCCAGCAGGTGCAGGGTGGCGGAGACGATCGCCGCCGGGACCTGGATGCCCGCCGAGGCGTGGTCGGACGCCGACCAGGTCAGGGACAGGGCGACGGTGAGGACCGCGGCCGCCGCGAGACCGGCACGGCGCGGTAGCCGGACCCGGCGGGTTCCCGGCAGGGCCAGGGCCACCGCGGCCGGCAGCAGCAGCGCCAGCCGGACCAGGAGCAGCTGCCCCGGGCGGGTCGTCGCCGTGTGGGTGAGGGCGGAGAGCCTGAGAGCGGTCGCCGGGGAGGCCGCCTCCTCGTAGGGGGCGCGCAGGACGTACAGCGCGGCGGTGGACAGGACGAGCGTGACCAGGGCGGCCAGGGCGGGGACGCGCAGGTGTGCCGTCTGCGGCGGACGGCAGTACGCCACGAACGCGGCCGTACCCAGGAGCAGGGCGAGGGAGAGGTAGGCGAGGTAGCGGGCGATGGTGTGCAGGGCGGTGGTCGCCCCGTTCTTCGTGCGCTCCGGGGGCGGGGCCACCGGGGCCGCCGTGCGCCTGCCGACGGAGAAGGTGAGGGCGCCGGACACCGGGTGGCTGTCGGCCGACACCACCCGCCAGGCGACCGTGTACGTGCCGGTGGCCAGCCGGGCGGGCAGGGAGACGCGGGCCGTGCCGGAGCCGCCGGGGGCATGACCGGCGGGGCCGGTGCGGAGCCGGTGGTTGCGGGGGTCGTACACCCGGAAGGAGTCGGTCAGCAGGCCGACCGACTCGGTGAAGGCGAGGGTCACGTGGCGGGGGGCCGTGCGCAGGACCGTTCCGTCGGCGGGGTCCGAGGCGCGCAGGACGGCGTGCGCCGATGCGGGGGCGGCCGTGCCCAGCACCAGGCCCGGCAGAAGGCCGAGCAGGAGCGCCGGGAGCAGCAGGAGCGCCGGGAGCGGGCGCCTCGTGACGCTCCGGGTGTGCCGCCGCGCCGGTCGTCGGTCTCCGTCGCGCAGCACCGTCGTCAGCCTCCGTCCCCACGGCCACGTGCACCCGTGCCGGTGCCTCGGTAGGGGTACGGGAAGAAACGCCCGTCTGCTCACCGGGCCTCGGCGCAGTCCGGGGCGCTCTTTCGGGCGTCGTCACCCGGGGAGGGCCACCGCCCGGTCGAGGAAGGCGAGTTGGGCGTGCTTCTCCGGCAGGTACACGTCGGGGAGGTCGATCTCGGGGAGGACGACCGCGGGGCCGCGGCGAAATCCCTGGCGTGCGAAGCGGGCGAGCGCCTTGGTGTTGCGGACGTCCGGGTCGACCACGATCCGCTGCCGGTCCAGGACCTGGAGCGCGAACGTCGTCACCGCCGTCAGCAGGGCCGACGTCCAGCCGTGGTGCGGGCCTTCGGGGCCGGCGGGGGCGAGGAGGATGTGTACGCCGAGGTCGCCGGGGCGGACGTCGTAGCACTCGCCCACGCGGTCGGCGGCCGGCTCGTACGTCTGGAGGAGCGCGGCCGGCCGGCCGTCTTTGGTGACGAGGTAGGCGTGGTGGGTGCCGAGGGTGGCCAGGTGGCCGTAGATCTCGGCGACCTGGGCCTCGGACAGGCCGTTCATGCCCCAGAACACGGCGCGTTCCTCGCTCACCCAGGCGTGGACCAGACCCGCGTCGCCGTCCGGGTCGAGGGGTCGGACGCGGACGGTGCCGTAACCGTCGATGTGCTGGATGTGCAGGTCAGTCATCGGTCTCCTCGGGGGTGAGCAGGGTCCAGTCGGTGACGACCGGCGCGAGGTCTCCCCGGAGCCACAGGGAGAGCTGGTCGTGGTGGTGGGCGGTGCCGGGGACGCCGTCGGCGCCGAAGGGGACCACCCAACGGCTGCTGTCGCGGTCGGCGAGGTCCCAGACGTAGCGGGCGGCCGGGCCGCGGGCGCAGCGGTCGGTGAGACCGGGGACGGACGAGGTGCAGAGCACGCAGTCGTGGTCACCGGCGAGGCCCGGGCCGGAGGTGTCGGGGCCGGGGGGCGGGTCCGCCGGCAGTGCCCTCCAGGGGGCCAGCAGGTGGGTGGCGGACCAGGGGCCGGCGGGGGGTGCGGCGGCAATCTCCTCCAGGGCCGCACGGACGGCCGCGGCGCGGTCGATGCCGTACAGGCTCCCGGTGCGCAGCAGGTGTTCGAGGGCGTACCCGACGCGCGGGACCAGAGCGAGCCACGGGAGCAGGACGTCCGGGCAGGCCGGGGGCTCGGCGAGCGGGGCGAGGACGGGGTGCGCGGCGAGGTGGCGGACGACCGCGCCGCGTACCGCCGCGTACAGCGCCGCGTCGGTGCTGTCCGCCTCCATGCGGCGGTCCCAGGCGAGGAGGCGGTCGCGGAGGCCGGCCGCGGCGGGGGTGAGGCCGTTGAGGGCGGCGACGTGGTCGAGGAGCGGGCCGGCGGAGGCGAGGTGGGTGTCCGTGTGGATCGCGGCCATGTCGTCGGCGGTCCAGGTGCGGCGGGCCTCGAGGAGGGCGCGGATCCGGGCGGCGCGGTGGGGTGGGGCGAACTCGACGCCGAGGGGGGCGGCGAGCCCGCGTTCGTTCGCCATGACCGCGATGCCGTCGTCCGGGACGGCGTACGGCGTCTCGTGCGTGCCCCGCCATGCGTGGCCGGGCCTCCAGGCGGGGACCGGGTGGACGCTGTTGGCCTCGGCGCGCAGGGGGACGCGGCCGGCGACGCGGTGCAGGGTGCCTCCCTCGGTGTCGGCGGCGTGGACGACGTTGACCGGTTCGGCCCAGGCGTCCAGGGCCCTGTCGACGTCGGAGACGGTGCGGGAGCGGAGGAGGGGGAGGAGGGCGCCGAAACCGAGGTCCTCCGTGACCCGGGGCGGACAGCGGAGGGCGAGCGCCTCGGCGACGCCCTCGGCGGGCCTGCTCCCGCCCGGCCCGGCCGTGCGGCGCTCCGACGTGGCCGTACGGCTCTCCGGACCGGCCGTGCCGCTCTCATCGGCGGGGGTGAGCGGCACCGGCGGTACGGCCCCGCCGTCGGCGGTCTCGGGCCGGTGTGCCCCATCCGGCGTGCCGTCCGGGCCGTCCGGGCCGCCCACGATGACCGGGCCCCGGGCGGTCTCGACGATCTCCAGTACGAGCGGGGGTCCGCCGGCGATCTCGACGGTCTCGGTGTGGCGGGCGGCGCGGTGCCAGGCGCCGTCCGGGGAGAGGGCCTCCACGCCGCCGGTGCCCGTGCGGCGCAGGCGTTCGCGGTAGAGGTCCTGGTAGTCGGCCATGGCGTTGGTGATGGCCCAGGCGACGGTGCCGGTGTGGCCGAAGTGCGCGATGCCGGGGACGCCGGGGACGGCGAGGCCGATGACGTCGAACTCGGGGCAGGAGAGGCGTATCTGCTGGTAGACGCCGGGGTCCTCGATGAAGCGGTGCGGGTCGCCGGCGATGAGGGCGTGGCCGGTGGCGGTGCGCTCGCCGGTGAGGAGCCAGCCGTTGCTGCCGGCGGTGCCGGGGCCGTCGGTGGCGAACAGGGGGACGGCGTCGGGGCCGAGGTGCCGTATCGCGTGCTCGCGCCAGAGCTTGGCGGGGAAGCCGGCGAAGAGGAGGTGGGTGGCGAGCCAGATGCCGAGGGGGGTCCAGGGCTGCCAGCGGCCGGGGGCCAGGCCGGTGCGGGTGAACTCGGGGGCGCGGCGGGCGCCCGCGGGCAGGCCCGCGTTGACGCCGTCGACGTACGCCCGGACCCAGTCGGCCGTTTCGGGGTCCCGGCGTTCCAGGGCGGCGAAGCAGCGGCGGGCGGTGTCGTCCAGCCGGGCGCGACGGGCGAGGACGTCCCAGGAGACGGAGGGGGCGCCGAGGAAGGCGGCCGAGGTGCCCTGCGCGCGGTGCCGTTCCACCTCCAGCTGCCAGGCCCGGTCGTGGGCGGTGACCCTGCCCTGGGCGTGGGCGAGTTCACGGACGCCGGACGCGCGCAGATGGGGGATGCCCCAGGCGTCGCGGTAGGTCTCGGTGGCCATCCGGAACCCTCCCTCTTTTTAGGTTAGCCTGACCTAACTTTCAACGAATCGTACGCGAGCGGCGGAGGGGTCATGGGGCAGGGGCGGGGTTGGGAAGGCACGGTCCTCAGGCTGCTCGGCGGCAAGGACTTCCGCTGCACGGTCCTCGAGGCCGAGGACGTCACCCCGCACTACCGGCGGCTCCGGCTGAGCGACGGCGGGCTCCTCGCCGCGGCCGGCGTCCACCCCACGATGTGGGTACGGCTGTGGTTCGCGAACGCCGGCCGGCCGCACCAGCGCGCCTACACGCTGGTCGACCCCGACCCGGCCGCCGGCACCTTCGGCCTGGAGTTCGCCCTGCACGAGGGCCGGGCCTCCGACTGGGCGCGGGCCGCGCGGCCCGGCGACACCGTCGAGGCCACCGTGCAGGGCACCGGGTTCCGGCACCCGGACCCCACGCCCTCCCATCTCGTCGCGATCGGCGACCCGGCCTCCCTGCCCGCCGTCAACTCCCTGCTCGGCGCGCTGGACTCCGCCCCGGCGACCGTCTGGTTCGAGGGCGATCCGGCGGGCCTGCCCGGGCCGGCCGGACGCGGCCCGCACGAGATACGGCCGGTGCCGCGCCGGGACGCGGGCGCCCACCTCGTGGAACGGGTCCGCGCTGAACTGCCCGCCGTCCTCGCCGCCGGCCCCCACCCGTATGTGTGGATCGCCTGTGACACGGCGACGACCCGGGCGCTCGCGGGCTACGTCCGCGGGGAACTGGGCGTGCCGAGGCAGCGGGTGCACGCGCTGGGGTACTGGCGCGCGGACTGAGGAACCGCGCGGGATCATCGACCCATGGACGTCACCCTGCACCTCGCCCAGGAGCCCGCGGCCGACGCGCTGCTCGGGCGCTCCCCGCTCGCCGCGCTGACCGGGATGCTGCTCGATCAGCAGATTCCGATGGAGTGGGCGTTCAAGGGGCCCCGGACCATCGCGGACCGGCTCGGCACCGAGGAGCTGGACGCGCACGAGATCGCGGCGGCGGATCCGGAGGCGTTCGCCGCGGTGCTCGCCGAGAAGCCCGCGGTGCACCGTTATCCGGGCTCGATGGCCAAGCGGGTGCAGCAGCTGTGCCAGTACCTCGTCGAGCACTACGACGGGGAGGCCGAGGCGGTCTGGCGGGACGCCGGCAGCGGGGCCGAGCTGCGGCGGCGGCTGGAGGACCTGCCGGGGTTCGGGAAGCAGAAGGCGCAGATCTTCCTGGCCCTGCTCGGCAAGCAGCTCGGGGTCACCCCCGAGGGCTGGCGCGAGGCCGCCGGCCCCTACGGCGAACCGGACTCCTTCCGCTCCGTCGCCGACATCACCGGCCCGGACTCCCTGGCCAAGGTCCGCGCGTACAAACAGGAGATGAAGGCGAAGAAGAAGTAAGAGGCGGATCGGACCTGCGAGCGCCGCAACGCCCCCAGGGCCGCGGGGAACCGCGCGACCGTCCCCCAGCCGGCAGGGACGCCCACCGCCCGGCAAGCGCCCACGCCGGCTCCCCGACGGCGCGGGGAACCGCGCACCCGGCCCCTAGGCACCCGCGGCCGCCCGACCGCTGCGGCCCCGCCCCCGGTCTGCCGCCCTGCCGTGCCGAACGGGGTGACACGCCGTCGCCCCCTCGCATACCGGCTCACGGTCCACAGCCTGTGCACAGCGTCCGCGCGTTGGCCTTCCGCGTCCCCCGGAGAAACGATCCCGCAGGCCCCGGCGGGCCGTCCGGCGGGCTCCCGCGGGCCGGCGGACGGCGCGATATCACTGCCACTCAGCCCCCGCCCCCGTCCCCGTACTAGGCCGTTCGCCTGATTTGTTCCATCTTTTCAAGCGTTGCACTCGGCCACCATGGCTGCGCCCGGAACGTCTTGACCGGTAGGCTTTCCGTGTGATCTTCAAGCGCATCGGAAACGGCCGGCCGTACCCCGACCACGGCCGGGAAAGCACCCGGCAGTGGGCGGACGTCGCGCCGCGCCCGGTCCGCCTCGATCAGCTCGTCACCACCAAGCAGCAGCTCGATCTGGAGACCCTGCTGGCGGAGGACTCGACGTTCTACGGCGACCTGTTCGCGCACGTCGTGAAGTGGCAGGGCGACCTGTATCTGGAGGACGGCCTGCACCGCGCGGTCCGCGCCGCCCTCCAGCAGCGCCAGGTGCTGCACGCTCGCGTGCTCGAACTGGACTGACCCGGGGCGACACGGCCGTTGGCCCTTTCGGGTTCCCTGGACGGCATCAGCTGATCATCTGATAGGCATCGCCGCCCGGGCGCACTACGCTGCGTTCATGAGCATGCTGACTCCGCCCGGCATGGGCGGCCGGTACCGCATCACGGGGGACACATACCCGCGGATGCGTCCGCCCCGGCGGCGCGTCAGGCTCGTGGCCGTCGTGGTGGCGTCAACCGCCGTGCTCGGCCTGACCGGCTGGGGCACCTTGCAGCTCATCCAGGTCTTCTCCGGCGACGGGAACCCGGCGGCCGGTTCCGCGGCGGACTGCCGGCTGAAGGCCGCGGCGGCCCCGGCGGCCCGGGTCGAGGCACTGCCCGCGCCCGGCCGGATCAAGGTGAACGTCTACAACGCCACCCGGCGCACCGGACTCGCCAAGGACACCGCGGACCAGCTGCGCAAGCGGGGCTTCCGGATCGGTGCCGTGGGCAATGCGCCCGAGCAGTACGACAAGAAGGTCAAGGGCACGGGGCTGCTCCTCGGCCCCGCGGCCGCGCGGGACACCTCGCTGCGGGTGCTCGGCACCCAGCTCGGCGGCGCCGACCTGCGCACCGACGCGGGACGCAAGGGCGCCGACCTCGACCTGGTCATCGGGGACGCGTTCAAGGGCCTGACCCGGCAGGCGTCCGCCGACCAGGCCCTGACCAGGCTGAGCGCACCCGCGTCCGCCGCCCCGGCCTCACCCTCGGCCGGGACGAAGAAGGGCTGCGCGGCGCAGTAGTACCCGCCCCGCCCAGCCCTCGTGCCGCGCTCGTACCCCGCGCGGTGCCTACTCCGCCGCGCCGTAGAGCCGGTCCCCCGCGTCACCCAGACCCGGGATGATGTAGCCGTGCTCGTTGAGGTGGTCGTCCACGGCCGCCGTGACGACCGTGACCGGCGTGTCGGCCAGTTCGCGTTCCATGACCTCGACGCCCTCGGGGGCGGCCAGCAGGACGACCGCCGTGACGTCGTCGGCGCCGCGCCTGATCAGCTCCCGGATCGCCGCGACCAGCGTGCCGCCCGTGGCCAGCATCGGGTCCAGGACGTACACCTGGCGGCCCGAGAGGTCCTCGGGCATGCGCGAGGCGTACGTGGAGGCCTCCAGCGTCTCCTCGTTGCGGATCATGCCCAGGAAGCCCACCTCGGCGGTCGGCAGCAGCCGGACCATGCCGTCCAGCATGCCCAGACCGGCGCGCAGGATCGGCACCACCAGCGGGCGGGGACGGGCGAGCTTGACGCCGGTGGTCTGCGCGACCGGCGTCCGGATGCCGACCGTCTCGGTGCGTACGTCCCGCGTGGCCTCGTAGGCGAGCAGGGTGACCAGCTCGTCGGCGAGCCGCCGGAAGGTCGCGGAATCGGTGCGCTGGTCGCGCAGCGTGGTGAGCTTGTGGGCGACCAGAGGGTGGTCGACGACGTGGAGACGCATGCCCTAACGGTACCTGCGCCGCGCGCTCCCTCACGCTGGCGTCAAACCGGCCGTCCGGGGGAAGGTGAGAAGGACGGACAGGGGTGGTGTGACGTGTCTGACCTGCCTGACAAGCGTGCGGACGGCTTCGGGGCCCCCGGCGGTGCGGCCGGCTCCGGGAACGGGTCCGCACAGACCGATCCCGACGCGCCCGAGAGCGCGGCCGACCGGCGGCGCCGCCGTGCCGAGTTCCTGCGCGATCTCGCCGAGGCCCGGGAACTGCGTGCCCGGGTCCAGCCGCGGCGCGCCAAGGTCGCCCGATTGCACCACGCGATGCGGATGCGGACGTTCCGCCGGTAGACGGACCGGCCGGACCGAGCCGCGCAGGCCGGGGCCGGTGCGGACGTCCGAATCGGGAAGATCCGTGTCCGCGCCGGTGTCGGGGTGGCGGGCATGCGTGAGCGCGGGGAAAGCCGCGTACGATCCGCAGGTGGCGGCAATGAGCGCACTGGCGGACCGATCACCGATGGCGATCGGAACAGCCGGACACAGGGAGCCGAAGACGTCCCCTGGACGCCTTGTTTCTGCCACGATTCCGAGTGGGTGGGGCTCGGAGCTAAGGCTCTCCCCTCCCACGTACCTCCGCCGGGGGGACCCCCAACCGGCACGCCTATGACCAGTGGGAGAGTCACGGTGTACTTCGCCGCACTGCTCGCGCGCACCGAAGACGGGTGGGAAGCGAGCGACACGGAGCTCGACGATGTGGAAACCCTGTCGGATCTGGCCGACCTGGCCCGGGAAGCCTCTCCCGACGAGGACACGGTGCTCGTCCTGATCGAGCAGGAGGACTCCTGGTTCGGCGTCGTCCGCGTGGACGGCGAGGAGGACCCTCGCATCTACGTCTCGGACGCCGCCGCCGCCCAGCGCAGCGCGTACGGCGAGCTGCTGCTCACCGACGAGCTGCTCGGCCGGGAGCCCGGCTCGGACGACGACGTGGACCTGGACGCCCTCGACCTCGACGGCACGGAGGACGGCGAGTCCGACGACGACACCGAGGAGGAGGGCACCCCTGCCGCCGACTCGGTGCCGCACAGCCCGGTGGGCGACAGGGAGATCCTGGACGACCTCGGCATCGGTGAGAAGGAGCTGCGCGCGCTGGACGCCGACGACGCGCTGAACACGATCGCCGAGGCCCTGGGCGCCTCGGAGGTGCTGGAGACCGTCCGCTGACCGCGCCCCAGGACCCGCGGGGCACACCGGACCCGGTCCGCGACCCCTGGCGGGCCGCGATGCGGCTCGCCCTGGACGAGGCAGGACTGGCCGCCCGGGGCGGGGACGTCCCCGTCGGCGCGGTCGTGCTGTCCCCGGACGGTGCGACCGTACTGGCGGCCGGGCACAACGAGCGCGAGGCCACCGGTGATCCCACGGCCCACGCGGAGGTTCTCGCGATCCGGCGGGCCGCGGCCCGGCTCGGGGAGTGGCGGCTGACCGGCTGCACGCTGGTCGTCACCCTGGAACCGTGCACGATGTGCGCCGGCGCGCTGGTCCAGTCCCGGGTGGACCGGGTGGTGTACGGCGCCCGGGACGAGAAGGCCGGCGCCACCGGTTCCCTGTGGGACGTGGTGCGCGACCGGCGGCTCAATCACCGTCCGGAGGTCATCGAGGGCGTCCTCGCGGGGGAGTGCGCCCGGCTCCTCACCGGGTTCTTCCGGGACCGCTGAATTCCGATTTCGAACCGGGCCGCGGTGTGCTGTAAGGTCTCCCTCGGTAGCGTGTCCGAGCGGCCGAAGGAGCTCGCCTCGAAAGCGAGTGTGGCGCAAGTCACCGAGGGTTCAAATCCCTCCGCTACCGCTTACGGAAAGGCCCCGCCGACGGCGGGGCCTTTCCCGCGTTCCGGGCCAACCGCGCCGCACCGGCGGACTGTTGGCGGGGCAGGAGGGCGCGGAGGTTACACTCGCGGCCGGCAGCAGGGGGCCCTCGGGGCACTGGCACAGGGGAGGCCGCGATGGCGGTGAACGCCAAGAAGATCGCCGTGTACGTGCTCGTGGTCTTCGCGCTGTACGTGATCATCACGGACCCGGCCAAGGCGGCCGACTACGTGCAGATAGGCTTCGAGGGCATCTCGGACGCCGCCAGAGCCATAGGCGACTTCATGACCTGGCTCGCCCACGGAGGAAAGGGCTGAGGTACCTCCCATGATCCGCCATCTGGTCCTCTTCAGGCTCAACGACGGCGTCGGGCGCGACGATCCGCGCGTGGTCGCGGGCGTCGAGGCGTTCCGGGCGCTCGGCGGGCAGATCGAGGAGCTGCGGTTCTGGGAGTGCGCCTGGAACATCAGCGACCGGCCGATCGCCTACGACTTCGCGATCAACTCGGCCGTCGAGGACACCGGCGCCCTCCGGCGCTACCTGGAGCATCCGGCCCATCAGGCGGGCGTCGCGCTGTGGCGCGAGTTCGCCACGTGGGTGATCGCCGACTACGAGTTCTGAGCCCTTCCCCGCAGAAGCCCCCCGCTGGAACAGCGGGGGGCTTTCCCGCGTCTTGGGCCCCAACTTGTCTTTATTTGAGCACAACACGGCGTTATGCGGTGCTTGCGCACAGTGCACATGTCTTGTGATGCTATGACCGCTTTTGACGGATGATTGACCGTGAAGAGGTGGCGTTGACCGTGTCGGCCAGTACTGCGCCGCCCCAGGAAGAGGCACCCGCTCCGCCCCCGCCGGCCCCCGAGAGGCGCCGGGGCGCGGACACCCGTGCCCTCACCCAGGTGCTGTTCGCCGAGCTGAAGACGCTCACCCCGGGCACGCCGGAGCACAACCGCGTGCGGGGGGCGCTGATCGAGGCCAACCTGCCGCTCGTGCGCTACGCCGCCGCCCGCTTCCGCTCCCGCAACGAGCCGATGGAGGACGTCATCCAGGTCGGCACCATCGGCCTGATCAACGCCATCGACCGCTTCGACCCGGACCGGGGCGTGCAGTTCCCGACCTTCGCCATGCCGACCGTGGTGGGCGAGATCAAGCGGTACTTCCGGGACAACGTCCGCACGGTCCACGTCCCCCGCCGGCTGCACGAGCTGTGGGTGCAGGTCAACAGCGCGACAGAGGACCTGACCACGCTCCACGGCCGCTCACCGACCACCGCCGAGATCGCCGACCGGCTGCGGATCAGCGAGGAGGAGGTGCTGAGCTGCATCGAAGCGGGACGCTCGTACCACGCCACCTCGCTGGAAGCCGCGCAGGAGGGCGACGGGATGCCCGGACTGCTCGACCGGATCGGCTACGAGGACCCGGCGCTGGACGGCGTCGAACACCGCGACCTGGTCCGCCACCTCCTCGTCCAGCTCCCCGAGCGCGAACAGCGCATCCTTCTGCTGCGCTACTACAGCAATCTCACCCAGTCCCAGATCAGCGCGGAACTCGGCGTCTCCCAGATGCATGTCTCGCGGTTGCTCGCCCGCAGCTTCCAGCGGCTGCGTTCCGCGAATCGGATCGAGGCGTAGCCCCACGGACTTCACGTCCGTCGAACCGTCTCACCACGGGTGGCGGGTGGTTGCACAGCAGGCGCACGGAAGCACGCCCCGAATGGCCCTGCATCGCATATCCGAGCGATCCGTCACCGGCGCGAGCGAATCCCTCACCAGGGCTGTTGCCGACAGTTGTGGCCCGACATGCCGTCAGACCCCTTCTCTGCAGGGGGTATTCACTTCTCACATGTCGACATGTCACTACAGCGCGTTGCCGACATGTGACATTCTGCGGGAAGCGCGTTTGCCGAGGCTTCGGCTCCGGTATTCAGGTGAAGGCTGCGTCGCTCGAGAAGGACGCCGCCGCGACCGTCCCGCGACCCAAAGGGGGTGGCATGTCCGCAGACCAGGGCAGCTCGAAGGTGCTGACGCCCACGCTGAGCGAGGCAGCGCCCAAGGAGCTCGACGCTCTCGACGTCCTCGACGGATTCGAGGGTGTCACGGCCCTCGAAGCCGTGCCGTCCCCGGCCGCCGCCCCGGCCGCCGAAGCTGTCCCGGCCATGCCGGCCACGGCGAACCTCGACACCCGCACCCTGTCCCGCTCCCTCTTCCTGCGCCTCGCCGCGCTGGACGAGCACAGCCCCGAGCGGGCCTATGTACGGGACACCCTCATCGAACTGAACCTGCCGCTGGTGCGCTACGCGGCAGCGCGGTTCCGCTCGCGCAACGAGCCGATGGAGGACATCGTCCAGGTCGGCACGATCGGCCTGATCAAGGCGATCGACCGGTTCGACTGCGAACGGGGCGTGGAGTTCCCGACGTTCGCGATGCCGACCGTCGTCGGTGAGATCAAGCGCTTCTTCCGCGACACCTCGTGGTCGGTGCGCGTCCCGCGCCGCCTCCAGGAGCTGCGCCTGGCACTCACCAAGGCCAGCGACGACCTGTCGCAGAAGCTGGACCGCTCGCCCACGGTGACGGAACTGGCCGCCGTGCTCGGCGTCTCCGAGGAGGACGTCGTCGACGGCCTCGCGGTCGGCAACGCCTACACCGCGTCCTCCCTCGACTCACCGGCCCCCGAGGACGACGGCGGCGAGGGCTCCCTGGCCGACCGGCTCGGCTACGAGGACACCGCGCTGGAGGGCGTCGAGTACCGCGAGTCCCTCAAGCCCCTGCTGGCCAAGCTCCCGTCCCGGGAGCGGCGGATCATCATGCTGCGCTTCTTCGCCAACATGACCCAGTCGCAGATCGGCGAGGAGGTCGGCATCTCCCAGATGCACGTCTCCCGGCTGCTGACCCGGACGCTGGCCCAGCTGCGCGAGGGCCTGATCTCGGACTGACCCGGCCACCGCCCGCCGGGCCCCGTCACGACAGCTGTCAGCGACGGGAGCCGGGACCGGGCGGGGTCACAGGGACGACGACGCGTACGACGGATACGCGTGGCCGCCGAAGCGCCGTCATGGCCGCGTCGGCGGCCGTCGTCCGTCCGGGACCAGCCCGCGCCCATGGTCCACCCGGCCGCGACGCCGGCTCCGGCGGTGGGGCGAGGGCGCACGTACGGCGGTGGGCCGGACACCCGGGCGAGGACGTCCCTACGGCGGTGGGCCGGACACCCGAGGAGATCCGCGCCGCCGGCCTCCGGCACCCCGGCGGCCCGGGCGGGCGTACGTCACCGGCGCGCTCGGCATCGGCCGGAGGGCGCCGGCATGCGCGACGGACGCGGGAGGGGTCCGTCCTGATCAGCGGGTCCCGCCGGAGTTACTTGAGCGCCAGCCAGGCCACTCCCGCCACCACGACGAGCGCCACGACGATGCCGATGATCAGGCCGATCCGGGGGCCCGAGGGGGCCGCCTGCTGCTGTCGGCCCTGGGGAGCCTCGTCGACGAACGCGCGGAACATCTGGGTGTTGCCGGCGGGGTCGTAATTGCCCTGGGGGCCCTGGGTGTTAGCCATGGCCCGAGACCTTAGCGAAGTCACGCCCCGCGGCCCAAGCGGGGGCCTGCCGGAGGGCTCCGCGAGGGGGAAGGGTACTTCCCCCGGACTCACCTGGGTATTTACGCCAGCAACACTTGACTTTGCCAATTTTTTGCGCCGCGAACCATCTACTTGTTTGCCTTCAGCAACCAAACTCCCTTATGGTTGCTTCAAGCAACGAATACGGGAGGTGCGATGGCCGAGCAGGCGCAGTTCGAAGAGCTGGCGCGTCAGCTCAGCGCCGTCGGAGCCGTGAAGCGGGACATGGGGCGGATTCTGCCGCCCGACTGCCCGGCCGGCTCGGCCGCGGTGCTGACTCTGCTCGGCCGCCACGGCGACATGCGCATGAGCAAGCTCGCGGAGCTGCTCGCCGTGGACATGTCGGTCACCAGCCGGCATGTCGCACACGTGGCGGCACGCGGCTGGATCGAACGGCACCCGGACCCCGCGGACAAGCGCTCGCGCATCCTGCGCCTGACGCCCGAGGGTCTGGAGCAGCTGGACGAGCTGTCCCGGCGGACCACGCATCTGCTGGCCGAGCGGCTGGCCGACTGGACCGACGAGGAGGTCGCCCAGCTGATCGGGCTGATGACCCGACTGCGTGCGTCCTTCGGTGACTGCCGGTCCGTTCCGCGGCTACCCGCACCCGTATTCGAAGAGACCACCCGTACACCCGCAAGCACGTAAGAAAAGGAAGCACATGGCAACGACCACACCAGCCGGTGTGCGGGCTCACGCCAAGCACGGGGGAGGCTCCCACGGCGACGCCCCGATGACGCACCGGCAGATCATGGAGGCCCTCTCCGGGCTGCTGCTCGGCATGTTCGTGGCGATCCTGTCGTCGACGATCGTCTCCAACGCCCTGCCGCACATCATCGGGGATCTCGGTGGCGGCCAGTCCGCTTACACCTGGGTGGTCACCGCCGCCCTGCTGTCGATGACCGCGGCCACTCCCCTGTGGGGCAAGCTCGCCGACCTGTACAGCAAGAAGGCGCTCGTCCAGATAGCGCTGATCATCTACGTGGTCGCCTCGATGGCGGCCGGGCTGTCCCAGAACCCGGGCATGCTGATCACCTTCCGGGTGTTCCAGGGCATCGGCGTCGGCGGTCTGTCCGCCCTGGCGCAGATCGTCATGGCCGCGATGATCTCCCCGCGCGAGCGTGGCCGTTACTCCGGTTACCTCGGCGCCACCTTCGCCGTCGCCACCGTCGGCGGCCCGCTGCTCGGCGGTGTCATCACCGACACCTCGTGGCTGGGCTGGCGCTGGTGCTTCTACGTCGGTGTCCCCTTCGCCGTCATCGCGCTGATCGTGTTGCAGAAGACCCTGCACCTGCCCGTGGTCAAGCGGGACGTGAAGGTCGACTGGGGCGGCGCGACCCTCATCGCCGCCGCGGTCTCCCTGCTGCTGATCTGGGTCACCTTCGCCGGTGACAAGTACGACTGGGTCTCCTGGCAGACCTACGCCATGGTCGGCGGTTCGATCGTCCTCGGCGCGCTCTTCGTGCTCGTCGAGTCCAAGGCGAGCGAGCCGATCATCCCGCTGCGCCTGTTCAGGAACCGCACGATCACCCTGGCGTCGCTCGCCTCGCTGTTCGTCGGTATCGCGATGTTCTCCGGCACCGTGTTCTTCAGCCAGTACTTCCAGCTGGCCCGGGACAAGTCCCCGACCATGTCGGGCGTCATGACGATCCCGATGATCGGCGGCCTGTTCATCTCCTCGACCGTCTCCGGTCAGTTCATCACCCGTACCGGCCGCTGGAAGGCGTGGCTGGTCAGCGGTGGCGTCCTGGTGACGGCCGGCCTGCTGCTGCTCGGCGGCATCCGGTACGACACCGACTACTGGAAGATGGCCATCTACATGGCCCTGCTGGGTCTCGGCATCGGCATGATGATGCAGAACCTGGTCCTCGCCACGCAGAACCAGGTCGCCCCCTCCGACCTCGGCTCGGCCAGCTCCACGGTGACCTTCTTCCGCTCCCTCGGCGGTGCGGTCGGCGTCTCGGCGCTGGGTGCCGTGATGGCGAACAAGATCACCGACTACGTCAAGGACGGCGTCTCCGACCTCAGCCCCAAGTACCAGGCCGCTCTGGCCGGGGGCTCCGGCTCGACCGACACCATCCCGGACATGGACAAGCTGCCGGCCCCCATCCGGACCCTGATGGAGAGCGCCTACGGCCACGGCATAGCCGACGTCTTCCTGATCGCCGGCTGCCTCGCCGCCGTCGCCTTCCTGATCACGCTGTTCATCAAGGAGGTCCCGCTGAAGACCAAGGGCGCGCTCGCCCAGGGCGCCGAGTCCCAGGCCCCGGTGACCGACCCGGCCGCCGCTCCCGCCGTCGCCGAGGCCCAGGCCCCGGCCGCCGAGCAGGTCCCGGCCGCGGTCTCCGCCGCCCCGACGTCCGACGGCACGGCGTCCGACGGCACGGCCACGGCGGCCGCCACCCGGCAGCTGACGGCCGTCGCCTCGGCCGCCGAGTCCGGCACCGCCGGCGGCACCCCGGTCCGCGGCTTCGTCCGCGGCGCCGAGAGCGCCCCGGTTCCGCAGGCCGCCGTCACGCTGATCTCGCTGGCGGGCCGCCAGCTGGGCCGCTCGGTCGCCCAGGCCGACGGCTCCTACACCCTGGCCGCCCCGGGCACCGGCTCGTACGTCCTGATCGCCTCCGCCGACGGCTACCAGCCGCAGGCCTGCACCGTCGTGGTGGGCGAGGACGCGCTGTCGTACGACATCCTGCTCAGCGGCACCAGCGGACTGACCGGTGTGGTCCGGGCCGCCGGGAGCGCGCTGCCGGTCAAGGACGCGATGGTGATCGTCACCGACGTGCGCGGAGACCTGCTGGCCACCGCCGCCAGCGGTGAGCAGGGCGACTTCGCCCTCACCGACCTGGTGCCCGGCACCGTGACCGTCGCGGTCAACGCCGCCGGGTTCCGCCCGCGCGCCCTGCCGGTCGAGGTCGGCGCCACCGGCGTCACCCGGATCGAGGTCGACCTGGACGCCGGCGCCCAGCTCCAGGGTGTCGTCCGGGCCCCGCACGGTCCGCTGGCCGACGCCCGGGTCACCCTGGTCGACCAGGCGGGCAACGTGGTCGGCACCGCCACCACCGGCACCGACGGCGCGTACGCCTTCACCGACCTGGACAGCGGCGAGTACACCGTCATCGCGACGGGCTACCCGCCGGTGGCCACAGCGCTGACCGTGGCCGGCCCCGGAGTGGACGGCCACGACATCGAGCTCGCCCACCCCGGCGAGTAGTCCACACCCCGGCCCGTGGCGGCGCGCGCCCTGAGCGGAGGGCGCGCCCGCCACGGGCCGGTCTCATATTGACCAGTTTTTGAGCTTTTCCAGGGAGATGACGGGATGGGACTGACCGCGAAGATCCGTACGCGGGACGGGTGGGCCGTGTCGCACGCGGTCGTCACGGTGACCGACATGACCGGCACGCAGGTGCTGCGGGCCGAGGCGGACGCCGAGGGAGCCGTACGGGACACCACCGAGCTGGCACCGGGGGCGTACACGGTGATCGTGACCGCCGTCGGGTACGCGCCCGCCGCGTCCAGCGCGATCGTCACCGCGAGCGGACGGGCCGAGGTCGGCACGGTCACGCTGACCCGGCAGGGCGGCACCGAACTGCCGCCGCCCGGCCCCTGGACCATCGACCCGGTGCACTCCTCCGTCGCCGCGGTCGCCCAGCACCTGGGCATCTCCAGCGTGCACGGCCGGTTCACCGAGTTCGGCGGCACGATCGAGATCGCGCCCGACGACGTCGCCAAGTCCCGCGTGGAGGCGGTCATCCGGGCGGCCTCCGTCGACACCGGCAACGGCATGCGGGACACCCACCTGCGTTCCGGCGACTTCCTCGACGTCGAACGGCACCCGGAGATCACCTACCGGTCGACGGGCCTGACGCTGGCCGCCCAGGACCGCTGGACCGTCCACGGCGAGCTGTCCCTGCACGGTGTCGTACGCCCCGTCGACCTGGACCTGGCCTACCTGGGCACCGGCGCCGACCCGTGGGGCGGCACCCGGGCCGCGTTCCGGGCCACCGCGGAACTGCACCGCGAGGACTTCGCCATGAACTACAACCAGGTCCTCCAGGCCGGCATCGCCGCCATCGGCACCACGCTCAGGGTGGAACTGGACATCCAGGCCGTACAGGGGGACTCCCTGCCCCCCGCCTGACACCCCGGGGCCCGACCCCGCCGTGTGACGACCCGAGGCCCCGATCAGCCGAACCTGCCCCCGGCAGGGACAGGCCGACCGGGGCCTCCTCCGCCTAGGCTGCCCGCATGGCACCGAACATCGCGTCCAACACCCGGGTATCGGCAGCCGAGCTGCTGGACTTCGTCCGCCCCCGCCACCGCGCCCTCCTCATCACCCGCCGCGCCGACGGCAGCCCGCAGGCGTCCCCACTGACCTGCGGCGTCGACGACTCCGGCCGGATCGTGATGTCGACCTACCCCGAGCGCGCCAAGACCCGCAACGCCCGGCGGGACAGCCGCGTCAGCCTCGTCGTCCTCAGCGACGAATGGAACGGCCCCTGGGTCCAGATCGACGGCACCGCCGAGGTCGTCGACCTGCCCGACTCCGTGGAACCCCTGGTCGAGTACTACCGCAACATCGCCGGGGAACACCCCGACTGGGACGAGTACCGGCAGGCGATGGTCAGGCAGGGCAAGTCCGTCATCCGGGTGACACCCGAACGGTGGGGTCCCGTGGCCACCGGCGGCTTCCCGGCACGGCTGGCCCCCGGCGAGTAGTCAGCCGCGGGAGACCATCGCCTCGATGCCGGCGACGAGCAGATCCAGGGCGAAGGTGAAGTCGCGCTCCATCATCTCGGCCACCGTGTCGCCGCCGCGGGCCGCCATGAGGTCCCTGGACTCCCGCATCACCTCGGCGGTCCCCGGGGCCTCGGCCACGACGGCCATGGCCTGCTCGAAGTACTCGTCCGGACTCAGCCCCGTGTCCGCGCTGCGGGCGAGGAAGTGACCCTCGATGGTGCCGTAGCCGTACACGAACCGGAAGACGGCCGCGATCGCCCCGGTCACCCCGTGCACGGGCAGCCCCGCCCGCCGGACGACCCGCTGGACCACGCGGGAGAAGGACACCGACCGGGGTCCGATGTTGAGGAAGCGCCCGGTCAGCGGGGACACCCAGGGGTGGCGGACCAGCAGCGTCCGGTACGCGGTGGCCAGCTCCCGCAGCTGCTGGCGCCAGTCCTCGTCGGTGTTCTCCGGGTCGGGCAGACGCAGCTCGGCGTAGGTCGCGTCCAGGGCGAGTTCCAGCAGGTCGTCCTTGGTGTCGACGTACCAGTACAGGGACATCGCGGTGACGTTCAGCTCGGCGGCCAGCCGCCGCATGGAGAACCTGGCGAGGCCCTCCGCGTCCAGCAGCCGCACCGACGCCTCGGTGATCCGCTCCCGGTCGAGCCCCGAGGGCTGCCCGCTGCGCCCGCCGCGGCGGGCCCTGTCCGCCAGCCACACGCTGTGCCGCGCCGACCGACCTGCTGCCTTCGTCACCGGCGCACCTTCCTCCACCTCGGCTGTCGCTCCAGATGCTAGAACCGCGCCGGCCGCAGGGGGCCGGGACCGAGCCGGAACGCGGCACCGGCCCCGAAAGAGCGGCCGGGCCCTCCCCCTACGTCTACCCCTGCCCCGGCGGTCCCCAGCCCGCGGACGGCGACCTACCGGAGACTGTGACGTCAGCCGCCCGTCTTCCGCGTGAGGTCGTAGAACGTGGCCGAGCCGACCGTCACCTTCTTGAAGGTGCCCTGGACCCACGAGCTGATCCGCGAGGCGCTGCCGCTGTTGCCCCCCATACCGCCGCCCATGCGGCCACCGGTGATGAAGTAGTGGATCCTGCCCTCCTCGACGTAATTCTTGAACTGGGCGAGCGTCGGGGACGGGTCGGTGCCGTTGAAGCCGCCGATCGCCATCACCGGGTCACCGGTGGCGAGCTGGTAGCCGGCCGCGTTCTGGGAGCCGATGGAGGCGGCGACCCAGGTGTACGCGGAGGCGTTCTTCTCCAGCAGCTTCCTGGCCTCGGCCGACACGCTCGTGCCGTTGAGGAGCCCGCCGGCGCCGCCGGGGCCGCCCTCGCCCGTCCGGCCGCCACCGGGAAAGCCGTTGCCGTTCTGCCGGCCCGGCTGACCCGGCTGCGCCGGGGAGCCGCCGTTGCCGTTCTGCTGGTTCCGGCCCGGCATGCCTCCGCCGAAGCCGCCACCGCCCGGGAACCCGTTGCCCTGCTGGTTGCGCTGTCCCTGTCCGCCCGGTGCCCCGCCGCCGAAGCCGCCCGGCATGCCGTCACCGCCGGGACCGCCGCCCCGGCCGCCCATCATGCTCGCGCCCGCCGGGCCCGCCGTGACGATCGACCCGCTGTGCCCCTGCCCGAGCGTGCTCAGCGTGTACGCGGTCGGTCCGGCCAGCGCGGCCACGAGACCCACCGCCGCCACCCCGAGTGCCGGTCGCCGCGAGAGGCGGCCCGCGAAGACCAGGCCGAGCGCCGCGGTGAGCCCGCCGACCAGGACCAGCCACTTCAGCCAGGGCAGATAGCCGGAGGTCCGGTTCAGCAGGACGTACCCCCAGGCCGCCGCCGCGACCACGGACGCGGCGAGCGCGATCGACGCCCACAGCTCCCGCCGCTTCTCCCACAGCAGCCCGGCACCCATGCCGACGACCGCGGCGAGGTAGGGGGCGAGGGCCACCGTGTAGTACTGGTGGAAGATGCCCGCCATGTAGCTGAACACCACCGCGGTCATGAGCAGCGAACCGCCCCAGACCAGGAACGAGGCACGGGTGACGGACGTCCGCCCGAGCCCGCGGGTGGCCACCAGACCGGCGACGAGCAGGATCAGCGCGGCGGGCAGCAGCCAGGAGATCTGGCCGCCGACCTCGGAGCTGAACATCCGGTCCCAGCCGGTCTCGCCCCACATCCCGGTGCCGCCACCGCCACCACCGCCCACGCTGCCGGTCTCCTCGCCGTTGAGGCGGCCGAGACCGTTGTAGCCGAAGGTCAGCTCCAGGAAGCTGTTGTGCTGCGAACCGCCGATGTACGGCCGGGAGGAGGCCGGCCACAGCTCGACGACGGCCACCCACCAGCCGCCGGACACGACCAGCGCGAGCGTCGCCGCGGCCAGCTGTCCGAACCGCCGCCGCAGCGGCACCGGCGCGCACACCGCGTACACGGCCGCCAGCGCAGGCAGGATCAGGAACGCCTGGAGCGTCTTGGCGAGGAACGCGAAACCGATCGCGACGCCGGCCCACACCAGCCACTTCGTACGGCCGTCCTCCACCGCCCGGACGACGAGGCAGCAGGCCACCGACATCAGCAGGGCCAGCAGGGCGTCGGGGTTGTTGAACCGGAACATGAGCGCCGCGACAGGGGTCAGCGCGAGCACCGCGCCCGCGATCAGACCGGCCGCGGGGCTGAACCGGCGGCGTACGGACGCGTGGACGACGGCGACGGCCGCCACGCCCATCAGCACCTCGGGAGCCAGGATCGCCCAGGAGTGCAGGCCGAAGATCCGCACCGACAGCTCCATCGGCCACAGCGCGGCCGGCGGCTTGTCGACGGTGATGGCGTTGCCCGCGTCCAGCGAGCCGAAGAAGAACGCCTTCCACGAGGTGCTGCCCGCCTGGACGGCCGCCGAGTAGAAGGAGTTGGCGTACCCGGAGGCGCTGAGGTTGTACAGGTAGAGGACAAGGGTGGTGGCCAGCAGGCCCAGGAGGGCCGGGCGGGCCCAGCGCGGGTCCTCCGGCCGGCCGCGCCACAGTCCGCGGACGAACGGCTGCCGCGGCTCACCGGCCCCGGGGGCCCGTGGAGGTGCGGCCGGGGACGGTTCTCCGCCGCCCGGGGTGCCCTGCGGTGCGGTCGGCGAGTCGTAGTGGGTGGTCATCGGGCATCCCCCGGGTCGTTGTGGTGAGGGCGCACCGGCTCGTAGCCGTGCTGGGGCAGGGGTGCGGACGGCGCCGGTGTGTCGTGGGCCGGCGTGTCGTGGGCCGGCGTGTCGTGGGCCGGTGTGTCGTGGGCCGGTGTGTCGTGGGCCGGTGTGGTCACGGTGCGGGCCGGTCCGCCGCCGTAGCCGTCGCGGTCCGGGAAGACCCAGGCACGGAAGAGCAGGAACCGCAGCACGGTCGCCGCGAGGTTGGCGGCGATGAGCACCGCCAGCTCGGTGGAGTGGGCCGGGCTGCCGCTCGCCGCGCTCAGGGCGGCCAGCGAGCCGCTGGTCAGGGCGAGACCGATGCCGAAGACGACCAGGCCCTGCGCCTGGTGGCGTACGGCGCCGCCCCGGCCGCGCACCCCGAAGGTGAGCCGGCGGTTGGCGGCGGTGTTGGCCACGGCGGAGACCAGCAGGGCGAGCGCGTTGGCGGCCTGCGAGCCGGAGAACTGCCGGAAGACGCTGTAGAGCGCCAGGTAGAACAGGGTCGACAGGCCGCCGACCACGCAGAACCCGACGAGCTGACGGGCCAGCCCCTTGGGCACGTCGGGCAGTTCGCGGTCGCGCGGGTCGTCCCCGAAGGGCCGGGCCAAGCGGTCCAGCGGCAGCGAACCGGTGGCCAGGGCCCTGCCGATCCGCCACACGCCCCTGAGGTCGTCGGTGGCCGTCCTCACGATGTGCACGGTGGAGTCCGGGTCGTCGATCCAGTCGACCGGCACCTCGTGGATCCGGAGGCCGGCCCGCTCGGCGAGCACGAGCATCTCGGTGTCGAAGAACCAGCCGGTGTCCTCCACCAGCGGCAGCAGCACCTGCGCCACTTCCCGCCGGATGGCCTTGAAGCCGCACTGCGCGTCCGAGAAGCGGGCCTGGAGCGATCCGCGCAGGATCAGGTTGTAGGCCCGGCTGATGAACTCCCGCTTGGGGCCGCGCACGACCCGGGAGTCACGGGCGAGCCGCGAGCCGATCGCCAGGTCGGAGTGGCCCGAGATCAGCGGCGCCACCAGCGGCAGCAGGGCGTTGAGGTCGGTGGACAGGTCGACGTCCATGTAGGCGAGCACCGGCGCCCGGGACGCGGACCACACGGTCCGCAGCGCCCGCCCGCGTCCCTTCTGCTCCAGGCGGAAGGTGTCCACTTCGGGAATCTCCGCCGCCAGCCGCGCCGCGACCTGCGGGGTGCGGTCCGTGGACGCGTTGTCCGCGATCGTGATGCGGAACGTGTAGGGGAAGGTGCGCGTGAGGTGCTCGTGCAGTCTGCGGACGCACGGCGGGAGGTCCTTCTCCTCGTTGTGGACGGGGATCACTACGTCCAGGACAGGCGTTCCGGCGTCTGTGGCCGGGAGGTGCTCCCGCGCCGGCAGGGTGCCGGGAGAAGAGTCGGTTCGCATGGACCGACTCTCGTCAAGTGCCCTGTCGCGCCCATGTGGTGGCACTGTGCTGTGCCTGTGAGACAGATCCCCGGCCGGTCCGCGGGGAGGGCTGCGGGACGGCGGGGTCGAGCGTGGGCAGGTGCACGGTGAACACCGTGCGGCCGGGCACGCTGTCCACGGTCACGGCACCGCCGTGCGCGGACGCGACGGCCTGCACGATGGCGAGCCCCAGCCCCGTCGACCCGGTGGCGCGGGACCGTGCGGAGTCGCCCCGGGCGAACCGCTCGAAGACGTGCGGCAGCAGCTCCGGCGGGATGCCCGGCCCGTCGTCCTCCACGTCGACGCACATCCACGCCCCGCGCCGCCGCACGCGCGCGGTGACGGTCGTACCGGGCGGGGTGTGCTTGCGGGCGTTGCCCAGCAGGTTGACCAGCACCTGCTGCACCCGTGCCGCGTCCGCCGGGACCAGCGCCGGTTCGTCGGGCAGGTCGAGCCGCCAGCTGTGGTCCATGCCGGCCGCGCGGGAGTCGCTGACGGTGTCGACGACCAGCGGGACCAGATCGGTCCGCTCCAACTGGAGCGGCCGGCCGGCGTCGAGCCGGGCGAGCAGCAGCAGATCCTCGACGAGGAGGGTCATGCGGCTGGCCTCGGACTCGATCCGGCCGAGGGCGTGCCGGGTGTCGGGCCCGACCTGCTCGCGCCCGCGCCGGGTGAGTTCGGCGTACCCGCGGATGGACGCGAGGGGCGTGCGCAGCTCATGGCTGGCGTCGGCCACGAACTGCCGTACCCGCGTCTCGCTCTGCTGCCGGGCGAGCAGCGCCCCGTGGACATGGTCCAGCATCCGGTTGAGCGCGGCACCGACCCGGCCGACCTCGGTGTGCGGGTCGCACTCCGCCTCCGTGACCCGCTCACTGAGGTTCACCTCGCCGGTGTGCAGCGGGAGTTCGGAGACCCTGGTGGCGGTGGCGGCGACCTTGCGCAGGGGACGGGTGGCGACACCGACGAGGACGTAACCGGCGATGGCGGCGGCGACCAGGCCGGCCACGGTGACGCTGACCTCGATGAGGACGAGGGCGTCGATGGTGCCGTCGGCCGCCTTGGTGGGGATGCCGACGTAGTAGTCGCCGGCGGGGCCGTGGGCGTACCGCACGCGGTAGGCACCCAGGCCGGGGAGGTCCACGGAGTGCGGCTTCTCGTCGCGGGCGACGGTGCCGAGGACGGCGAGCTGGGCCCGGCCCAGAGGCTTGGCGGTCATCAGGTAGGCGTCGCCGGACGCGTCGCCCACCTTGCCCTCGGTGGCCGTGCCCTTCTCGACCTCCGCCGCGACCGTGTACTGCGACTGCGGGGCCCGCGAGACGAAGAGCGAGAGGTCGACGGCCTGGCCGGTCCGCTCGTTCCGGCCGCTCTGCCGGCCGCCGGGGCCGAGGCCGTCCTTGGCGCCGGGCGGCGGGAAGCCACCGGCCGCCCGGGTTCCGAGTTCGCGCAGCTGGCCGTCCAGCTGGTCGTACAGATGACTGCGCAGGGCCAGCGTGGTCACCGTACCGATCACGGCGCACACCACGGCGATCAGCACCACCGACGCGACGACGAGCCGCGTCCGCAGGGTGCGCGGCTGTCCCGTCCGCCGTTTCCGCGGACGCGGCCGCCGTCGTCCGCTCATGACACGGCGGGCTTGATCAGGTAACCGGCCCCGCGCCGGGTGTGGATCATCGGCTCCCGGCCGGCGTCGATCTTCCTGCGCAGGTACGAGATGTACAGCTCGACGACGTTGGCCTGCCCGCCGAAGTCGTACGACCACACGCGGTCCAGGATCTGCGCCTTGCTGAGCACCCGCCGGGGATTGCGCATGAGGAACCGCAGCAGCTCGAACTCGGTCGCGGTGAGGTGGATGTCGTCCCCGGCCCGCGACACCTCGTGGCTGTCCTCGTCCAGGGTCAGATCGCCCACGACGAGCACGGAGTCGGACCGCCGGTCGGCGGCGCCGGCGCGGCGGATCAGCCCGCGCAGCCGCGCGACGACCTCCTCCAGGCTGAACGGCTTGGTGACGTAGTCGTCGCCGCCGGCGGTCAGTCCGGCGATACGGTCCTCCACCGCGTCCTTCGCGGTGAGGAACAGGACGGGTACGTCCGGCAGTTCACGGCGCAGCCGGCCGAGCACGGCCAGGCCGTCCATGTCCGGCAGCATCATGTCCAGCACGACGGCGTCGGGCCGGAACTCGCGGGCCGTCTGCACGGCCCCCTGCCCGTCCCCCGCACTCCTGATCTGCCAGCCCTCGTAACGCAGGGCCATGCTCAGCAGTTCGGTGATCGACAGCTCGTCGTCCACCACCAGCACGCGGACGGGGCTCCCGTCCGGCCTCAGCAGTTCGGTGCGCCCCTGGGGCGAGGTCGTGGTCATGCCGGACACCCTGTCGGCGTCCTCTGAGAAGACGCTTTCCGGAGTCTGTGTTTTCTCTGAGAAGCGCACAGGAACCTCTCAGGCAACGTCTGGGAGCGCGTCAGGAACGCTGGAAGGCGTGACTGTGCTCGACCCGCGCGATGTGGATCACGTACCGGTCGAACCAGTGCTCCCGCCCCAGCCGCTTGGCCTCCAGGTGTTCGGGGTGCCGGCGCCACCGTTCGATCCCGGCGAGGTCGCGGAAGTAGACGACGGAGATCGTGAGCCCACCGGGGGTCTCGGCGAGGTCCTCACCGAGGAAACCGGGGATGTCCTTGACGAGCCCGGAGAGACGGGCGCCGGTGCGGTCGTATCCGTCGGGGTCGTGATCGGTGCGGACGCTGGTGAACACGACGGCGTAGTAGGGAGGTTCGTACGGCGGCACCGGCTCGGCGACGGGAACGGCGCCGGCTTCGGCCTCGGTTGTCGTTGCTGTCTGATCGCTCATGCCGGCCACGATGACTGCCGAAGGGCCGCGCGGGCCATGGTCCTGACCGAAGGGGATCCGTCCGGGATCCGATTCTTGACCTTCCCCGCTCACGGGGACGGTACGTCACCGGGCAGGCCCCCGTCCCGCCGCCCCCGGGGGCCGCACGTCAGAACAACCCGTCCTGCAACTCGCCCTGATCCCGCCTGAACTGCCGTACCGGGACGGTGAACGTGCCGGCCGGCAGCGCCACCGGGGCCAGTTCCCAGCCGGTCATCAGCCGGGTGTCCAGCACGACGACGCCGAGGCCGGCGACCGCCAGATGCAGATCGGGCCCGGCAGCCGCGACCAGCTCACCGTGCACGGCGCCACCCGGCACGAGCCCTGTGACCTCGCCGAGCGCCGCCGGCACCCCGTCCAGCCCGAACGCCCGCACGTGGTCGGTGACTTCGAAGACCTCCCGCCGCAGGGTCTCCGGCCACCCGGCGAGCGCGACGGCCCGGGCATGCAGCTCCTGCACCTCGGTGGCACGCTCCGCCTCCGTCCCCGGCAGCGCCGACCGCACGGCACGCTTCTCGGCGTACGCGATCCGGTCCGGCACCCGCAGCGCGGCCCGCAACAGCTCCTCGGTACGGCGGGCGGCCATCAATGGGCCGGTGCCGAGCCAGCTGAAGCAGACGGCACCCTGTTCGAGCAGCCGGGCCGGCCCGCGTTCGAGAGCGGTGATGCCGACCTTCACCAGGCCCGGACCGAACCACGCCAGATACACGCGGTACGGCCGCGGATCGTCCGCGATCGTGTCGGCGGCCACGGAGTGCGCCCGGTCCAGCCGCGCACACTCCTCGCACCGCGCCCCCGTGCTCCGCCCCGGCACGGCGGCCCCCCGCGCGCAGGCGTTCCCCCGGGCCCCCACACACGTCCGCACACCCCCCTCCGGCACCGCGAACACGATCCGCTTCCCCCAGGGCAAGGCACTGCGCCGCCCACCACCCCACTCCAGCACGGGCCCCCCGCCCACCCACCGAAGCCCCGCGCATCTCCAGACCTGTGCCATCACTCGTCAGGGTAGAGGGGGGCACTGACAGTGGCGGGTTCACCCGCGCCACGGCCCTGGCCCACGCACACCTGGAGAAACCGAACCGGACCGACCCGGACGAGGCGTGCCGCGCACCGACGGACCCTGGGGGTCGCCGCGCGCCCTTGATCGAGGTGCGGTGACCGCGCCCCCGTGTTCCCCTGGAATCAGGTTCTGCCCGCGTCGCCGTAGGCGCTGTGGGCACGTTCGCCTGCTGCCGGACTCCGCGTCCGACGCGAAGCACGGCCGGAAGACTTCGTTCTCTGCCCGCTGTGACAGCAGACGCCCGTCCGTCCTATCCGTCCGTCCTATCCGTTCGCCCCTCTCCGGATGTGGTGGCGAGGACCATCCGCAGGGTTGTGGCCGGCACATTCCGTCAGTGGGCGCGTACGCGACACAAGGCACCTGGGGTGTGCCGAGGGAGTCGGTCATGACCACTAACCCGGGCGAGAGCCGAGGTACGGGGACCAGGCCGGGACAGCGATGGTCCGCCCGCCCCCGGCCGGCATCAGCGGCGGCGCTGGCCGCCCCGACGGCGCTCGCCCCGAGGAGCGCGTGCACGGCCTGCGGGCAGGCGACCGGGATCGAGCCGTGCTGTCAGTCCTGCGGCCAGGTCCTCTTCCTCCCGCGGGGCCTCGCGCTGTCCACCCCCGGGCTCCGCTTCGGCGGCTACCTGCTGGAAGCAGCACTGTTCGTCTGCACGCTCGGCATCGGCTGGTTCATCTGGGCGTTCATCGTCTTCCAGCACGGCCAGACGCCCGCCAAGCAGCTCCTCCACATGAGGGTCGTCCACATCACGGACGCGGGCACCGCCCGGTGGGGGCGCATGTTCTTCCGGGAGTTCCTCGCGAAGGGGATCATCGGCGTCCTTGCCTGCTTCACCCTCTTCGTCCCCTACTTCTGGCTCCTGTGGGACCGCAACGGGCAGGAACTGTGGGACAAGATGGCCACGACCCTGGTCGTCACCGACCCGGCGGACCGGCTACGGCCACCCTCCCCGGACCATCCCACCGAAGCGGACGCCCAGACCTGGTGACGGGACCGTGATCGGGCGGCGCCGGGCGATGCCGTTGCTGTACTTCGCTGCTGTACGCCCCTGAAACGCCGAAGGCCCCGGAGTGATCCGGGGCCTTCGACCTGTGTGCACTCGGCAGGATTCGAACCTGCAACCTTCTGATCCGTAGTCAGATGCTCTATCCGTTAAGCTACGAGTGCTTGTTCTTTTGTTTTGTCTTCGCTCCCGGCCCTTTCGGCCCGCTCGCGGCGACAGGAAGAACATTACATGACTGCCGCCGCCATGTGAAATCCGGTCGGCATACCCGTTGTGACCTGCGGAAACGTTGCTCCTGGGCGGCGGAGGCGATCAAGGTCGGGAACGCCGAAGCCCCGGTCCTGGGGACCGGGGCTTCGGGATCCGTGCGGAGGCGGAGGGATTTGAACCCTCGATGGGCTTTAAGACCCAAACCGCATTAGCAGTGCGGCGCCATAGACCGGACTAGGCGACGCCTCCAGCACAACCGCTCACGCGAGCGCGCGATCGGTGCGTGCAGATGATGACACAGGCGAGCGCCCTGTCACCAATCGCCCCCCACGGTACTAGGCAGCCGGGCCGCAGGGCAAAGGGCTTCCCCGGCGGGGCGGACGGGGGGATCGGAGGGGCGCAGGGGGAAGATCGGCGGGGCGGACGGGTGTGGTCGCGCAACGTCCTGGGCGGTTCGGCGTTGGACGGGTATGACCTCTCTACTGTCGGGCGCCGGGCGGCGCCTGCTGCTGGCGTCTCTCGCCGGTGCCGCCTCCCTCCTCCCGCTCCTCACCGCCGTACCCGCCTCCGCGGCCGGTGCCGTGCCGCCGCCCGTCCGGCCCGAGGACCGGGGTGATCACCTGACCGCCGTGGTCCGGCACGCCGGGGCCGGGCGGGACGGGACGTACCAGGTGTCCTGTCACCCGGAGTCCGGCCGTCACCCGGACGTGGCGGGGGCCTGCCGGGTGCTCGACACGCGTACCCGGTGGGGGCGTGACCCCTTCGCGCCGGTGGACCCGGGTGCCGTCTGCACCCCGCTCTACGGCGGCCCGGCCACCGCCCATGTCACCGGCGTCTGGGCCGGCCGCCCGGTCGACGCCTCGTACGACCGCGGTGACGGGTGCCAGATCCGGCGGTGGGACCGGATGGTGCCCCTGCTGCCGCGCGCCGGCGCGTAGACGGCGGGCGGAGGGCGCGCGAGGGGGCTGGCGGACGCAGTGGTTCCGTAAAGGTCCGGGGGAGGGATCGGGGAGCCGGGGCATGCGGTCACACGTTCGGCGTCACTTCCTCGTGGGACCTCCCTCTCATCCGGCGCCGCGAGCGCGACCCGTGCGCTTAGACTCCCTCGCGTGACACGTCGCGGGCCGGTTGGCAAGATGGCCGGAGCGGTCGGCAAGGTGCGGTAACAGGGAGGAAGGCGTCTCGTGAGCAGCAGGCCATCCCGAGGCGCTGCTCGCCTCGCAGCCATACTCGACGCGCTGCCGGACGCGTTGGTCCTGGTCAACGCGAACGGAACCGTCGTCAACGCCAACACCATCGCGTTGGAGGCCTTCGAGGCGCCGGGGACCGCGCTCGTCGGGCGCGGGCTGCTCGATCTGCTGCCGGAATTCGACTCCCGGCTCATCCCCGGCTCGATGCGGCGGCCCGATCACATGGATCCCCGCGGGCGTACGAAGCCGACGCGGATGGTCGCGCGGCGGACCGACGGGAACGAGTTCCCGGTCGAGGTCACGAGCGCGAACCTGGAGAACGGGCAGCAGGCGTACGACGGTTACGGCTACACCGGTGACGAGCTGCTCATGCTCGTGGTCCGGGACCTGTCCGGGACCGTCGACACCGAGGCGGAGCTGGCGCGCTCGCAGCGGCAGACGGAGATGATCCTGCGGGCCGCGTCGGAGGGCGTCGTCGGCACCGACACCGACGGGCGGATCGTCCTCGTCAACCCGGCCGCCGCCCAGATACTGGGATACCGGGCCGGTGAACTGGGCGGCAAGGAGCTGCACACCCTGGTGCTGCACTCGCGTGCCGACGGCTCGCCGTTCCCGTACGAGGAGTCGCCGCTCGCCGACACCCTGCGTTCCGGGCGCAAGCACCGGGTGCGCGGGCAGGCGCTGTGGGCCAAGGGCGACCGGAAGGTGCCGGTCGATCTGACCACCGCGCCGGTACGTGACGGTGACCAGCTCGTCGGCGCCGTGATGACCTTCACCGACCGACGGCCGTTCGACTCCCTCTCGGAGGAGAAGGCCGCGCTGGAGAAGGCGCACACGGAGGAGCTGGAGCGGCTCTCCGAGGAGCACGCCTCCGACCTGACCGCACTGCGCCAGCAGCACGTCACCGAGCTGGAGGAGCTGCGCGAGAGCCACGCGGAGGAGGTCGCGGCCGGCGAGGAGCGGTACGCCTCGCTCGCCGAGCGGGAGAAGGACCGGTACGAGGCGCTGGCCGGCCGGCACGAGCAGTTGCTCACGTTGCTCGGGCAGTCGCTGCGCGGGCCGCTCGACGAGCTGCGCCGCGAACTGGCCGCGCTGGCCGCCGACGACGCCGGGCAGCTGTGGCCCGAGGCCAACCAGGTGCTTCACCATCTGTCGGCCGGTTACTCACGCATCACGACGCTGATCGACAACGTCCTCGGGTACCAGCGGCTGGACACGGGCGCCGAGGACATCACCCGTACGAAGGTGCTGCTGGACGCCGTCGTCGCCGCCGGTGTGGACGGCGCCGTCGAGCTGATCGGGCCGGGGCGGGTGCAGTTCGCCGTCCACGCGCCGCCCATCGAGGCGGAGGTCGACCCGCAGCGGCTCGCCACCGCGCTCGCCCATCTCGTGGCGGATGTCGCCGGAGTCGACGCCACGGGCAACACGCCCGTCTCGGCGGGCGGTTATCTGGACAACACGGTCGTGGTGGCGGCAGCGCAGCGCGGAGAGGTCGCCCGGATCGAGGTGCGCGGGCCGTACGCGGGCGGAGACCCGGTGCACGAGCCCATCGTGCGCGGGATCGTGCGCGCCCACGGCGGTGTCCTCCAGACGCACGAGGTGCCCGGCATGAGCGGCAGCGCGTACGTGCTGGAGGTGCCGCTCGGCGGCGGAGCGGGCGCGGTCACGGGCGGCGCGGGCCAGGCGGCGCTCGGGGGGCAGGCGGCCGTCGCGGGCCAGCCGGCGCTCCCGGGGCAGACAGCCCTTCCGGAGCGGACTCCGGGCGCCACGGTCGAGGCGACTGCCGACGACGGCGGCCTGGATGAGCAGGGGGCCGGCGGAGGGCGGCGGCGGGCACGCCGGGGCTCCACCGACGCCTTCCTGGAGAGTGACGTGGCCGGCGCGGTCGACGCCGGTGACCCGGACGCCCTGCCGACCGGCCGACGCCGGCGGCGGGCCGCCGCATCCGTCGGGGAACCGGCCGCGCTGCCCCCCGCGGTACCGGCGGAGGCTCCGGAGGGCGCGTCCGGCGGCACCGGACGGCGCCGTGGCCGGCCCTCCGACATCGACGGCGGTGACGGTTCCGGTGCGCCTGCCGGCGAAGCCGGTGGTACGGGCATGGTCGAGAGCGTGGCCGCCGAGGGTGCCGTGGTGACCGCGGCCGAGCATGCCGCTGGGGCCGCCGCCTCCGGTACGGGCCTCGGTGGCACCGTGCCGCCGCAGGGCGTACCCGTGCCCACGGGCCGGCGCGGCCGCCACGACTCCGGCGCCGCGCAGGCCGCCCTGCCGCCGGCCCTTCCCGTGGCGGGCGGCGCGTCGCACGCGGTGCCCGCGCACGGTGCGGGCCTGGCTCCCGGCGAGGGTGCGCAGGCGGTCGGGGACGACGACGGGCAGCCGACCGGACGGCGCCGGCGGGCACTGGCCGCCGCGGCGGAACGGGCCGCGGCCCAGGAGGCGGCGGGCAATCCGCGCGCGGTCTTCGCCCTGCCCCCGGCCGAGGCCGACCGGGCCCCCGACACGGCCGACGCGGCTGCCACGGTGGACGCGGTGGCTCCCGGTACGGGTCCGGGTTCGGGCCCGGTGCTGCCGGTAGCGGCTCCGGGCGCCGTCGCGCCCGTGGTGGCGGGCACCGGTGCCCCCGGGGAACCGGCCACGGACGCCCGTCTCGCTCCCGCGCCACCGGCGGCCCCGGCAGCCCCCGTGGCGCCGGGTGCCGACGCCGGTCAGCCGCATCAGCCGCAGGCGGCCGGTGCCGGGTCGTTGCCCGGACAGGTGCAGATGCCCGCGCAGCAGCCGGTGTCCGTCAGGGGTGTTCCGGGTGCCCCGGGCTTCCCGGGGGACGACGGCCGGCACGACGCCGTACCGCTCGACCAGTCCGAGGACCACACCCCGCCGCAGCCGCATCCCACCAGCGCCCCGACCGGCCGGCGCCGCCGGGCGGTGGCACCCGGGACCGTCCCGGGACAGGCCGTCCACGGACAGGCGGCTCCCGGGCAAGCGGCTCCCGGGCAGCCGGTGCCGGCGGCGCCCGTCGCTCCCGGCCAGGCCCCGCACGGCACGGCCGTACCGCAGGCTCCCGGGCACCCGGGACACGGCGTTCCGGCGCAGGGTACGGCCGGAGCGGGCATCCCGGCCCAGGGCGGTCCCGCCGTGCCCGCGGGCCAGCCGCAGACCGCGGCTCCGGGTGCCGCGCAGGCGGGCCCCGGTACCCGGCCCGGCGCCGTCGCCCCGGGCCGGCCGGCTACGGCCACCCAGTCCGTCTTGCCCGCCCAGGGCACGGCGCACGGCCAGCCCGTGCCCGGCCCTCAGGGAGCACAGCCGTCGGCCGCGCCCGCCCACGGCACCGCCGCACAGCCCGCGTCCGCCGGCCAGGCCCGGCAGCAGGCCACGGCCGTACCGGCCCAGGGCACGCACGGACATGCCGGACCCGCCCAGGCCCCGGCGGCACAGGTTCCGGCCGGGCAGCCGGGGACGCCGTCCGCCGGCAGCCCGGTGGTGCCGCTGGGTGTCCTTCCGCCGCCCACGGAGACCGGTGCGGCGGGGCAGGCCCTGCCCGTACCGCCCGGTGCCCCCCGGCAGTGGCCGGGCGCCGGCGACACCGGCGGTGCGGTGACACCCACGCCCGCGCCCGGCACTCCGCTGCCCGGCACTCCGCTTCCTGGCACCCCGCTGCCGGGTGGACAGCCGCAGCGGGCCGCGCAGCCGTTGCCCGCGGAGGCCGCGGGTGGCGCGCCGGTCGACCCCGACTCGACGCAGGGGCGGGCCATCAGCGTCCGTACCCTCGGACAGGGCGTGCCGTTCGCACGCCAGGCCGCGCAGGTGCAGCAGCCGACGGCGACGCCGCCGCCGCACGCGCCGGGCGGTTCGGGCCGTCGGCGCAGGCTGGGCACGCCCCCCGACCCGGCCGCCCGTCCGGAACCGCAGCCGGAGCAGGCGGCCCGGCCGCACCCGTCGGCCGGACCGGCGCCCGCCCAGCCGTCGCTGGGCGGCCAGGCACCCCTTTCCCCGTCGCGGCCGGCCGCCGGGACCGAGGGGATCGGGCGGTCGTACGCCATAGGGGCGCCGGGTCCCGGCGCAGCCGAGGGGCCGGAGCCGCTGGACGGGCCGGGCGGGGCCGTCGAGGTGGCGGACACCCCACGCCCGCAGCCGCTGGACGACGAGCTGCCCCCGGAGCCGCTGGACAACCCGCGCCGGTTGCTGGTGTGGCCCGCGCCGGACATGACGACCCAGCAGGCGCTCAGCGACCGCGGGTACCGGCCGGTCATCGTGCACTCCCGCGAGGAGGTCGACGCGCAGATCGCGGCCTTCCCCGCCGCGCTGTTCGTGGATCCCCTGACCGGGCCCATCACCCGTACGGCGCTCCAGTCGCTGCGGCAGGCCGCCGTGGCGGCCGAGGTGCCGGTGCTGGTGACGGCCGGGCTCGGGCAGGCGACGCGCGAGGCGGCGTACGGCGCCGATCCCGCCGTCCTGCTGAAGGCGCTGGCCCCCCGGGACAGTGAGCAGCATCCGCCGCGGGTGCTGCTCATCGAGGAGCACGCGGAGATCGCGCTGGCGCTGACCTCGACGCTGGAGCGGCGCGGGATGCAGGTGGCGCGGGCCGCGAGCGACGACGACGCGGTGACGCTGGCGGGGCAGTTCCGGCCGAACCTGGTGGTGATGGACCTGATGCAGGTGCATGGGCGGCGGGCCGGACACGCCGGGATCATCGACTGGCTGAGGGTGAACGGGCAGCTCAACCGCACCCCGCTCGTCGTCTACACCGCCGCTGTCGACCAGGCCGACCTGCCCCGGCTGGCCTCCGGTGAGACCGTGCTGTTCCTCGCCGAGCGGTCCACCAGCACCGAGGTGCAGAGCAGGATCGTCGACCTGCTCGCGCGGATCGGTACCAACTAGCCGCGCGCGGCGGTCGGCCCGATCGGGCACCTCGGTCGGCCGGGCGCGCCGGACGCCGGGGTCAGCGGGCGACCAGTCGTCGGGCCGCTTCCCTGACCGAGGCGCGCAGGCGGTCCCGGTCGGTGTCCTCGGTGCCCACCACGATGCGGCGCATCTGGGGGACGACGGCGGCCCAGTTGGCCAGGCCGATGAGGAGGAAGAGCAGGTCGCGGGCCGGGATCGCGTCGGTGATCACGCCCCGTTCCTGGCCGTCCCGGAGTGCGTCGATCTTCTGCCGGTAATGCTCATGGCGCCCGTTCTCATCGGGCAGTTCGGTGTCGGCGCCGTACTCCAGGCCCTCCCAGAAGAGCAGGCGGAGCACCTCGGGGTGGGCGGCGTGGTAGTCGATCACGCGGTCGGTCCAGCCCTCGATGTCGTCGGGGGTCACGGGGACGGCGACGGCCAGGTCGAGCATCGACTTCTCCAGGACCCGGGTGAACAGCTCCGCCTTGTTGCCGAAGTAGGCGTAGATCAGCTGTTTGTTGGCCTTCGCCCGGTCGGCGATGCGGTCGATGCGGGCGCCCGCGATGCCGTGCCGGGCGAACTCGGCGAGCGCCGCGCCGAAGATGCGGGCTCTGGTGGCCTCGGGGTCCCTGACTGCTCCCATGCGGACAGGGTAGAGGGCGGCGGACGGGTAACCAACTATTTGGTTGCCATGGTTGACGGGAATGCGGGGGCCGGGCACGCTTTTGCAGATCCCAGGTTCCAACCAACCAGTTAGTTATCCGAGAACCCAGTCCGTCACCCGAGCCGGTTCCCAAGGAGTAGCTCCGCCCATGCCGTCAGCGACCAGCACCGAGCAGGCACACGAGATCCGGATCCCCGCACGCGGACGGCCCGCCGCCTCCGGCTCCCTCTTCCTCCTCCTCATCGCCGTCTGCACCGCCGTCACGGCCGCCAACATCTACCTCGCGGCCCCGCTGCTCCCCCTCATCGCCCACGACTTCGGCACGGTTCCCTCGGCCGTGACCTGGATCGCCTCCGTCGCCCAGTTCGGCTACGCCGCCGGACTGCTCTTCTTCGCCCCGCTCGGCGACCGCGTCAATCGGCGCCCGCTCGTCGCCGGCCTCTCCGTCGCCACCACGGTCGCCCTGGTCGTCGCCGCCGTCGCGCCCGGCACCGCGGCCCTCGCCGCCGCCGTGTTCGCCGCCGCGGCCGCGACCGTCGTCCCCCAGCTGCTCGTCCCGCTGGTCGCCGAACGGGCACCCGCCGACCGGCGCGCCCGGCATGTCGCGGCCGTCATCGCCGGACTGTTCACCGGCATCGTCGCGGCCCGCGTCCTCGGCGGTCTCGCCGGGCAGGCCTTCGGCTGGCGCTGGGTGTTCGCCGGGTCCGCGGCGCTGACCCTCGCCCTGGGACTGGCCACCGCCCTCGCCCTCCCGGCGGAGCGGCGCACCCGGCAGGGCGCCCTGTTCTCGGGCATAGCCGAGCTGCCGGGCCTCCTGCGCCGCTCCCCCGACCTGTGGCGGGCGTGCCTGCGGCAGGCGGGGATGTTCGGCGCCTGGAGCGCCCTGTGGACCACTCTCGCGCTGCTGCTGACCGGCCCCTCGTACGGCCTGTCCACCGCGACCGCCGGGCTCTTCGGCCTCTTCGGGCTCACCTCCAGCGCGGTGGCGCCGCTGGCCGGCGGCCTGGTGGACCGGTTCGGCGCCACGCGGGTCGTGGGCACCGCGTATCTGCTGGCCGCGGTGGCCGTGCCGCTGTTCTGGCTGGGCGGGCAGGTGCTGGTCGCGCTGTGCGCCGCCGCGATCGCGATCCACGCCGCCCTGGTCGCCTCCCACGTCGCCAACCAGACCCTGGCCCTGACCACGACCTCCACCCCGGCCACCGCCAACACCGCCTACGTCGTCTCCGGTTTCGCCGGCGGAGCCCTCGCCTCGGCCGCCGCGGGCCCCGCCTTCGGGCACTGGGGCTGGGGCGGGGTGTGCGCGGTCGCGGCAGTCTGGCTGGTCCTGGGCTGGGCGGCCACGGCGAGCCGGCCGGGGCGGTAGAAGCGGTCGGGGGCGGTCGGGGCGGGGCCGAGGGCCCCGCCCGGGCGGACACGGCGCCGACGGCATGGCGGCGCCGTGCCGTACGACGCCCATCGGGCCGTACGACTGCCAGGAGAGCGCCGGCGTCGCTCAGAGAGTGGTGACGTCCAGGCGGCCGTCCGCGTAGTCCCTGCGCAGCACCTTCTTGTCGAACTTGCCCACGCTCGTCTTCGGCACCGACTCGATCACCGTCCAGCGTTCCGGCAGCTGCCACCTGGCGATGTGGCCCTCTTCGGCGAGGAAGGCGCGCAGGGCGGCGAAGTCGGTGGTCGCGCCCTCGCGGAGGACGACCGTGGCCAGCGGGCGCTCGCCCCACTTCTCGTCGGGTACGGCCACCACGGCGGCCTCGGCGACGTCCGGGTGGGACATCAGCGCGTTCTCCAGCTCGACGGAGGAGATCCACTCGCCGCCGGACTTGATGACGTCCTTGGCGCGGTCGGTGAGGGTGAGGAAGCCGTCGGGGGAGATCGTGCCGACGTCACCCGTCTTCAGCCAGCCGTCCTCGCTGAACTTGTCGGCGGGCCGCAGGGGCTCGGCGTCGGGGCCGTTGTAGTAGGCACCGGCGATCCAGGGGCCCCGCACCTCCAGCTCGCCCGCCGACTCGCCGTCCCAGGGCAGGCGTCCGCCGCCGGGGCCGGTGAGCCGGGCCTCGACGCCGGCCGGGAAGCGGCCCTGGGTGAGGCGGTAGGCCAGTTCCTCCTCGGTGCCGACCGCGTGGGCCGGCGGGCGGGCCACCGTGCCCAGCGGGGAGGTCTCCGTCATGCCCCAGGCGTGACAGACCCGCATGCCCAGCTTGTCGAAGGCCTCCATCAGGGAGGGCGGGCAGGCCGAGCCGCCGATGGTGACCTGGGTGAGGGAGGAGACGTTCCGGGGGCGGCCGGTGAGTTCGGCGAGCAGGCCCTGCCAGATGGTGGGCACGGCCGCGGCGTGCGTCGGCTGCTCGGTCTCGATCATCTCGGCGAGCGGGGCGGGCTGGAGGAAGCGGTCGGGCATCAGGAGGTTGACGCCGGTCATGAAGGTGGCGTGCGGCAGGCCCCAGGCGTTGACGTGGAACTGGGGGACCACGACCAGGGAGGTGTCCTGGTCGGACAGGCCCATCGACTGGGCCATGTTGACCTGCATGGAGTGCAGGTAGATCGAACGGTGGCTGTAGACCACGCCCTTGGGGTCGCCGGTCGTGCCGGAGGTGTAGCACATGGCGGCAGCCTGGCGTTCGTCCAGCTCCGGCCAGTCGTAGTGGGTGGGCCGGCCGGCGATCAGCTCCTCGTACTCGTGCACCCGGGCGCCGGCGCCGGCCAGCGGGGTGCGGTCGCCGGGACCGGAGACGACGATGTGCTCCAGCGTCGGCAGCTTGGGGAGCAGGGGCGCGAGCAGCGTGATGAGCGAGCCGTTGACGACGACGACCTTGTCGGCCGCGTGGTTGACGATCCACACCAGCTGCTCGGCGGGCAGCCGCAGGTTGAGGGTGTGCAGCACGGCGCCCATGGACGGGATCGCGAAGTACGCCTCGACGTGTTCGGCGTTGTTCCACATGAGCGTGGCGACCCGGTCGTCGCCGGTCACCCCGAGTTCGTCGCGCAGGGCGTGCGCCAGCTGGGCGGCGCGGGCGCCGATCCCGGCGAAGGTGCGCCGGTGCGGCTCGGGCTCCCCGGTCCAGGTGGTCACCTGTGACGAGCCGTGGACCGCCGCCCCGTGGGTCAGGATCCTCGAGATCAGCAGCGGTACGTCCTGCATGGTGCTCAGCACGGCGGCGTCCTCCTGGGCGACATTGCCTACGCGGTGGGAGAGGTTGCGCTGATTCTGCGCACATACCGCGCGGTATGTCACTAGGGGGAGGAAAATTGGGGTCAGCGGGCGAGCGTCAGCTCCGCGTCCTCCCGCAGCTTGCCGAGCGCACGCGACACCGCGGACTTCACCGTGCCCACCGACACCCCGAGCACCTCGGCGGTCTGGGCCTCGCTGAGATCCTCGTAGTAGCGCAGGACGACCATCGCCCGCTGCCGCGCCGGCAGCTTCATGACCGCGCGCCACATGGCGTCGTGCAGGGCCTGCCGCTCGGCCGGGTCCTCGCCGCCGGGCGCGTGGTCCGGCTCGGGCAGTTCCTCACAGGCGAACTCGTCCACTCTTCGTTTGCGCCACTGCGAGGTCCGGGTGTTCAGCAGCGCCCGGCGCACATAGCCGTCGAGCGCCCGCTGGTCCTCGATCCGCTCCCACGCCAGGTACGTCTTGGCGAGCGCGGTCTGGAGCAGGTCCTCGGCGTCGCACGGGTTCGCGGTCAGCGAGCGCGCGGCGCGCAGCAGGACCGGCTGGCGGGCGCGCACGTACGACGCGAACGACGGGTACGCGGGGGCGCCCGGGCTGAGCCGGGAGTCGTGGAGGGTCTGCCGCGCTGGTGCGGCGGCGGCCGAGGCGCTGGTGCAGACGGGCGTGGTCATGGCTCCACGCTAGGAGCGGGCCCACTCCGGCGGATCGGCCGCAGGTCCCGAAGCGGAGTCCCCCTCAGGTTGTAGGGGTGGGGCCGGCTCCACCTCCTGTAGGTGGAGTACGGGGTGTGTGCTGTCTGCGGGTAGACCCCGAGACCACGGCCGCCCGGCCCTGCGGCTCTCCGTGCGACGCCACCTTTCCTTTTTCGAACACACATACGAACATAGAGTCATGGCCACCACCGACCGGCAGGCCACGACGCTGGCCCTCGCCCACGCCCTGTCAGCCGCCGAACGCGGCCTGGCCGTCATCCCCCTCTCCCGGACGAAGCTCCCGGCCCTGCGTTCCCCCCACCACGACGACCCCGACCCGGCCGGACCCCGCTGCCACGGCCGGTGCGGCCGCCCCGGCCACGGCGTGTACGACGCCTCGGCCGACCCGGCCCGCGTCCGCGCCCTCTTCGCCGCCGCCCCCTGGGCCACCGGCTACGGCATCGCCTGCGGACTGCCCCCGTACCATCTGATCGGCGTCGACCTGGACACCAAGTCCGCCACGGACTCCTCGGCCGCCCTGCGCGAACTGGCCCTGCGCCACCTGTTCACGATCCCCGAGACGGTCGTCGTCCTCACGCCCAGCGGAGGCCGCCACCTGTGGCTGACCGGCCCGCCGGACGTCACGGTGCCCAACTCGGCAGGCCGCCTCGCCCCCGGCATCGACATCCGCGGCGCCGGCGGCTACCTGGTGGGCCCCGGCTCCCGCACCGACCACGGCATCTACGCCACGGCCCCCGGCACCGCCGCCCTGCCTCCCGCCCCCTGCCCGCCGTCCCTCCTGCGCCTCCTCCTGCCCCCGTCGCGCCCTTGCCTTCCGGCGCCGCCCGTCCCCGGCGACCACGGCCGCGGCCTGGTCCAGTTCGTCCTCGCCGCGCACGAGGGCCAGCGCAACACCCGCCTGTTCTGGGCGGCCTGCCGCGCCTACGAGAACGGCATCGGCCCGGCCCTGGAGGCTCCTCTCACCGAGGCGGCCCTCCACACCGGCCTCTCGGAACGCGAGGCCCGCGCGACGATCACATCAGCCGCCCGCATGACGGGCCACCGCCCCTGACGCCCCGCTGGTCGGCTCAGCGCCTTCTCGACGGCCTCGCAGATGCGCGTCGCCGCGGGCGATCACCGGGAGGCGGGACGGCGGAGGGGCCGCGGTCCGATGGGAAGTTGAGCGGGCCCGGCCGGGCGACGTGCCCCGTCGCCGAGGCGTCTGCGGGCGGACGGACGTGGTCGGTCACTGCTCGACGTGACGACGGGTGCGACAGGGAACACGACGAGCCTGCCCCGCAGGACACGTTCCCGTGCCCCGCCTCGCCCCGCTCTACGCAATGAAGGGCCCCCGACCGGCGTATCCGGTCGGGGGCCGTTCACCCGCGGTGGGTGTGGGATTTGAACCCACGGTGACATCGCTGCCACGACGGTTTTCAAGACCGTTCCCTTAGGCCGCTCGGGCAACCCACCTGGGCCCCGTCCCACCTGGGGCGGAGCGGGTACACCTTACCGGGATCGGGCGCTGCTCGGGGGGCATGGTCCACACGGGGTCCACCGGCACTGATTCCGCTCCCGGCACCCAGCACTGCCGATCAACCCTCGGAGGCCGATCCCGTCCCGGCCATGACGTCCAGTGCTCAAGCTATGAGACCTGTACTACAGCCAGCTCGGGCGGCTGATCGACGCGAGGGAGCCTGCCTGGGAGCGTGCACGGTGACCCCGGCCGTGCTGCCGGGCTCCTCCACTACCTGTCGACGCTCGCCGGACTCGGCAGGCGGCCGGACAGACTGACCGAAGTGCCAGACCCGCGACGCCTGCACGTACGCGGCCAGAGTTTCCGCCGGGACGTGTCCCGTACCGGTGCCGACCCGCCATGGGCCTATATCACGTGCCGCTGCAGGCGTAAGGGGTGCCGTGAAGCCGGACCTCACGGTCCGAAGTCGAGCTCGAAGGCGTCAGTCAGGAGTTGTTCGGTCCACAACGTCTTACCGTGCTCTGTGTAGCGACCTCCCCAGCGGTGAGAGAGCTGCGCGACGAGGAACAGTCCCCGGCCGCCCTCGTCCGTCAGCCGCGCCCGGCGCAGGCGCGGCTGCGTCTCATTGGTGTCGGACACTTCGCACGTCAGCACCGTGTCCAGGATGAGTCGCAGCCGAAACGGCCCGTCCCCCCCGTAGCGGATGGCGTTGGTGACGAGCTCGCTGACGATCAGTTCGGCACTGAACGTCAGGTGGTTCAGGTTCCATGCCTCAAGGTGGCCGTCCACGAACTTCCGTGCCTGGGCGACGACCGCGGGATCGGCGGGGAAGTCGAAGGAGGCGACCCTGTCCGAGGCCAGACGGCGGGTCCGGGCGACGAGGAAGGACACGTCCTCGTCCGGAGGGACAGGCAGGAGTTCATCGACCACCCTGTGCGCTGCTTCCGCCGCCGTGTCCTGCTGCGAGACGGCCGCCTGCAGGGTCCTGGTGAACCGGTGCCGAAGCAGGCCATCCTCGTCACCGGCGAGGAGAGAGCCGGTGAAGAAGGCGAGCAGGCTGCCCGGCGGCAGCTCGACGGTGACCGACTCGAACGGGTTCCCCCCGACGCCAAGTGCCGGTCCGGGCTTCGCCCCGAGGTCCCGCGCATCCCCGCCCGGCATGACGAGCAGGGGGACAGGGTGCCCGGCGCTGGCCATCTCGCACCAGCCCTCGACGGCGTCGTACACGCAGTACAGGCAGGTGGCTCCGGTCGCCAGTGGACCGGTGGGCACCACCGGCCGTGCAAGTCGGACTGGCGGTTCGTCGCTCCCCTCTCCCGCCTCCGCCTCGCCGAGCCTGACCGCCAGATCATCCAGACGGGTCAGCAGCTCGCTGGGCGGGAGTTCCAGATCTGCGAGCGTCTGCACAGCCGTCCGCAGACGGCCCATCGTCGCCGACGCCTCCAACCCGTGTCCGGCGACCTCCCCGACGACCATCGCCACCCGGGCCGAGGACAACGGAATCACGTCGAACCACGTCCCGCCCATACCCGCCGTCGTGGCGGCCGGCACGTACCGCCCGGCCGTCTGCACTGCGCTGGTCTCACTGGCCGCCGGCGGCAGCAGACTGCGCTGAAGGGCTTCGGCGGTGCGCTGCTCGCGGGTGTAGCGGCGTGCGTTGTCCAGGCCCAGAGCGGCTCGGGACATGATCACCTCGGCAAGTTCGGCGTCGGCCTGACCGTACGGAGGCTGCCGAGGGGTCCGCCACAGGGGCACGGCACCCAGTACATGCCCCCGTGCGGTCAAGGGGACGACGAGGAGGGACGACGCAGCGTCCGGCAACAACAACCGCGCATGGGCGGGGTCGTCGGCCAGCAGCTTCCGAAGCCGGCTCAGTTCCGACTCGACAATGGGGCGTCCGAGGTTCAGATTGTCGCTCTCGCACCGTTGTAGCCGGAAGGTCGCGTCACGGGCGTACACCTCAGCCGGCCAGTGCCCGTCGTAGGCCGAGACGGCGACGCGCCGCAGAGGGGCATCCATTCGGAAGTCACTGGGCTCTCCTCCCAGGAGGACGGCCTCCATCAGATCCACGGCGACCAGGTCCGCGAACCCCTGGCTCACCAGGCAGTCCGCGAGTTCCTCCGCGATACGGCACATGTCCAGATCGCCACCGACGCGATCCGCCACCGATTGGAGCAGGCCCATCCGCTGCCGGGCCACGTACTGGTCGGTCACATCGGTGAAGATCACCGCCACGCCGATCGGGTTGGTGCCGGCGTCCTCGAGCCGGAAGGCCGACAGCGACACCGCCCGTTCGAGCTCCGGCGCGTCGCGACGCCGGGCCCGGTGCACCCAGTCCACCAAAGGCTCACCGGTGTCCGCCACGCGTCGCAGTTGCTCGTTCACCGCGGCGGCGTCCTCCGGCAGTACGACCTCTTCGATGCCCTGTCCCAGCGGATCGACGGCCGTCCCTACGGCCGACGGCCGGCCGAGCGACTCGGGTGTGAGGTTCAGCCGCGTCGTGGACAGATCAAGCTCATGGATCGCGAGCCCGACCTTCGTCTGTCGGAACAGTGCCCGTACCAGTGCGGTGTTCTCTTCGCGGCGCACCGCCACCATGGCCGGAACGATCTCGACGAGACAGCCTCTTCCGCCCGTCCCCTGTGTACGGTGCGCCTCCCACCACACGCGCACGGTCGACCCGTCCTGTTGCCGCACGTCCGCCCAGCCGCTGCGGTCCTGCGGCGGAAGCGGGGCCGACACCGTGTCCCAGCTGTCGAAGTCGATCCGCAGTTCGCTTATGTGCCTGCCACACACGTCCTCGGCCGGGCGGTCCGTCACCGTGCGTAGCCGCCCCTGGCACATCACCACGCGTCCGCCACCGTCCAGGAGCAGCACGACACGGCCCCCGGACACCTGCTCCACGTCAAACAGGTCGGTGCGCCCGCTCACCGGACCTCCGTCCATCCCTTGGGCAGTCTTATGCCTCAACGATAGGCACCATGCGGCAAGGGCGCTGCTCAGGCATGACCGGGCCGCTGTCCAGCGAGTTCCCGGCCCCGGTCCGCCGGTTCTCGGTCCACGCCTGTTCCACACGCACTGATCCACAACGCGAAAGGGCCGGACCATGGTGAGACAGGCACCATGCAGAAGGGGCGTCCCTGTTCGAGGGACACCCCTTCGGAGCAGCACGTCTCTGACCTGCGGAGGCGGTGGGATTCGAACCCACGGTGACGGTTCACGTCACTACGGTTTTCAAGACCGTGCCCTCAGGCCGCTCGGGCAACCCACCCGCGCCCCGGCCCACCTGGGGCGGAGCGGATACAGCGTACCGGGATCGGGGCCGGGTGCGTCAGCTGTCGCCCTCTCGGGCTCCCAGGGTCAGGTCGACCGTGTGTTCCTGGCCGCCCCGCTTGTAGGTGACCGTCACCTTGTCGCCGGGCTTGTGGGTCCAGATCTCGCCGATCAGGGTGGGGCCGCTGTCGATCACGTGGTCGTCGAGCTTGCTGATGAGGTCGCCGGGCTTGAGGCCGGCCTTGTCAGCGGGGCCGCCGGACTCGACCGCGGCGGAGCCGCCCGTGCCCTGGTCGGTGATCTTCGCGCCGTCGGTGGTGTCCTCCAGGGAGACGGAGGCGCCGATCTTGGCGTACACCGGCTTGCCGGTCTTGATCAGCTGCTGGGCGACGTACTTGGCCTGGTTGATCGGGATGGCGAAGCCCAGGCCGATCGAGCCGGACTGGCCCGAACCGCCGAACCCGCCGCCGCTGCTGCTGGACTGGATCGCCGAGTTGATGCCGATGACCGCGCCCGAGGAGTTCAGCAGCGGGCCGCCGGAGTTGCCGGGGTTGATGGACGCGTCCGTCTGGAGGGCGCTCATGTACGAGGCCTTGCTGGTGGAGCTGCCGTCGCTGGAGGCCACCGGACGGTCCTTGGCGCTGATGATGCCGGTCGTCACCGTGTTGGACAGGCCGAAGGGGGCGCCGATGGCGATGGTCTCGTCGCCGACGGCCACCTTGTCGGAGTCACCGAGGGCGAGAGGCTTGAGGTCCGAGGGCGCGTTCTTCAGCTTGATGACGGCGACGTCGTAGCCCTGCGCGTGGCCGACGATCTCGGCGTTGTACTTCTTGCCGTCCGGGAAGGTGGCCGTGAGCTTGCCGCCGTCCACCGCGTCCGCGACCACGTGGTTGTTGGTGACGATGTGGCCCTGGGTGTCGAAGACGAACCCGGTGCCCGTGCCGCCCTCGCCGTTGCTGCTCTCGGCCTCGATGGTGACCGTGCTGGGCAGCGCCTTGCCGGCGACGCTGGCGATCGTGCCGGGCGCGCGCTTGACCTGGGCGGCGCCGCTGTCGGAGGCCGAGACGGTGGTGGAGCCGTGGTCGTCGTGGTCCTTGGCCAGGGTGTAGCCGAGGCCGCCGCCCAGACCGCCCGCGACCAGAGCGGCCACCAGGACCGCCGCCACGAGGCCGCCGCGTCCGCTGCGCGGCTTGGGGGCGGGCTGCTGGTACGCGGCTCCCCAGCCGGCGCCGGGCCCGCCGGAGCCGCCGTCGCCGTAGGACGGGGTGCCCGGCGGCGGAGGCGGCCAGGAGCCGTCGGCGGGCGGGCCGGGCTGGTGCGCCTGGCCGGGCTGGTGCGCCGGACCGTGCCCGGACGCCGCGAACGCCGAGGGGGCCTCGGGCGCCCCGAAGGCCGCGGGGGCCTCGTGGGGCACGGGCGGGAGCGGTGCCGTCGGCGCGTTCCCACCGGGCACGGGGCCCTGCGGGGAGGCGTCGTGAGGGGCCACCGGCACGGGAGGTGCGGACGGGGCCGGGGGTACCGCGTTGCCCTCGTTCTCGGTGCTCACAGCTCTTCTCCTCGATCCACGCCTGTGTCGTCGGTCGCACTCGGTCTGTAGTCAGCTTTTCCCACGGGCCGTCAGAGCACCATAAGCGGTGGCTGTGGGTCCCAGACTCTTCTTTATATAGGATCTTTGACGCAAAGGTTATACAAAGGAACAGGGTGGCCGCCCTCGTTCGCCGACCGGCCGTGCGGGCGCCGCCCGCGCACCCGGTGACGGTGGCACCATGACGCGGTGACCCACGCACCACAGCACTCCATCCAGGTCGTCGCCCACCGAGGCGCCTCCGAGGACGCCCCCGAACACACCCTGGCCGCCTACCGGAAAGCGATCGAGGACGGCGCGGACGCCCTGGAATGCGATGTACGGCTGACCGCGGACGGCCATCTGGTCTGTGTCCACGACCGGCGGGTGAACCGTACCTCCAACGGCCGCGGCGCGGTCTCCGCGCTGGAGCTGGCCGATCTGGCGGCCCTCGACTTCGGGTCCCGGAAGACGCGCGAGGCCTGGCACGGACGGGACGAGGAGCCCGACTGGGAGCACCGCCCGGAGGACCGCGAGGAGACGTCCGTGCTCACCCTGGAGCGGCTGCTGGAACTGGTCGCGGACGCCGGGCGGCGGGTGGAGCTGGCCATCGAGACCAAACACCCCACGCGCTGGGCCGGCCAGGTCGAGGAGCGGCTGCTGACCCTGCTGAAGCGGTTCGGCCTGGACGCGCCGGACCCGGCCGCCGGTTCGCAGGTGCGGGTCATGAGCTTCTCGGCGCGTTCGCTGCACCGCGTGCGTGCCGCGTCGCCGACGCTGCCGACGGTCTACCTGATGCAGTTCGTCTCGCCCCGGCTGCGCGACGGGCGGCTGCCCGCGGGCGTGCGGATCGCGGGCCCCTCGATCCGGTTCGTGCGCAGCCACCCCGCGTACGTGGAGCGGCTGAAGCGGGCCGGCCACCAGATCCACGTGTGGACCGTGAACGAGCCCGCCGACGTCGACCTCTGCGCCGGACTGGGCGTCGACGCCATCATCACCAACCGCCCGCGCGCGGTGCTGCGGCAACTGGGGCGCTGACCCCGGAATGCGGAAATCTCGGGATCCGAGACTCGGAATTCCGGGATTCCGGCCGCTTACCGGGAGGCAGAAATCCCGCTATTTCGGTCCACATCCGGCAGATTAGGTCACGGAAAGTGCACCGGGGCGTTCGCTGCGTACGGCCATGTCCCGAATGCGTCACCGGAAGCGGCCTGGCCGGTTTCCGGCACAGGCCGATGGGGCATCCACACCGTGGCGTGGGGCGAAGGAGGTCTCGGGGGTGGCGTTGGTGGTGGCACAGGAGGTGCCCACGTCGTCGAGCATGGCCGTACCCCATGGTCCTGCGGGCGTGGGGAAGGCGCGGCGCCGGATGCGTACGCAGCTGCGCGGCGGTGGCGTCGCGGAATCGGTCGTGGACGACGCCGTACTGATCCTTTCCGAACTCTTGAGCAACGCCTGCAAGCACGGCCGGCCCCTGGGCGACGCGCCAGCCGGGGACGGGGACGTCCGCGCCGCCTGGCGCGTCGACGCCCGCGGGCGGCTCATCGTGGAGGTCACGGACGGCGGCGGGCCGACCCGCCCGGCACCGGCCACCCCGTCGGTGACCGCGCGCGGCGGTCGCGGGCTGAACATCATCACGGCCCTCGCCGACGACTGGGGCGTCCGGGACGACGTCCACGGTGAGGTGACGGTCTGGGTGGTGGTCCATGAGGACGTCCGCCGTCCCGATGCCGGGTGCCGTCACGGCTCCCGCGCTACGCGCGTCACACCCGCCGCACCCGGTGCACCCGGCACGCCCGGTGCCCTGCCGGAGCTGACACTGGCGGACCTGACGTCCACGGACATGACACTCCCGGACCTCGCGGCGGCGGATGCGACCCTCCCGGACCTGACCTTGCCGGACCTCCCGCGCACCGACGGCACCCTGCCCGACCTGACCCTTCCGGACCTGGCGCTGCCGGACCTGCCCGCCCTGGGCCTCGCGGACGCCTTCGAGGACCTCGACTGAGCCCGGCGGCCGGGGCGGGCTCCCGTTCCGGTTCCGGCGCCGGGGATCGTCGTCCACAGGTTCACACCTCCGGTGTCGAGCGCGCGTACGTTGTCCACAGGTTCCCGTCGCTCCTGGCCCGAACGGCTAGGCTCCGGACGTACGAGAAGCGCCGTAACCGGGAGACCCCACCATGGCCAAGAAGCGACCCCAGACGAAGGCCAAGCCGCAGCTGACCGACGGGGAGATCCCGGTCGTCGGCGCCCGCGAACCCTGCCCCTGCGGCAGCGGCCGGCGCTACAAGGCCTGTCACGGCCGGGCCGCCGCGCATGCCGCGACCGAGCTGGTGCACCGCCCCTTCGAGGGACTGCCGGGCGAGTGCGACTGGGTCGCACTGCGCGAGCTGGTCCCGGCGGCGACGGCCGAGCTGACCCTCAGGGACGGGCTGCCCGCGGGCGTCCCGTCGATCACGCTGGCCACCGTGCTGCCGATGGCGTGGCCCGCGCTGCGCCGCGACGACGGCTCGATCCTGATCGGCCTCCAGAACGACACGGCGTCCGGCGACATCAGCCGCGACCTCGCGGACACGCTGCTGCGCGCGCTGGAGGCCGAGCCCGGCAGCCCGGTGCAGGGCCGCCGTGCCCCCGCCGAGGGCCCCCGGCTCCAGGACCTGCTCGACCCGGAGGGTGCTTTCGAGCCGGTCGTGCACAGCGGCTTCGAGTTCTGGGTGCCGGACGCGGAGAACGCCACGCCCGAGGTGACCGCCTCGCTGGAGCGTGCCAACGCCGCCGCCATCCCGACGGTGAAGCTGGCCGGGGTGGGCGCCGCGTACTGGTGCCGGACACCGGAGAAGAACCACCTGCGCTGGGTCATGCCGTACCCGGAGGAGCAGCTTCTGGACGCTCTCGCGCGCCTGCACGCGGCGGGGCGCTCCAGCCTCGGCGACGGCACCCGGCTCGTGGGCTCCTTCCGTGCTCACGGCCTCACCGTGCCGGTCTGGGACCTGCCGAGCGAGATCGGGGCGGAGGACGTGGAGAAGCCGGCCGCCGAGTTCGCCGAGCGGCTGGCCGCCGCGCTCGCCGTCACGGAGCCGCTCACGGCGGACGAGCGCCGGGCGCGCGGCGGACTCACCAACCGGCAGGTCACGCTCAGCTGACACGCGGCGCGCGGGGGCTGCGGCTGCCCGGTCGGTCAGCCGCGGCGCCGGACCGCACAGCAGGTGACTCCTGTCACAACTCCCCGTCGTGACAGGGAAATCGGTGTCCGAATAGCCCAGACGGAATTTGCGAACCGCCGATCTCTTGTTACCGTTCCAGTAGCCCGGTTGCTGGTGCATCCCCCGTCGCCAGCAACCGGGTCTTTCCATGTCCGCAGCCGGTGTACAGCACACCCCTGGGCGTCAACTGCCCTGTGTGCGCTACGAGTTGCTGCCCGAACGCAGCAGCAGCGCCCCGTCGGTGCCGTGCGCGGCGAACTCGGTGACGGCCGCGTAGGCGTCCGGCCGGCCCCGGCTGTGTTCGCGGGGCGTCTCACAGGTGGCGGGCTCGTCGCCGGTACCCGTGACACAGCGCATCTGCACGGTCCGGCCGCCCGGCCCCATCAAGCTCAGCACGGAGTCCAGCGACTTCCCGGTGGCGTTGCGGTAGTAGGTGCGCGCCCAGGTGTCCGCGCCCTGCGTCAGCACACAGGTCTGTGCCTCGATACCGCCGGGAGAGGTGAGTCCGGGTCCGCAGCGGGCGGCGGTGGCGAGGCCGATGCCGAGCAGGAACGGGGAGCGGCCGGAGTGGGCCGTGCGGGCCTTGGCGTCGCCGCGGGGCGCGGCCGGCACGGCGGCCCGGCCGGTGCCGGCCCCCGGCCCCGCGGACGCCACGGCCAGCGGCAGCGCGGCGACGGCCGCCACGACGCCCAGCAGGGCGAGCAGACGAAGCTTTCGGCCGTCCGGCCCGCCGCGGAACGGCTGGGGGGCGCTGTGTCCCCGGGAATGACGCGGCATGAGCGGAACAGTACGAGCGGACGGGGCCAGTCCGCCGCGTCCGCGCCCGACATCCCCTACAACTCGGGTGCGCTCACACCCGTACGAGTGAGGGCGTCGACCACGGCGTCCACCACGGCCTCCACGTCGGGCACCCACGGCGAGGCCGAGCCGGGCAGCGGGGCACGCTCCCAGCGGACGGCGCCCTGGCCGGTCTCGGACGGGGGCAGGGCGACATAGCCGCCCTCGCCGTGGAAGCGCAGGGAGCCGGGGACGAAGTCCTTGGCGTAGAGCAGCTCGCCGAGCTGCTCCATGGAGTACGGCTTGACCAGCAGCGCCCACCGGTTCGGCGCGGCGATCACCGGGCCCAGCCGCATGCCGCGCCGGTCGAGCAGGGCGAGCGCGCGGGAGGCCGCGAGCGCCGGCAGGCTGACCGCGCAGGGCGCCTTGCCGCCGGTGGCCATGATGACCGGCGCGGCCGGCCGGTTGGTCCACCACCAGCGCACCAGGCGCGCGTCGGTGGTGGCCGCGAGCAGGCCGGGGTCGAAGGGGTGCGCGCCCGGCACCGTGCACTCCGGGTCCGGGCAGGCGCAGCGGGACCGTCCCTGTGGGTCCGGGGCCACGCCCGGGAGTACGGGCCACTGCCATTGCGTCGCGAAGGTCAGGGCCGCGCTGATCAGCTCGGGCTGCCCGTCGTTCCGCCTGGACAGGAGCCTGCGTCGCCTTCCGAGGATCTCGCGCATGAGCGCTCGTTCCTTTCCGTTGCACCACTGGCAACACCGTGGTCCACATCACACCATGTGTCGATCGCTTCACTGTGCGTACCTGTTGGCGCATCACACCCTTGCGCACGGCAGGGGGAACCCCCGGGAGTCGAGCGTGGGCCGCGTCCATGGTGCGTCTATCACATGCACGGCTGCGGCACGGGGGTGGCGAAGTCTGGCGTTTCGCCGTCGCGCGTGGTTCTTCGGCCTCCGCCACGGGAGGATGGGGCTCGGCCGTCGGTGGCTATGACGCCCGGGTCCGCCGCCAGGTTCCGGGCGGTCCCCAACCACCCCTGGCCTTCTCCGAGTACGTACCCCACACGACCGCTGTGACGCTCCGTGGAGCAAGGCCAGTCGACCGCAATGAACCGATACCTAAGACAGTTTTGAGCCAACTTGCCGGTAAGGCAAGGAGTTCGGGAAAACCTCGTCCGCCCCATGGACACCAGGAATGCTCGCAGGACAATGCTGGACATCCCCTCACGAGTGCGTGTACATGTGGAGACACTGCCAGCGGCGCAGAATGACATGGGGGTTTGCGATGCTTCTGAGCCATACGCACCGGTCTGAAAGCCGGACACCATGAACGCCCCGCACCCTCCGAAAGTGGCCGGAATCGATCCGACGGTTCCCACACCCGCCCACACTGTCGCGCCCACCTCTCCCGCCTCCGTCCCCGCCCCCGTCCCCGCTCCCCACCCGCCCGCGCCCGGCGCCGTCCTCCAGGACCGGCTGGCCGGCTGGGTCTCGGACCTCACGACCCTCCACGAACTCACCGAGCGCCTGACGCGCACCAGCGCCCTGGACCCCGCCCTGCACGAACTGCTGGGCGCCGGGGCGTCCCTCGTCGGCGCCCGCCGCGGCCTGGTCGTCCTGGAACCCGGCGACGGCCACGGCCCCCGCACCACCCTCGGCCTCGGTCTCGGCCGCGCCGACCTCGGCCTCATCGAGACCGTCCCGCACGGCGCCCTGCCGTACGACACGGGCGGCGGCGCCGAGATCGTCCACCCCGATCTGCTCGCCGAGGACGGCCTCGACCCCCGCCACCGGGAGGTGGCCGCCCGCCTGGGCTACGCAGCCAGCTACGCCGTGCCCCTCGCCACCGCATCCGCCGGCCGCCTCGGTGCCGCCGTCTGGTTCTACGACGAACCGGCCGAACCGCACGAACGGCAGCGCCACCTCGCCGGCCTGTACGTCCGGCACGCCACCGAGCACCTCGCCCGGCTGCTGGAGGTGGAGCGCACGCGCGCGTGCATGGCGACCATCACCGAGGAGCTGCTGCCCGCCCGGCTGCCCCGGGTGGCCGGTGTGCAGCTCGCCGCCCGGCACCGCACCGGCCCGCGCGGCGGCGGCGACTGGTACGACGCCCTGCCGCTGCCGGACGCCGCGCTCGGCCTGTCCGTCGGCTCGGTCACCGGCTCAGGGCCCAGCGCGGTGGCCGCCATGGGCCGGCTGCGCGCTTCCTTGCGGGCGTACGCCGTGATGGAGGGCGAGGACCCGGTGGCCGTCCTGTCCGACCTGGAGCTGCTGCTGCGGCTGACCGAGCCCGCCCGCTCGGCAACCGCCCTGTTCGCCTTCTGCGAGCCCGCCCTGCGCAAGGTCACCCTGGCCGGGGCCGGACACAGCCCGCCGCTGCTCATCGGGGAGCGGCGCACCGAGTTCGCCGAGACCTCCGTCTCCGCCCCGCTCGGCATGCTCGCCTGCTGGGAGGCGCCCAGCGTGGAGATCCAGGCACAGGCCGGGGAGACGGTCCTGCTCTACACCGACGGGCTGCTGCACCGTACCGGCGACCCGATGGACCGCGCCTTCGCCCGGCTGCACGCGGCCGCCGCGGGCGTCCCGCGCGCGGTGCGCCACGATCCGGGAGCCGTCGCCGACCACGTCCTGCGCACGGTCCTGCCGGACGGACTGGACGCGGCGGACAGCGACGAGGACGTGGTCCTGCTGGCGGCCCGCTTCGACTGAGCCCCAGGCCCGGGACCGGCATGACCGGGCATAACAGGTCATCCGGCCCCGGTCCGCCCGCGGTACGACCGTACGATGATGGAGGTCCCCGCTCGGCCACAAGCAGGAGCGTCGCGGGCCCCGGGGGAGATCACATGGCGTATCGAGGAGGATCACGTGTCCGACGAGCTCAACCCGGCTGTGCCCGACTCCGCTACCGCGGAGGGCCCCGAGACCGAGTCCGACGAGCCCATCAAGCAGCGGAAGAACGGCCTGTACCCGGGCGTCTCCGACGAGCTGGCCGAGAACATGAAGTCCGGCTGGGCCGACACGGAGCTGCGTGACCTGGAGCCGGTCGAGCAGGCCGGGCACACCGCCCGCCGCCGTGCCGCGCTCTCCGCCCGCTTCCCCGGCGAGCGCCTGGTGATCCCGGCGGGCAACCTGAAGACCCGCTCGAACGACACGGAGTACGCCTTCCGCGCCTCCGTCGAGTACACCTACCTCACCGGCGACCAGACCGAGGACGGCGTCCTCGTCCTGGAGCCCACCGCGGACGGCCACCAGGAGACGATCTACCTCCTGCCGCGCTCCGACCGCGAGAACGGCGAGTTCTGGCTCTCCGGCCAGGGCGAGCTGTGGGTCGGCCGCCGCCACTCCCTCACCGAGTCCGAGGCGCTCTACGGCATTCCGGCCGCCGACGTGCGCGAGCTGGCCGAGCAGCTGCGTGAGGCCACCGGCCCGGTCCGCGTCGTGCGCGGTCACGACGCCGGCATCGAGGCCGCCCTGACCGACAAGGTCACCGCCGAGCGCGACGAGGAACTGCGCGTCTTCCTCTCCGAGGCCCGGCTGGTCAAGGACGAGTTCGAGGTCGGCGAGCTCCAGAAGGCCGTCGACTCGACGGTCCGCGGCTTCGAGGACGTCGTGAAGGTTTTCGACAAGGCCGAGGCGACGAGCGAGCGCTACATCGAAGGAACGTTCTTCCTCCGTGCGCGCGTGGAGGGCAACGACGTCGGCTACGGCACGATCGCCGCCGCCGGCCCGCACGCCTGCACCCTGCACTGGGTCCGCAACGACGGCCCGGTCCGCTCCGGCGACCTGCTCCTGCTCGACGCGGGCGTGGAGACCCACACGCTGTACACCGCCGACGTCACGCGCACGCTGCCCGTCAGCGGCACGTACAGCGCTATCCAGAAGAAGATCTACGACGCCGTGTACGAGGCCCAGGAGGCCGGGATCGCGGCCGTACGCCCCGGCGCCAAGTACCGCGACTTCCACGACGCCGCCCAGCGTGTCCTCGCCGAGAAGCTCGTCGAGTGGGGACTGGCCGAGGGCCCGGTCGAGCGCGTCCTGGAGCTGGGCCTCCAGCGCCGCTGGACGCTGCACGGCACCGGACACATGCTGGGCCTGGACGTCCACGACTGCGCCGCCGCGCGCGTGGAGACGTACGTCGACGGCACGCTGGAGCCGGGCATGGTGCTCACCGTCGAGCCGGGCCTGTACTTCCAGGCCGACGACCTTACGGTGCCGCAGGAGTACCGGGGCATCGGCGTCCGCATCGAGGACGACATCCTCGTCACGGAGGACGGCAACCGGAACCTGTCCGCCGGACTGCCGCGGCGGTCCGACGAGGTCGAGGCGTGGATGGCCGCCCTGAAGGGCTGAACGGTCCGGACGGTACGAACAGGATGATGATGGCCGGGCACCGCAGCGGTGCCCGGCCATCGGCACGGGGGCGGGCGCGCGAAGGTCTCACGCCCCCGGGGGGAGGGTGTTCGTGGACGGTTTCCGGTCCGGCGTGGGCGTGGACCTGCATCTCGAACCCGACGCGGCGGACGGGCGCCGGGCCGGGCTGGAGCGGGCCCTGCGGGACGCCGTGCGGGACGGGCGGCTCGCCCCCGGCGCCCGGTTGCCGGCCACCCGGCGCCTCGCGGCGGAACTCGGCATCTCGCGCGGCACCGCCAAGGCCGCCTACGACCAGCTCGTCGCCGAGGGCTACCTGACGGCCCGGCAGGGCTCGGGCACCCGGGTCGCCGAGCTGCCGGCCGTCCGGGTGCCGCGGCCGGAACCGTCCGCACGCGCGCGTGCCCCGCGTTTCGACCTGCGCCCAGGCAGCCCCGACGTCGGCGCCTTCCCGGCCGCGGCCTGGCTGCGCGCGCTGCGCCGCGCCATCGCGACGGCACCCTCACTGGCGTACGACTACGGCGACCCGCGCGGCCGGACCGAGCTGCGCACCGCGCTCTCCGGCTACCTGGGCCGGGCACGGGGGGTATTCGCACCGCCGGAGCGGATCGTCATCACCTCCGGGTACGTCCAGGGCCTGGCGCTCCTGACCCGGGTGCTGGACGGCGCGGCGGTCGCCATGGAGGACCCCGGGCTGCCCTTCCACCGGGACGTGGTGCGGCGCAACGGCGGGACGGTGCTGCCCGCCCCGGTCGACACACGTGGGGTACGGCCCGGGGAACTGGGCGAGGCGGCGGCCGTGGTGGTCACGCCGGCCCACCAGTACCCGACCGGGGTGACCCTGCATCCCGAGCGGCGCCGGGCGCTGACCGACTGGGCACGCGCGCGCGGCGGCCTGGTCGTCGAGGACGACTACGACGGCGAGTTCCGCTACGACCGGCAGCCGGTGGGCGCGTTGCAGGGGATGGCTCCCGGCCAGGTGGCCTACCTGGGCACGGTCTCCAAGACCCTCGGCCCGGCGCTGCGGCTGGGCTGGATGGTGCTGCCGCCGGGCCTGGTCGACGCGGTCACCGACGCCAAGCTGCACAGCGACCACCACACCGAGACCATCGGGCAGCTGGCGCTCGCCGAACTGATCGACAGCCACGCGTACGACCGGCACGTGCGCGCGTGCCGGCTGCGCTACCGGCGGCGCCGGGACCAGCTCCTGCACCGGTTGGGGGCGCGGTGGAGCGTGCGCGGGATCGCGGCCGGGCTGCACGCGCTGATCGAGGTCCCGGACGAGGCCGAGGTGCTGGCCCGCGCGGAGACGGAGGGCCTGGCGCTCGGCACCCTCGGCGACCACTGGCACACCCCGGCCCCCGACCGGCCCCAGGGCCTGGTCGTCGGCTACGGCACACCCCGGGAACGGACGTATCCCGAGGCACTGGAGGCGCTGGCGAGGGTGCTGGGCACCGACGGCTGAGACGGCGCGCCGACACCGGAGCGCGCCGACACCGGGACGCGCGAACGCCGGGACGCGCCAACACCGGAGCGTGCCGACGCCAGGGCGCGCCAACACCCGGACGCGCCGACGCCGGAGCGTGCCGACAAAGGAAGCGCGCCGATGACGGGCGAGTTCACCGCCGGGTGGGGGCGCCACCCGGGCGTGCCTTCCGCCGGTGTGCATCTACTGACGGGCGGGGCCACCAGCGAGCGCGACTGCCACCGGCGAGGGCGCCACCGGGGCACGGCCTACGCCGGGTTACATCTGCCGACGTGCGGGGTCAGCAGCGAGCGCGTCTGGCACCGGTGAGTCCGCCACCGGGGCGCGCCCACCCCCGGGTTCATGCGCCGACGTGCGAGACCACCAGCGAGCGCGTCCGTCACTGGGCGAAGGCGCCACCCGGGCGCGCCCACCGCCGGGTGCATCTACCGATGGGCGAGGCCGCCAGCGAGCGCGTCCGCCGGCGGGCGGCGCACCGTCGGTGGACGCCCGGGTGCCGGGCCGCCCGGTGGGCCGGGGCCCCGGAGCCTCACGCGCGCGTGCCGACTGACTGGCTGGCTGGCTGGCTGGCTGGCTGGCTGGCCCAGTACCCCTCACGCCCGTGCCGACCGCTGGGCCCAGCACGCCTCACGCGCGCGTGCCGGGCGCCGCCGTACGCGCCCCGTGGCTCTGCCGGGCCGTCAAGCCGTCAGGCCGTGAGCAGGGAGGGGTCCTTCGTCCACTTGAGGATCTTGTCGAAGCTGACCACCGTCCCGCCGCGGCCCGGCTTGGGGCCGATATGGACGTGGTCGGCGAGTTCCCGGATCAGACACAGGCCGCGGCCGTGCTCGGCGTCCGGGCGGGCGGGCCGGATGTCCTGGGTGCGGACGGTGCCGGACCCCGAGTCGGTCACCTCGATACGGCACTTCTCACCGTCGAGGTACGCGGTCACCCGGTACGCCTCCGAGGCGCCGGGCGCGAGGTCCCCGCCGTGCTCGACCGCGTTCGCGCAGGCCTCGCTCAGGGCGACGGACAGGTCGTAGGAGATCTCCGGGTCGACGCCCGCCGTCTCCATGGTGCCGATCAGCAGCCGCCGGGCGAGCGGCACGCTCGCGGCGTCGCGCCGCAGATGGAGTGACCACCAAATGCTCATGCTCCAGCCTCCCGGCCGCGGCTCGACATACCGTTACCTATTGCCGCCTGTAGGCGCCCGTAAGCACTGCGTGGGCGTGACGCCGCCCATACAGCCGATGCGCCGGGGGAGGAATCGGTGTATGAGGGGCCGGCTCGGCCGCCCTGCCGTAGGCGCCCGGCGGGCCCAGTGCGATGATGACCCCGCCATGACTGCCCCCCACCCGCGCACGGCGCGCCCCGGAGCCGGTCTCCGGATGCTGCGGGCCGCGGTGTTCACCGCGGTCTGCGTCGCGCTGGCCGCGGCCGGGCACACCCTGGCCTCCTGCGCGCGCGTGCCGCTGTGGACGCTGGGCGCGGGCTTCCTCGGCTCCCTGCTGCTCGTCGCCCCGCTCACCGGGCGGGCCCGTTCGCTGCCGGGTATCGCCGCGCTCCTCGCCCTCGGCCAGACCGTGCTGCACACGCTGTTCGGGCTGGGCCAGCACGGGGCCGCGGCGGCCACCGGCGGGATGTCGTCGATGGCGGCGTCCGGGCCGGGATCCTCCGCCGGCGGGACGCTGAGCGACAGCGCGCTAGTCGAGCAGGCCGCGCGCCTGGTGTGCGGCTCGGCCCCGTCGTCCCTGACCCCGGGGCACGCCTTCCGGCTGCTGCTCGACGCGCACCTCATAGACCGCGCCGGCCGGCCGACGGGCGCCCTGCCCGCGCTGCACCACACGCACGACGCCATCGGCGCCGCCACGGGGCTGCTGCCCTCGCTGCCGATGCTGCTCGGCCACCTGCTCGCGGCCGTCGTCGCGGGCTGGCTGCTGCGCCGCGGAGACCTCGCCGTGCTGCGGCTGATCGAGCTGTCGGCGCACGGAGTCGTGGAGGGGGCGCTCGTACGGTCCCTGCGCGCGGCGCTGGCGCTGGCGCACGCCCTGTGCGCCGGGCTGCTGCCCGCGGCCGGCCCCGGCCCGCGCGGCCGGCGTACCGACCGCGACGAGGCACCGGCCCCGCACACCGCCGTACTCCAGCACACGGTGATCCGGCGCGGCCCGCCCGCCGCCGCGTTCCGCCTCGCCGCCTGACGCGACCCCCGCTCCACGGACCCCGGTGGGCCGCCGACACGCGGCACGCGCGCGTGCACCCCTTTTTCCAGCGGTACGGCCGGCACCCCGGCCCCGCACGCGCGTATTCCTCCTCACCACCGGACTCACTCAGAGTGGAGTACTTCCTTCCATGAAGGCTTCTCGTATCGCCGCCGCCGCTGCCGTCGCCGGCTCGGCCGTCCTCGTCCTGTCGGCTCCCGCTTTCGCGCACGTCAGCGTGCAGCCGGAGGGCATCGCGGCCAAGGGCGGTTACGCGGTCGTGGACTTCAAGGTCCCCAACGAGCGCGACGACGCCTCGACCACCAAGATCGAGGTCAACCTCCCGGCCGACCAGCCGATCGCCTCGGTGATGCCGCAGCCGATCCCCGGCTGGAAGATCGACGTCACCAAGTCCAAGCTGGCCAAGCCGCTGACCATGCACGGCGAGAAGATCGACGAGGCCGTCACCAAGGTGACCTGGACCGCCGACGGCAAGGGCATCGCCCCCGGCTACTTCCAGAAGTTCCCCCTCTCCCTGGGCGCCCTGCCCGAGCACACCGACCAGCTGGTGTTCAAGGCGGTGCAGACGTACTCGAACAAGGAGGTCGTGCGCTGGATCGAGGTGCCGCAGAAGGGGCAGGCCGAGCCGGAGAACCCGGCGCCCGTCCTGGAGCTGACCGCCGCCTCCGGTGACGACCACCCCGGCACGACGGCCGCCGCCGACGAAACGGACGGCAGGAGCGGGAAGACGGCCGCCGCCGGGGACTCCGGCAGCGGCAGTGACACCACCGCGCGCGTGCTCGGCGTGATCGGCATCGTCGCCGGCGTCGCGGGCGTGGCCTACGGCGTCCTCGCGGGCCGCCGCCGCACCGCCTGAGCCCTTACCCAGCGCGCGCACCGGGGTCGTACGGCAGGGTCCGCCGGCCCCGGCCGAGGACCCCGTCGTCCGACCCCGGTGCGCGCCGGAATTCACCTATCTGGGACATTTTCCTATGCGCAAGAAGACGTTCGCCGCGGCCGTGACGCTCGCCGCCGCCACCCTGACCCTCTCCGCCTGCGGCACCGACGGCAACAGCGACGCGCCGGTCGCCGTCGTCTCGGGCGGGTCGGACGCGGGCAAGGCCGCCACCGTTCTCGACCAGCCGTTCAAGAAGCCGGACCTCGTCCTCACCGACACCCACGGCAGGAAGTACGACCTCCGCAAGGAGACCCAGGGCCACCCGACCCTGCTCTACTTCGGCTACACCCACTGCCCCGACATCTGCCCCACGACGATGAGCAACATCGCCGTCGCCCGGAAGACACTGCCCAAGGCCGAGCAGAACGATCTCCGGGTCGTGTTCGTCACCACCGACCCCGGCCGCGACACCCCCGTCGAGCTGGGCAAGTGGCTCAAGGGCATCGACTCCCGGTTCATCGGCCTCACCGGCGACTTCGCCGCCGTCAAGGCGGGTGCCCGCTCGGTCGGCATCGCCGTGGAGCCGACCACGAAGGACAAGAACGGCAAGCTCGTCTCGGTGCACGGCACCCAGGTCATCGCCTTCTCCCCGAAGACGGACGCCGGTTACGTCCTCTACGGCGAGGACACCACGGTCGACGACTACAGCCGGGACCTGCCCAAGCTCGTCAGGGGAGCCAACCCGTGAGGCGTCGCACGGCCGTCCTGGCCGCCGGCGCGCTCGCCGGCGCGCTGACGCTCACGGGCTGCTCCGGGTCCGGTTCCGCTTCCGGGCCGGACCGGGCCGAGCTGTCCGTCAGCTCCCCGTACATGCCCCAGCCGGTCTCCGCCGACATGGCCGCCGGCTTCCTGACGATCACCAACAAGGGCGGCGCCGAGGACCGGCTGACCTCGGTCAGCAGTGACGTCGCCGGCCAGGTCACCATGCACAGCACGGAGGGTGGCGCCATGGCGGAGAAGTCCTCCTTCGCGGTGCCCGCCCACGGCCGGCTCGTCTTCGAGAGCGGCGGCAACCATCTGATGTTCGAGAAGCTGAAGCACGCGCCGAAGCAGGGCCAGACGGTCACCGTGCGGCTCACGTTCGCCCGGTCGGGGCGCCTCACCGTCGAGATGCCGGTGGAGTCCGCCACGTACCACCCGTCGACCGGCCACTGAGGGAGGGACCACCGTGACCCGGACCATCACCCCCCGCCTGCGGTACCTGGTGCTGATGCTGCTCGCCGTCACCGGCGCGCTGCTGGCGGGCGCCGCCGGACCGGCCTCCGCGCACGCGGCACTGACCGGGAGCGACCCCGCGCAGGGGGTGGTGGCCGACAAGGCGCCCACCCAGGTGTCGCTCACCTTCTCCGAGAAGGTGGCGATGAACGACGACTCCCTGCGCGTCCTCGACCCCAGGGGCAAGCCGGTCCAGACGGGCAGCCCCGCGAACCTCAGCGGAACGACGTACGCCGTGCGGCTCAGGAGCGGCCTCGGCAAGGGCACCTACACCGTGACCTACCAGGTCGTCTCGGCGGACAGCCACCCCGTCTCCGGCGCCTACACCTTCTCCATCGGCGCGCCCTCGCAGACCGTCGTGCAGGACACAGGGCCGGCCGCGGGCGGCGGGGTCGTGGGCGCGCTGTACGTGTTCGGACGGTACGTGTCCTACGCCGGTTTCCTCGTGCTCGCCGGCGGTGCGGCCTTCGTCCTCGCCTGCTGGCAGCGCGGCGCGGGCGTACGGGCCCTGCAACGGCTGGTGGCCGGCGGCTGGGTCGCGCTGACCGCGGCCACCCTGTGGCTGCTGCTCCTGCGCGGCTCGTACACCACCTCCGGCAAGCTCGCCGACGTCTTCGACCTCGGTCTGCTCGGCCAGGTGCTCCAGACCAAGACCGGTGCCGCGCTGGTCTCCCGGCTGCTGCTGCTCGCCGCCGCCGCGCTCTTCGTCGCCGTCCTCTTCGGCACCTACACCCGGCGCGAGGAGCAACAGGAGAAGCGCGACCTGACCTTCGGGCTCGCGGTCGGCGGGGGCGTCGTCGCGGCCGGACTGGCGACCACCTGGGCGATGGCCGAGCACGCCTCCACCGGGCTCCAGCCGGGCATCGCCATGCCGGTCGACGTCGTCCATCTGCTGGCCGTCGCCGCCTGGCTGGGCGGGCTCACCGCGCTGCTGGTCGCCCTGTACCGGGCGCCCGCCGAGACCCCGGTCGGGGCCGCCGCCGTACAGCGGTTCTCCCGGGTTGCCGCCGGCTCCGTCGTCGCGCTGGTCGCCACCGGCGTCTACCAGTCCTGGCGGCAGCTCGGCTCCTGGTCGGCGTTCACCGGCACCCGGTACGGGCTACTGCTGCTGGCCAAGATCGGGCTGGTGGCGCTGCTGGTCGGTGTCGCGGTGGTCTCCCGGCGCTGGACGGCTCAGCTCAGGGACCCGGCCGTCCCTGCCGAAGGGACGGAGAGGTCCGAGGCCAGGCAACCGGTGACAGCAGCGAGGGTGAGCGGTGGCGACACCGACGCCGACACCCGGGCCTGCCGCGCGGCGGTGGGTGGGGGCAAGGGGGCCGATGACGTACCGGATTCCGGTGCCGGTTTCGGTGCCAGCGCCGGTGCCGGTGCCGGTCCCGGCAAGGGTGCCGCTTTCGGTGCCGGCGAGGATGCCGGCTCCGGCTCCCGTTCCGGTTCCGGTTCCGGTTCCGGTTCCGGTTCCGGTTCCGGTTCCGGTTCCGACGAGGATCCCGCTCCCGGTTCCGACGACGATGCCGCTCCCCGTGCCGGCGAGGATCCCGCTCCCGGTGACTCGCGGCGTGCCGACCAGCTCGCCCGGCAGCGCGCGGCCGTCGACGCCGCCCGGCGAAAGCGGCTGCGCGACGCCGACCCGCACCGCTCGGGCCTGCGCCGCTCGGTACTCGCCGAGACCGGCGTCGCCCTGGTGCTGCTCGCCGTCACCACCGCGCTGACCCAGACCGAGCCGGGCCGCACCGAACAGGAGGCCAAGGCAGCCACCTCGGCCGCGTCCGGCGCCGCCACCTCGTCCCCGTCCGGGGCGCTCACCCTGGACATGCCGTTCGACACCGGCGGCACCGACGGCAAGGGCGTCGTCAGCGTCGACCTCGACCCCGCGCGCGTGGGCGGCAACGAGATGCACGTCTACGTCCAGCGCCCCAACGGCCGGGCCTTCGACGTCCCCGAGGTGAAGATCTCCTTCACCCTCCAGGCGAAGAAGATCGGCCCGCTGCCCGTGACGCCCGACCACATCACCACCGGCCACTGGTCGGCGAGCGGGGTGCAGATCCCGATCGCCGGGGACTGGACCGTCGCCGTCACGGTCCGCACCTCCGGCATCGACCAGACGACCGTCTCCAAGCACGCGCAGATCGGCTGAACCACCATGTCCGACCAGTCCCTCCCGCAGACCCGCACGCCCGGCACGCCGGTGCCCGGGCGCGTGTCCGGTGCGCGCGGTGTCTCCCGGCGCGCCCTGCTGGGAACGGCCGGGGCCACCGGGCTCGCGCTCGGCGCGGCGGGCGGTGCCGTGGGGTACGCCGCCGCGCCCGCCCAGGCCGCTCCACTGTCCTCGGTGGGCTCCGGCCGGGCGATGTTTCACGGGAAACATCAGCCCGGCATCACCGAGGGACTCCAGGCCTGCGGCCATCTCGTCGCCTTCGACCTGGCGGCGGGCGCGGGCCGCAGGGAGGCAGCCGCCCTGCTGCGCCGCTGGTCGGCGACGGCGGAACGGCTGATGGCGGGCGAGGCCGCCCCGCACGGCGATACCGCTGTGGCCCGGGACGCGGGCCCCTCCTCGCTGACCCTCACCTTCGGCTTCGGTCACAGCTTCTTCGCGCGGACCGGCCTGGAGAAGCAGCAGCCCGGCGCCCTCGATCCGCTGCCGGACTTCTCCTCCGACCATCTCGACCGGGCGCGCAGCAACGGCGATCTGTGGGTGCAGATCGGCGCGAACGACGCCCTGGTGGCCTTCCACGCCCTGCGCGCGATCCAGAAGGACGCGGGCTCCGCCGCGCGGGTGCGCTGGCAGATGAACGGCTTCAACCGCAGCCCGGGCGCCACCGCCCACCCCATGACGGCCCGCAACCTCATGGGCCAGCTCGACGGCACCCGCAACCCCAAGCCGGCCGACACCGACTTCGAGAAGCGGATCTTCGTGCCCGCGTCGGGCGAGCCCGCGTGGATGGCGAACGGTTCCTACGCCGTCGTACGCCGCATCCGCATGCTCCTGGACGACTGGGAGGAGCTGTCGCTCACGGCGCAGGAGCAGGTCATCGGGCGCCGTAAGGCCGACGGGGCACCGTTGTCCGGGGGTGACGAGACGACGCCGATGGACCTGGAGAAGACCGACGCCCACGGCGAGTACGTCGTCCCGCTCACCGCGCACGCCCGGATCACCCGGCCCGACAAGAACGGCGGCGCGGCCATGCTCCGGCGCCCCTTCTCCTACCACGACGGCATCGGCCCGGACGGCACGCCCGACGCCGGGCTCCTCTTCATCTGCTGGCAGGCGGACCCGTTGCGCGGTTTCGTACCGGTGCAGCGCAAGCTCGACCGGGGCGACGCGCTGTCGAAGTACATCCGTCACGAGGCGAGCGGTCTGTTCGCGGTGCCGGGGGGCGCGGCCGAGGGCGAGTACGTGGGGCAACGGCTGCTGGAGGGCTGACGGGGCAACAGCCGCCGGAGGGCCGACCGCGTACGCGCATCGGCACCCGTCCGGGGGACGATCGGGGTTGAAACCACCCGGTCGAGTGGCGCCGATGAGATGGCGGGGCCGGCCGGCCGCGCGGCCATTAGGGTGAGGGCATGCCAGCGAGCTATGCCTATCTCGGCCCGGAGGGCACCTTCACGGAGGTCGCCCTGCGCACGCTTCCGGAGGCGGCCACCCGGGAACTGATCCCCTACGTGTCGGTGCAGTCCGCGCTGGACGCGGTGCGGGCCGGTGAGGCCGAGGCCGCGTTCGTGCCGATCGAGAACTCGGTCGAGGGCGGGATCACCACCACCCTGGACGAGCTGGTCGCGGGCGCGCCACTGACGATCTACCGCGAGGTGCTGCTGTCCATCACGTTCGCGCTGCTGGTCCGGCCCGGCACGAAGCTCGCGGACATCAAGACGGTCTCCGCCCACCCCGCGGCCCAGCCGCAGGTGCGCAACTGGCTGCGCGCCCACCTCCCCGAGGCGCTCTGGGAGTCGGCCGCCTCCAACGCGGACGCCGCCCGCCTGGTCCAGGAGGGCCGCTACGACGCCGCGTTCGCCGGTGAGTTCGCCGCCGCCCGGTACGGCCTGGAGGCGCTGGAGACCGGCATCCACGACGCGGAGAACGCCCAGACGCGGTTCGTGCTGGTCGGCCGCCCGGCCCGGCCCGCCGCACCGACCGGTGCCGACAAGACCTCGGTGGTGCTGTGGCAGCGGGACGACCACCCCGGTGCCCTGCGCGACCTGCTCGGCGAGTTCGCCTCGCGCGGCATCAACCTCATGCTGCTCCAGTCCCGGCCGACCGGCGCCGGCATCGGCAACTACTGCTTCTGCATCGACGCCGAGGGCCATATCGCCGACCGGCGGATGGCGGAGACACTGATGGGCCTGAAGCGCATCTGTCTCCAGGTCCGCTTCCTGGGTTCCTACCCGCGCGCGGACATCACGCCGGACGCGGTCCGTCCGACGCTGCCGGGGACGTCGGACGAGGAGTTCATGGCGGCGGCGGACTGGGTGGCGCGCTGCCAGGACGGCCGGTTCTGACCGGCCGTTCCAGCCGGTCGTACCTGCATACCAACGTTATCCACAGGAGTTATCCACAGGCACCCTTCTCGACCTGGGGACAAGTCGACAGTGGAGGACTGGTGGGTCGACAAATCGCCCTAGAACGGCCGGGCGCCGCCACCCTCCGTAGGACCACCCTTCGTTCAGCCGTTTGCTTCGATTCATCTATTAGGGCGACCGTTTTCCACCCGAACGCGGGTGTCGATGGGGTTTGACCCGGGAATTCTTCGGCCCGTCCCGGGTTTTCGGAGTGATCAATTCTGAAATCCACAGATCTTCCACACAGCCTGTGGATAACTTATCGGGGGGTGCGGATCTCTGTGGACAACCGAGCCGCCAAATCCCCTCCCCGGCAAGGAGATCCGGTCAACGCGACGGCCGGCGCGTGCCCCGCCCCAGGGAGTGGGACACTTTTCCTTGACACGTTCGGCAATTAGCTCATAACGGAACGTAAGCGACGAATCACAACACCCCGGAATAGTGATTCGTGAGCCACGACCGCGCACCGGTAGCCTTGGCCCCGTGATTGACCTTCGCCTGCTCCGTGAGGACCCCGACCGTGTGCGCGCGTCCCAGCGTGCCCGTGGAGAGGACGTCGCGCTCGTCGACGCCCTCCTCTCTGCCGACGAGCGGCGCAGGTCCTCCGGCGTCCGCTTCGACGAACTGCGTGCCGAGCAGAAGCAGCTCGGCAAGCTGATCCCCAAGGCCTCCCCCGACGAGAAGGCGGAGCTGCTCAAGCGTGCCGAGCAGCTGAAGGCCGACGTCAGGGCCGCCGACACCGAGCGCGACGCGGCCGACACCGAGACCCAGGAGCTGCTGCTCCGGCTCGGCAACCTCGTCCACCCCGACGTGCCCGTCGGCGGCGAGGAGGACTTCGTCACGCTGGAGACGCACGGCACGATCCGTGACTTCGGTGCCGAGGGCTTCGAGCCCAGGGACCACCTGGAGCTGGGCCAGCTGCTCGGCGCGATCGACGTCGAACGCGGCGCCAAGGTCTCCGGCTCCCGCTTCTACTTCCTCACCGGTGTCGGCGCCCTGCTGGAACTGGCCCTGGTGAACGCAGCGATCGCCCAGGCATCCGCGGCCGGTTTCACGCCGATGCTCACCCCGGCGCTGGTCCGCCCGCAGTCCATGGCGGGCACCGGCTTCCTCGGCCAGGCCGCCCAGGACGTCTACCACCTCGACAAGGACGACCTGTACCTGGTCGGCACCTCCGAGGTCCCGCTGGCGGCCTACCACATGGACGAGATCATCGACGCCGACAAGCTGCCGCTGCGGTACGCGGGCTTCTCGCCCTGCTTCCGCCGCGAGGCCGGCTCGCACGGCAAGGACACCCGGGGCATCTTCCGCGTGCACCAGTTCGACAAGGTCGAGATGTTCTCGTACGTCGCTCCCGAGGACTCGCAGGCCGAGCACCAGCGCCTGCTGGCCTGGGAGAAGCAGTGGCTGGAGTCGCTGGAGCTGCCGTTCCGCGTCATCGACGTCGCCTCCGGTGACCTCGGCTCCTCGGCCGCCCGCAAGTACGACTGCGAGGCGTGGATCCCGACCCAGGGCAAGTACCGCGAGCTGACCTCGACCTCGGACTGCACCGAGTTCCAGTCCCGCCGCCTGTCCATCCGGTTCCGCGACGGCAAGCAGGTGAAGCCGCTCGCCACGCTCAACGGCACGCTGTGCGCCGTCCCGCGCACGATCGTGGCGATCCTGGAGAACCACCAGCTGGCCGACGGTTCCGTCCGGGTCCCCGAGGTGCTGCGCCCCTACCTGGGCGGCCGTGAGGTACTGGAGCCGGTGTCCCGGTGACCTTCCCGTACGGGCTCATCGCCACCGACCTCGACGGCACGCTGCTGCGCTCCGACGAGTCGATCTCGCGGCGCACCCGGGACGCGCTCGCCGCGGCGAGCGCGGCGGGCGCCGCGCACATCGTCGTCACCGGCCGCGCGGTGCCCTGGACCCGGCACATCCTGGACGACCTCGGCTACGACGGCCTCGCCGTCTGCGGCCAGGGCGCCCAGGTGTACGACGCCGGCAGCCACCGCCTGCTCACCTCCGTCACCCTGGACCGGCAGCTGGCGGGCGTGGCCCTGGCCAAGATCGAGGCCGAGGTCGGCCCGCTGTACCTGGCGGCCAGCCGCGACGGCCTGGACGGCGAGGTCCTGGTGGGCCCGGGATACGCGGTCACCGGCAAGCTGCCCGCGACACCGTTCACGGACGCGTCCGACATCTGGAGCGCCCCGCTGAACAAGATCTACATACAGCATCCGACACTGGGCGACGACGAGCTGGCGGAGGTCGCCCGGCAGGCGGCCGGCGGCTTCGTCACGGTGGCCATGGCGGGGGCGGGCATCGTGGAACTGCTCCCGCTCGGCCTGTCCAAGGCCACGGGCCTGTCCCTCGCCGCCCGCCGGCTCGGCCTGAAGGCCGCCGACACGATCGCCTTCGGCGACATGCCCAACGACATCCCGATGTTCGCCTGGGCGTCCCGGGGCGTGGCCATGGCCAACGCCCATGAGGAACTGAAGGCGGTGGCCGACGAGGTGACGGCCTCGAACGAGGACGACGGCATCGCGGTCGTGCTGGAGCGTTCGCTGGCGTAGCGCTCGCGCGTCGGGCCCACGGCCCGTCACCGAGCGCGGAATGCGACGGGGGCCGCTCGCGCGGCCCCCGTACCTCTTGCTCTCTGCCCCGCGTACCTTCTACTCCTCGCCCGCCAAGGTCAGCGCCCGCAGCTTCTGCCCGGCGTACCAGGTGGCGAGCACGGTGACCGCCACCAGCAGCACGGTGGCCGTCGGCAGGCTCACCTCGGAGGTCACCAGGTCCCCGCCGGCCAGCTTGTGGGCGACGGCCAGCGACCACTGCTGGACGCTCAGCGTGCGCGCACCCGGCACCAGGGAGCCGAACAGCGCCTCCCAGACCAGGGCGTAGACGAGCCCGAAGACCACCGCGTGCCGGGAGACGGTGCCCAGCAGCAGGAACAGCGCGGAGTAGGCGATGGAGGAGATCAGCGCCGCGACCGTGTAGGCCACGGCGATCTGCTGGCCGTTGCCGTTCAGGATCAGGCCGGCGATCAGGGTCGGCACCGCCGAGAAGACCATGGTGACACCGACGGCGACGATCAGCTTCGTCAGGATGATGGTGGGCCGCTTGAGCGGCTTGGACAGCAGGTAGACGACGGAGCCGTCGTCGATCTCCGGGCCGATCGCGCCCGTCCCCGCGATGACACCGATGATCGGCACCATCGTGGCGAGCGCGAAGCCGCCGAGGACGTCCGACGCCGTCTGGTCGTCGGCTCCGGTCAGGCCGCGCACGGCCACGGAGATCACGATCAGCAGCAGCGGCAGCGCGCCGAGGATGAGGGCCCGGCGGCGGCCGAGCAGGGCACGGTAGGTGAGTCGGGCGACGGTGGGGTCATACATCATGGGCCTCCTACGCCGCGACCAGGTACGAGAAGACGGACTCCAGGGACTCGTCGGACGGCGAGACCGTGAGCAGCCGGATGCCGTGGTCCCTGGCGACCTTCGGCAGCAGGGCGGTGAAGCGGCCGAAGTCGACGGCCTGGACGCGCAGCGCGCCCTCGGCCACGTCGACCTCGATGCCGGACGTCGACGGGTCGGCGATCAGCGCGGCCGCGAGGACGCGGTCGTCGCTGGAGCGCACCAGGTAGCGGTGCGGGCGGTCGGTCATCAGACGGCGGATCCGGCGGAAGTCACCGCTGGCCGCGTGGCGTCCGGCGACGACGACCTCGATGTGCCGGGCGAGCTGCTCGACCTCCTCGAGGATGTGCGAGGAGAACAGGACCGTGCGGCCCTCGTCGCCCATCCTGCGCAGCAGCTCCATCAGCTGCATGCGCTGCCGGGGGTCCATGCCGTTGAACGGCTCGTCCAGCAGGAGCAGCGACGGGTCGTGGACGAGGGCGCTCGCCATCTTCACGCGCTGCCGCATGCCCTTGGAGTAGGTGGAGATCTTCCGGTCCTGCGCGTACTCCATCTCGACCGTGGCGAGGGCGCGCTGGGCCGCCTTGGCGCCCAGGCCGTGCAGCTCGGCGTTGGCGACGACGAACTCGCGGCCGGTGAGGAAGTCGTACATCGCCTCCCGCTCGGGGACGATGCCGATGTGCCGGTAGACGGCCTCGTTGCGCCAGACCGGCTGCCCGTCGAGGGTGACCGTGCCGGTGGACGGGGCGAGGAAGCCGCCCATCATGTTGATCAGTGTGGACTTGCCGGCGCCGTTGGGGCCGAGCAGTCCGGTGACGCCGGGGCCGATGGTCATGGTGATGTCGTTGACGGCGACGACGTTGCCGAACCAGCGGGACACGTGGTCGATGGTGAGCGTGGTCACAGTCCCACCTTCTTGTAGCGGCGGTTCAGGAGGCCGTAGCAGGCCGCGATCAGGGCCAGGACGAGGACGACGTACACGGCGCCCTCCCCGCTGGACGGGCCGACCCCGCCGGGGAAGCCGGAGCTGCCGCCGAGGAAGGCGTGCTGCACGCCGTCGATCAGTGTGACCGGCGAGAACAGGCCGATCCACGGGACGGCGCCGCCGCTGCCCTGGGCGTCGGCGATGGCCTGGAGCGTGGACACGGCGCCGTAGGAGATGGTCAGCACGGCGATCACGGCGGCGATGCCGAAGCCCCGGCGCGGGGTGAAGGCGGCGATGACCAGGCCGATGCCGGCGAAGAGCAGGGAGAGCAGGGCCACACAGACCAGTCCCTGGGCGAATTTCTCGGTCTGGTGGGCGAAGCCCATCTTGGACAGCAGCGCGCCGATGTACATCACGAGCAGCGGAGCGCCGGTGAGGACGAACAGGGCCGAGGCCAGCGCCGCGAACTTCGCGCGCACGTAGTCGGTGCTCTCGATGGGCCGCGAGAAGTACAGCGGTACGGTCTTGAAGCGCAGGTCGCGGGAGACGGCCTGGGGGGCCTGCGAGGCGACGTACAGGCTGATGACGGCCTGCATGGTGATCGCGTAGCGGGTGTAGGACACCGGCAGTTCGTGCGCCTTGGTGGCGACGGCGACGGCCACCATGATGGCGGCGGGCACGCACATCACCGCGAACAGCAGCATCGGCAGCACCTTGGACTTCACCGACCGGCCGAGGCCGTAGGCGCCGCGCAGGGACTGCGAGTACAGCGAGCGGCGGGCGTAGGCGCGGCCGAGGCGGGGGCCGTCGTAGCCGCGGTAGCCGATGTCGTGGATGCGGGACCGGTCGCCGGTGGGCGTTGCCGGGGGATGCTCAACCGCCATGGCCGACGGCCTCCTTGCGCTGTTCGTCGTTGCCGGTGAACACCTCGGAGATGTGGTGCCGGCGCTGTTCCATGCGCACCAGGCCGAGCCCGAGGTCGGCGACCACGTCCCGGACGAGGTCGTACGTCTCCTCGCCCGCGGCGGTCAGCAGCAGGATGTGTCCGGCGCCGGGCAGGCCGCCCGCCTCGGCGTGGGTGTCGACCCCGCGCGCGTGGAGCGCCTCGCGGACCGCGCGGGTGCCGTCGGGATGGCTGTCGCTGTCGGTGACCTCGATCGCGAGGGTGGTCGTGGTCTGGGTGAAGTCGGTGGTGGAGCTGGAGCGCAGGAGCTTGCCGCCGTCGACGACGACGACGTGGTCGCAGGTGCGTTCCAGCTCGCCCAGCAGGTGGGAGGTGACCAGGACGGAGATGCCGAAGTCGGTGTGGATGCGGCGGATCAGGCCGAGCATCTCGTCGCGGCCGACCGGGTCCAGGCCGTTGGTCGGTTCGTCCAGGAAGACCAGCTGCGGGTCGTGCACCAGCGCCTGGGCGAGCTTCACCCGCTGCTTCATGCCCGTCGAGTAGCCGCCGATCGGGCGGTACCGCTCCTCGTACAGGCCGACGTGGCGCAGGGTGTCGGCGGTGCGTTCGCGGGCCGCGGTGGGCGGCAGCCCGGACATGCGGGCCATGTGCACGACGAACTCGGTGGCCGAGACGTCCGGCGGCAGGCAGTCGTGCTCCGGCATGTATCCGACGCGCTCGCGGATGGTGGCGCCCTTGGTGGCCACGTCGAGGCCGAGCACCTCGGCGTGGCCCTCCGTGGCGGGGGACAGACCCAGCAGGATCTTGATCAGAGTGGACTTGCCGGCGCCGTTGGCCCCGACGAGTCCGGTCACACCGGGTCCGATGTCCACGGACAGCCGGTCGAGCGCGGTCACCCGGGGGAACCGCTTGCTCAGGCTTTCGGTCGCGATCACAGTCACGGCTCCGACAGTAGTGACCGGGACCACGCCGGTCGTCAGACTTCAGAGCCGTTTCACGTCAGACCCAGGTAGTACGGGGCCCTAGGGGAGGCCTACCCAGGGGTGGTGCGGGACGGCCGCCGAACGCCGGCGGACTCCGGGATCACCCCTATTGACGACACCTCTAACAACTGTCACATTCACCAGTGTCAAGTTACGGACGCGTACCGCGGTCGACGGACGCGTCGCCGGGGCGACGGGACGGGGCGGCATGACGACGGCAGTGAGCAACGGACTCTCCGTGGACCTGCGGGGGTTCAGAAGAGTGCAGCGCCTCGCCTACGAGTGCGCGGAGGCGGTCGCCGCACGCCTCGAGCCGGGCGTGACCGAGCGCGAGGCGGCCCGGATGCAGCGCGAGTGGCTGCGTGGGCGCGGGGTCCGGGACTGGTTCCACCTTCCCTTCGCCTGGTTCGGGGACCGCACGGCGTTCACGGGCTTCCGCGTCCCGCTCCAGTTCTTCCCGACCGGCCGCGCGCTGGAGCCGGGGATGCCGTTCATCCTGGACATGGCCCCGGTGTACGAGGGGTACACGGCGGACATCGGCTACTCGGGCTCCCTGGGCGTGAACCCCGTGCAGAACCGGCTGATGGCCGACCTCGAGGCGCACCGCGAGCTGATCCTGCGCGAGGTGCGCGAGCGGCGCCCGCTGCGGGAGATCTACGAGGACGTGGACCGGCTCATGACCCGCCAGGGCTACGCCAACCGGCACCGGGCGTACCCCTTCGGGGTGATCGCCCACAAGGTGGACCGGGTGAGACAGCGGCGCTGGTCCCCGCACCTGTTCGGGTTCGGCACCCAGTCCCTCAAGGGCCTGGCCGCCGACGCGCTGCACGGCCACCGCGAGGGCTGGTCGCCGCTGTGGTCCCCGTACCGCTTCTCGGACCACCCGCCGCGGCCGGGCCTGTGGGCGGTCGAACCCCACCTCGGCTTCCGCGGTACGGGCGCGAAGTTCGAGGAGATCCTGGTGGTGACCGACTCCCGGGACCCGGCGGAGAGCGCCTTCTGGCTGGACGACGACCTGCCGCACGTGCGGCGCTGGGCGGAGGAGAAGTGAAACCGACAGACGCGCGTGAGCGCTGGGTGCGGACCGGCGGGGTCGAGCTGTGCGTGGCCGAGCTGGGCGACCCCCAGCGGCCGACGGTCGTCCTGCTGCACGGCTACCCGGACAGCAAGGAGGTCTGGTCCCAGGTCGCGGACCGGCTCGCCGACCGCTTCCACGTGGTCCTGTACGACGTCCGGGGCCACGGCCGCTCGACGGCGCCCCGGCCGCTGCGCGGGGGCTTCACGCTCGCCAAGCTCACGGACGACTTCCTCGCCGTCGTGGACGCGGTGAGCCCGGACCGGCCGGTGCACCTCGTCGGGCACGACTGGGGCTCGGTGCAGTCCTGGGAGTTCGTCACGGTCGGCCGGACGAAGGGCCGCATCGCCTCCTTCACCTCGATCTCCGGGCCCTCCCTCGACCACTTCGGGCACTGGCTCGACGCGCGGGTGAAGCGTCCGACACCCCGCCGGGTCGGCCAGCTCCTCGGCCAGGGCGCCCGGTCCTGGTACGTCTACCTGCTGCACACCCCGCTCCTGCCGGAACTGGCCTGGCGCGGCCCGCTCGGCAGGCGCTGGCCGCGGATCCTGGAGCGGGCCGAGCGGATCTCCGACGGCGACTATCCCACCGCCTCCCTGCCCGGCGACGCGGCCCACGGCGCCTGGCTGTACCGGGACAACGTCCGCGCCCGGATGCGCAGGCCGCGCCCGGACGCGTACGCGCACGCCCCCGTGCAGCTCATCACGCCCCAGGGGGACGCGTTCCTCTCCGAGCGGCTCTACGACGACCTGGACCGGTGGGTGCCGCGGCTGACCCGCCGCACGCTCCCGGCCCGGCACTGGGTCCCGCGTACCCGCCCCGACCAGGTCTCGGCCTGGATCGCCGAATTCGTCACGTCCGTGGAAGGCGGCCGTCCCGCCCCGAAGGGCACCGGCCCCCATGCCGACCGGTTCGGCGGGCAGTTGGTGCTGATCACCGGCGCCGGCAGCGGCATCGGCCGGGCGACCGCGTTCGCCTTCGCGGAGGCCGGCGCGCGCGTGATCGCCGTCGACCGGGACGCCGACGCCGCGGCCCGCACCGCCGAACTGTCCCTGCTGGCCGGCGCACCCGACGCCTGGGCCGAGCCCACGGACGTCTCCGACGAGCAGAGCATGGAGAAACTCGCCGAGCGGGTCCACCGCGAGTACGGCGTACCGGACGTGCTGGTCAACAACGCGGGCATCGGCCTGTCCGGCTCGTTCTTCGCCACGACCGCCGACGACTGGCGCAAGGTCCTGGACGTCAACCTGTGGGGGGTGATCCACGGGTGCCGGCTCTTCGGCGCGCGCATGGCCGAGCGCGGTCAGGGCGGCCACATCGTCAACATCGCGTCCGCCGCGGCTTACCAGCCCTCCCGCGCCCTGCCGGCCTACAGCACCTCCAAGGCGGCGGTACTGATGCTCTCCGAGTGCCTGCGCGCCGAACTGGCCTCCCAGGACATCGGCGTCACGGCGGTCTGCCCCGGCTTCGTCAACACCGGCATCACCTCCACGGCCCGCTTCACCGGCGTCGACGCGGCCGAGGAACGGCGCCGCCGGCAGCGGTCCGCCCGACTGTACGGCCTGCGCAACTACCCACCGGAGAAGGTCGCCACCGCCATCCTGGACGCGGTGGCCCACAACAGGGCGGTGGCCCCCGTGACCCCGGAAGCCCGGGCCGCCCACCTGCTGTCCCGCTTCCTGCCGGGCACGCTGCGCAGGATCGCCCGGGTGGAACCGAGACTGTGAGCGGGGGCTGAGGCAGTCCCCTGACCGGCCCACCACTTGTCCACAACCTTCGTCAAATCCCCTGTGGATAAACTCACTTGGCTGTGGACCAAACCTACGGAGGAAAAAACCTGCGTGATCCACGTCTCTCCCGCACGCTGGTCCCATGAACGAACGACGCACCGTGCAGGTGTCCAGATACCTCTCCAGACACCTGCGCCACCAGCCCGAGCGCATCGGGATCACGCCGGACCCGGGCGGCTGGGTGGACATCGGCACCCTGATCGCCGCGGCCGCCGCGCACGGATTCCGGTTCACGCGGGACGAGCTGGACCACGTCGTCGCCACGAACGACAAACAGCGCTTCGTGACGGAAGGCACCAGGATCCGCGCCAGTCAGGGGCACAGCATCGAGGTCGACCTCGGCCTGCCCCCGGCCACTCCGCCGCCGCACCTCTACCACGGGACGGTTGAGCGCAGCCTGGCCGCGATCCGCGCGGAGGGCCTCAGGCCCATGGACCGGCACGACGTCCATCTCTCCGCCGACCGGGAGACCGCCACCCGGGTCGGCGCCCGCCGGGGCCGGCCCGTGGTGCTCACCGTCGACTCCGGCGCCATGCACCGCGACGGCCATGTGTTCCACCTCAGCGCCAACGGAGTCTGGCTGACGGCGGCCGTACCCCCGCGTCACCTGCGCTTCCCGGACCCGCGCTGAACACCGGCTCACGCCGGACGCTTACGCTCGGACCCATGAGTCTGCGTCTGAGCACCGTGATCCTGCCGTACCGCCGCTGGAGCGAAGGCGGCCGCGCGTCCTGGCTGCGGGCCGAACAGCTCGGCTTCCACACGGCGTACACCTACGACCACCTGTCCTGGCGCAGCTTCCGTGACGGCCCCTGGTTCGGCGCGATCCCGACGCTGACCGCGGCGGCAGCGGCCACCGACCGACTGCGCCTGGGCACACTCGTCACCTCGCCGAACTTCCGGCACCCGGTCACGCTGGCCAAGGAACTCGTCAGCCTCGACGACATCTCCGGCGGCCGGGTCACCCTGGGCATCGGCGCCGGCGGCACCGGCTTCGACGCGACCGCCCTCGGCCAGGACCCCTGGAGCCCACGGGAGCGCGCCGACCGGTTCGCCGAGTTCGTGCCCCTCCTCGACCGCCTGCTCACCGAGGACACCGTGTCGCAGGAGGGCCGGTTCTACTCGGCGCACGAGGCGCGGAACGTACCCGGCTGTGTGCAGCGCCCCCGGCTGCCGTTCGCGGTCGCGGCCACCGGCCCCCGCGGTCTGAAGCTGGCCGCGCGGTACGGCCAGGCCTGGGTGACCACCGGCGACCCGAAGCTGTACGAGACCGGCACCCCCGAGCAGTCCGTCGAAGCGCTGCGCGGGCAGCTCGGCAGGCTGTCCGAGGCCTGCGAGGCCGCCGGCCGGGACGTGGCCGGGCTGGACAAGGTCCTGCTGACCGGCTTCACCCCGGACCGCGGCCGGCCGCTCGACTCCGTGGACGCCTTCGTGGACTTCGCCGGCCGCCACCAGGCGCTGGGCTTCACCGAGATCGTGATCCACTGGCCCATCCCGGACTCCGACTTCGCCGCGGACGAGAAGGTCTTCGAGCGGATCGCCACACAAGCCCCGGCCCAGCTGGCCTGAGCCCCGCCGGGACCGGGCGGACCGGTCCCGGCCACCACGGCCGCCGGCCCCGGCAAGGGCCGCCGAGCGTCATCTGCGTCTCATCTGTGCGCACTTCCGCACGACCGTGCAGGCATATGCGCGAGAATGACCGGGTGACCTCAGCGACCAGACAGCCCGGGACCCCGTCCGCCGCCATCCGGCCGCGGCTGATCGCCACCGACCTCGACGGCACCCTGCTGCGCGACGACAAGTCGGTCTCCCCGCGGACCGTCGCCGCGCTGGCCGCCGCCGAGGCCGCCGGCATCGAGGTCTTCTTCGTCACCGGCCGGCCCGCCCGCTGGATGAGCGTGGTCAGCGACCACGTCCACGGCCACGGCCTGGCGATCTGCGGCAACGGCGCCGCCGTGGTCGACCTGCACGGCGGCCCCGGCGCCCACCGGTTCGTCAAGGTACGGGAACTGCTCCGGACGAACGCCCTGAACGCCGTACGGCTGCTGCGCGAGGCGGCACCCGGCACGGTCTTCGCGGTGGAGCAGACCTACGGCTTCCACCAGGAGCCGGACTATCCCAAGCTGCACATGGAGATCCCCGACAACCTCCGGCCCGCCGAGGAACTGCTCGCGCCCGACGGGCCGGACGCCGACCAGCCCGTCCTGAAGATCCTCGCCTACCACCCGTCGCTCGACCCGGACGCCTTCCTCACCCTGGCCCGCCTCGCCGTCGGCGGCCACGCCAACGTCACCCGCTCCAGCCCCAGCGCCCTGCTGGAACTGAGCGGCCCCGACGTCTCCAAGGCCAGCACCCTCGCCCTGTGCTGCGCCGAGCGCGGCATCTCGCACGAGGAGGTCGTGGCCTTCGGGGACATGCCCAACGACGTAGAGATGCTCACCTGGGCCGGCCAGTCGTTCGCGATGGGCAACGCCCACCCGGACGTCATCGCCGCCGCGTCGGGCCGTACGGTCGCCAACAACGACGACGGGGTCGCCGTGGTGATCGAGAACCTGCTCACGGACCACACCCCGTAACGCTCCCCGATCGCCGTTGCCGATCCGGGCTCCCGGCAGGTCGCCGCCTACCGGGGGCTTCCCGCCGTGGCGGCCGGGTCCCCCACCAGGGACTCCGCCTCCGCCTCCCGCCGGGCCAGCTCCCGCAGCGGCCCCTCCTCGGTGATCAGCCGCGCGTACGGCCCCCGCTGCACCACCCGGCCCGCGTCGAGCACGAGCACCTCGTCCACCGCGTCGAGCCCCGCCAGCCGGTGGGTGATCAGCAGTGTCGTACGGCCCTCGGTGGCGGCCAGCAGGTCGGCGGTCAGCGCGTCCGCCGTCGGCAGGTCCAGGTGCTCGGCGGGCTCGTCGAGCACCAGGACGGGGAAGTCCGCCAGCAGCGCGCGGGCCAGCGCCAGCCGCTGCCGCTGCCCGCCGGACAGCCGCGCCCCGTGCTCGCCGACCAGCGTGTCCAGGCCGTCGGGCAGGGAGTCCACCCAGTCCAGCAGCCGGGCCCGGGCCAGGGCCTCGCGCAGGCCGGCCTCGGTGGCGTCCTTCCTGGCCAGCAGCAGGTTCTCGCGCACCGAGCTGTCGAAGAGGTGGGCGTCCTGGGCACACAGCCCGACGAGCCGCCGCACGTCGTCACCGGCCAGCGCGCAGGCGTCCACACCGGCGAGCGTGTACGAACCCGCCTCCGGGTCGAGGAACCGCAGCAGCACCTGGGCGAGGGTCGACTTGCCGGCCCCGGACGCGCCGACCACCGCGACCCGGCGGCCCCGCTCCAGGGTCAGGTCCAGCCCGGCCAGCGCCTCCCGCCGCTGTCCCGCGTACCGTGCGGTCAGCCCCTTGACGACCACCGGGAACGGCGAGGCGGGCGCCTGCCGGGGCCGCTCCGGCTCGCGTACGGGCTCGGGGGCGTCCAGGACCTCGTACACGCGCTCCGCGCTGCGCCGCACCCGCTGCCGGTGACGCACGGCGAGCGGCAGCCCGAGGACGGCCTCGAACGCGGCCAGCGGGGTCAGGACGACCACGGCCATCGCCACGCCGCCGAGCCGGCCGGCCGCCACCGCCTGGGCCCCGAGCAGCGCGGTGGCCGTGACGGTCAGCCCGGAGACGAGCGCGGTCAGCCCGTCACCGAGCCCGGTGACGGTGGCCGCGCGCGCCGCGATCCGGGTGAGGGTGCCGTCGGCTCGCCGGACCGCGGCCGTACGGCCGGGCAGCGCGCCGGCGACGGTCAGTTCCGCGGTGCCGGTGAGCAGGTCGGTCACACGGGTCGCGAGCACTCCTCGGGCGGGCGCCAGCCGCCGCTCGGTCCGCCCGGCCACGCGTGCGGTCAGCCAAGGGACACCCACGCCGGCCGCGAGCAGGCCGGCCGCGAGGGCCGCCCCGGCCTCGGGCAGCAGCCAGGCCGTGAAGCCGACGGAGGCCGCGGAGACGGCCAGGGCGACCGCGGCGGGCAGCAGCCAGCGCAGCCAGTAGTCCTGGAACGCGTCCACGTCCGCGACCAGCCGGGTGAGCAGATCACCGCGGCGCGCGGTACGCAGCCCGGCGGGCGCGAGGCGTTCCAGGCGCCGGTAGACCGCGACCCGGGTGTCGGCCAGCATCCGCAGGACGGCGTCGTGCGACACCAGCCGCTCGGCGTAGCGGAACACCGCCCGCCCGATCCCGAACGCCCGCGTGGCGGTCACGGCCACCATCAGGTACAACACCGGCGGCTGCTGCGAGGCCCGCGAGATGAGCCACCCGGAGGTCGCCATCAGCGCCACGGCGCTCCCGACGGCCAGACTCCCGAGGCCCCAGGCAAGCCCCAGCCGCCCACGCCAGGCCCCACCGCCCCGCAAGACCCGCCCGAGAACCGTCCCACCGGCCTCGGCCCCCACCGACCCGCGCCCGGTACGCCCCGTTCCTACCGGCCCGCCGACTCCGGCGGGCCCGCCGACTCCGGCGGGCCCGCCGGCCTCGGCCCCCACCGGTGCGCCAGCCGGCCCGCCCGGCCCAGCCGCCTCGGGCTCCCCCTCCAGGTCGCCGAGACGGGGGCGGGAGTCCAGGCCCCTGGTCGGCCGGCTGTCCGCCGAACGCGTCACCAGCCCGCCGCGCCCCAGCCGCACCACCCGGTCGGCCACCTCCAGCAACGCCGGGCGATGCACGACGAGCAACACGGTCCGCCCCACCGCGAGCCTCCGCACCGCGGCGACGACCTCCCGCTCGGTCACGCCGTCGAGCGCGGCCGTCGGCTCGTCCAGCAACAGCACGGGCCGGTCCGCGAGGAACGCCCGCGCCAACGCCAGCCGCTGCCGCTGCCCCGCGGACAGCCCCGCCCCGTCCTCGCCGAGCACGGTGTCGGCCCCGTCGGGCAGCGCCGTCACGAACTCCCACGCCCCCGCGTCCCGCAGCGCACGCCGTACGGCGGCGTCGTCGGCTCCGGGCCGCGCGAGCCGTACGTTCTCCGCGACGCTCCCGGCGTACAGGTGCGGTCGCTGCGGCACCCACGCGATCCGCGACCGCCACTCGGCCACGTCCAGCCCGGCGAGATCGGCTCCCCCGATCCGCACCCGGCCCTCGCTGGGCCGCACGAACCCCAGCAGCACGCCCAGCAGCGTCGACTTGCCCACTCCGCTCGGCCCCACCAGGGCGACGGTCTCCCCGGGCTCCACGCTGAAGGACACACCGGTCACGGCGTCCTCGGAGCGACCGGGATAGCGCACGGTGATGCCGTCGAAGGCCACCGCGCCCGCGGGCACCACGCCGGTACCCGGCTCCGCCACCGGCGTCTCCAGCACGGTGAAGATCTCCTCCGCGGCGGCGAGCCCCTCCGCCGCGGCGTGGTACTGCGCGCCCACTTGCCGCAGCGGCAGATACGCCTCGGGCGCCAGGACCAGGATCACCAGTCCGACGTACAGATCCATCTCGCCGTGGACCAGCCGCATCCCGATCGCCACGGCGACCAGCGCGACGGACAGCGTGGCGAGCAATTCCAGCGCGAACGAGGAGAGGAACGCGATGCGCAGCGTCCCCAGCGTGGCCTGCCGGTACTCATCGGTGATCCGCCGGATGGACGCGGCCTGCGCCTTGGCCCGGCCGAACACCTTCAGCGTGGGCAACCCCGCCACCACGTCCAGGAAGTGTCCGGACAGTCGGGACAGCAATCGCCACTGCCGGTCCATCCGGGACTGCGTCGCCCACCCGATCAGCATCATGAACAGCGGAATGAGCGGCAGGGTACCGACGATGATCGCCGCCGACACCCAGTCCTCGGTGACGATCCGGGCGAGCACCGCCACCGGCACGACCACCGCGAGCCCCAACTGCGGGAGGTAGCGCGAGAAGTAGTCGTCCAGGGCGTCGACCCCGCGTGTGGCCAGGGTGACGAGCGAGCCGGTCCGCTGTCCGCTCAGCCATCCGGGTCCCAGGGTCGCCGCCCGGTCCAGGAGCCGCCCGCGCAGTTCCGACTTCACGACCGCGCTCGCCCGGTGGGACGCGAGTTCGGTGAGCCATGCGACAACCGCCCGCCCCACGGCCACGGCCGCCAACAGCAGCAGGGGAGTGCCCAGGTCGGCAGCCGACTCCCTGTGCTGGAACGCGCCGACGACGATCTCGGCGACGAGCATCGCCTGGGCGATGACCAGCCCCGCGCCGGCGGCACCCAGGACGACGACCGCCACGAGGAAGAGCCGGGTGGCGCGGGCGTACCGCAGAAGGCGTGGATCGATTGGTTTCACGTGAAACAGGCCCTTCGGTCCTGAGGGTGTGTTCCACGTGGAACACACCCTCGGCGGACTCAGTGCGCGGTGCCGGCAGCGGCGTCGGCTGCGATGTGCTGGGTGCCGATCCGCTTGCGGAACACCCAGTAGGTCCAGCCTTGGTAGAGCAGGACGATCGGTGTGGCGATCGCCGCGCACCACGTCATGATCTTCAGGGTGTACGGGCTCGACGAGGCGTTGGTGACCGTCAGGCTCCAGTCGCTGTCGAGGGTGGACGGCATGACGTTCGGGAAGAGCGACAGGAAGAGCATCGCCACGGTGGCCACGATGGTGATGCCGGACAGTGCGAAGGCCCATCCCTCACGCCCGAGCTGATTGGCCACCAGGGCGGCCACCAGGGCGGCCACCGCCACGATCAGGGCCACCAGGCTCTTGCCGTCACCGCTGTCGGCCTGTGTCCACAACAGGAACACCAGCGCCGTGACGGCCGTGACGAGACCGACCCACCGGGCCAGTCTCCGTGCCCGCACCCGGATGTCGCCGACGGTCTTGAGCGCGGTGAACACCGCTCCGTGGAAGGTGAACAGCGTGAGCGTCACCAGTCCGCCGAGCAGGGCGTGGGGGTTGAGCAGGTCCCAGACGCTGCCGGCGTAGTCGAAGTTCCGGTCGATCCGCACGCCCCCGACGATGTTCCCGAACGCGACGCCCCACAGGAACGCCGGGAGCAGCGAGGTCCAGAAGATCGCCGTCTCCCAGTTGCGCTGCCAGTTCTCCTCCGGGCGCTTGGCCCGGTACTCGAAGGCGACGCCCCGGACGATCAGGCAGACCAGGACGAGGAGCAGGGGCACGTAGAAGCCGGAGAAGAGGGTGGCGTACCACTCCGGGAACGCGGCGAAGGTCGCGCCGCCCGCGGTGAGCAGCCACACCTCGTTGCCGTCCCAGACGGGGCCGATGGTGTTGATCAGCACCCGGCGCTCGGCCCGGTCACGCGCCAGCAGCCTGGTGAGGATCCCGACTCCGAAGTCGAAGCCCTCCAGGAAGAAGTAGCCCGTCCACAGGACGGCGATCAGGACGAACCAGACGTCGTGAAGTTCCATGACTGTTCCCTCGGCCTAGTACGAGAAGGCCATCGGCTTGTCGGCGTCACGGGTGTCGCCGCCGATCTTCGTGGGCGGGTTGAGGTCGGCCTCGGTCAGCTCCGGCGGGCCGGCCTTGACGTACTTCGCGAGCAGCTTCACCTCGACGACGGCGAGGATCGCGTACAGCGCGGTGAAGACGGTCATCGAGAGGAGGACCTCACCCTGCGAGACACCCGGGGAGACCGCGTCCCGGGTCTGGAGGACACCGTAGACGGCCCACGGCTGGCGGCCCATCTCGGTGAAGATCCAGCCCCAGGAGTTGGCGATCAGCGGGAAGGCCAGGGTCCACACCGCGATGCGCCAGTACCAGCAGGTGAGCTTCGGTCCCAGGACCTTGTCCCTGAACAGCACCAGGTGGGGCACCTCGTCGTCGCCGACCCTGAGGTGCTGCGCCAGCATGAACTTCTTGCGGGTCAGCCAGAGCCCGGCCAGGCCGATCCCGAAGGAGGCCATGCCGAAGCCGATCATCCATCGGAAGCCCCAGAAGGCGACCGGGATGTTGGGCCGGTAGTCGCCGGGCCCGAACTTCTGCTGCTCGGCCTTGTTGACGTCGTTGATGCCGGGGACGTACGAGGTGAAGTCGTCGTCGGCGAGGAAGGACAGCAGGCCGGGTATCTCCACGGCCACGGTGTTGTGGCCCTTGTCGACGTCACCGTAGGCGAAGATCGAGAACGGTGCCGGCTTCCGGCCGTCCCACAGCGCCTCGGCGGCGGCCATCTTCATCGGCTGCTGCTTGAACATGACCTTGCCGAGCACGTCACCGCTGACCGAGGTGAGCAGACCGGCGACGACCACGGTGATCAGGCCCAGCCGCAGCGAGGTCTTCATCTCGCGGATGTGCTTCTTGCGGGCCAGGTGGTAGGCGGAGATGCCCACCATGAAGGCGCCACCGGTGAGGAAGGCGGCGGACAGGGTGTGGAAGGCCTGGCTGAGGGCGGTGTTCTGGGTCAGCACGGCCCAGAAGTCGGTCAGCTCCGCCCGCCCCTTCGCCTTGTCGATCCGGTAGCCGACGGGGTGCTGCATCCAGGAGTTGGCCGCGAGGATGAAGTACGCCGACAGCACCGTTCCGATCGAGACCATCCAGATGCAGGCCAGATGGATCTTCTGCGGCAGCTTGTCCCAGCCGAAGATCCACAGGCCGATGAAGGTGGACTCGAAGAAGAAGGCGATCAGCGCCTCGAAGGCGAGTGGAGCACCGAAGATGTCGCCGACGAACCGCGAGTAGTCCGACCAGTTCATGCCGAACTGGAACTCCTGCACGATGCCGGTGACCACGCCCATCGCGATGTTGATCAGGAAGAGCTTGCCCCAGAACTTCGTCGCCCTGAGGTACTTCTCCTTCTCCGTGCGCACCCAGGCCGTCTGGAGCCCGGCCGTGAGGGCGGCCAGGGAGATCGTCAGCGGGACGAACAGGAAGTGGTAGACGGTGGTGATGCCGAACTGCCAGCGCGCCAGTGTCTCCGGCGCCAGAGCCAGGTCCACGTCGTCACTCTCCTTACTACGCCGTGGTACAGCGGCGATCTGCCCCGCTTGTCACCTACATACCGGAGCAATCGGGACTCGCTTGTGAACGCGTTCACATTCACAAGCCATTATGCACGCACTGATTTTCGGCTGCCGAAGGGGGGTCCCCCCTCCGCCTCCACGTCAGGACCTTGGCAGCTACTTCAACATCTTGTTGAATTGCCCGCCATGCAGATACGCATCTCCTGGCCCGCGGGCAACATCACCGCGACCCTCGACGCAAGCACACCGACCACCCAGGCACTCGCGAAGGCACTGCCGCTCGCTTCGACCGCACACACATGGGGCGAGGAGGTGCATTTCGCCACAGGCGTCTCTGTTTCACGTGAAACGGACGCCCGGCAGATCGTGGCACCGGGCACGGTTACCTTCTGGACGGACGGCGACGCGCTCGCCCTGCCCTTCGGCCCCACGCCGATCTCACAGGGCTGGGGGTCCCCCCGGAGCGAGTTCCGGGGGGAGTGCCGCCTCGCGAGCCCGTGCAACGTCCTCGGCAACGTGGACGGGGACCACGGCGTCCTGGCGACCGTACGCAACGGCGACCCCGTCCGTGTGGAGCTGATCGAGGAGTAGAGAACAGCGGGTGGGCTACAGCTCCCCGCGGAACGCCTCCGCGGCCTTGAGGAAGATGTCGTTCGCCTCGGTCTCCCCGACCGTCACCCGCACACCCTCGCCCGGGAACGGCCGGACCACCACACCGTGCTCCTCACATGCCTGGGCAAAGGCGACCGTACGCTCCCCCAGCCGCAGCCATACGAAATTGGCCTGCGTCTCGGGCACCGTCCAGCCCTGATCCCGCAACGCGTCGACCACGCGAGTGCGTTCACACACGAGCGAGCCGACCCGGCCCAGCAGCTCGTCCTCGGCCCGCAGCGAGGCGATCGCCGCCTCCTGCGCGAGCTGGCTCACCCCGAACGGCACCGCCGTCTTGCGCAGCGCGGCCGCCACCGGCTCATGGGCGATCGCGAAACCGACGCGCAACCCGGCGAGCCCGTACGCCTTGGAGAACGTGCGCAGGACGCAGACATTGGGCCGCTCCCGGTACAGCTCGACACCGTCGGGCACCTCGGGATCCCGGATGAACTCACGGTAGGCCTCGTCCAGCACCACCAGTACGTCACCGGGCACCCGGTCGAGGAACCGCTCCAGCTCGGCCCGCCGTACCACCGTGCCGGTCGGGTTGTTGGGGTTGCAGACGAAGATCAGCCGCGTCCGGTCGGTGATCGCGTCCGCCATCGCGTCCAGGTCGTGCACATCACCCGGCGTCAGCGGCACCTGCACCGACCGGGCACCGCTGATCTGCGCGATGATCGGATACGCCTCGAACGACCGCCAGGCGTAGATCACCTCGTCGCCCGGCCCGCTGGTGGCCTGCACCAGCTGCTGGGCGACCCCGACCGAGCCGGTGCCGGTGGCCAGGTGGGAGAGCGGGACGCCGAAGCGGTCCGACAGCTCGTTCACCAGCCCGGTGCAGGCCATGTCCGGGTAGCGGTTGAAGGTGCAGGCCGCCGCGGTCACGCTCTCCAGCACACCGGGCAGCGGCGGGTACGGATTCTCGTTGGAGGACAGCTTGTAGGCGACCGGTCCGCCGGTCGCCGCCGGCTTGCCCGGCTTGTAGGTGGGGATCCCCTCCAGCTCGGCGCGCAGCTTGGGGTTCGTCTCGCTCACCGCAGTCCTCCTCGCGACCACCGGCGGACCATCGACGCCGCCGGCTTCCCATACTCCTCACCTTAAGAGGATTCGGCGCCCCTGCGTACAGGCGCGGGACGAGCAGGTGTGCGAGTGCGGCCCGCGATCAGGACGAACCCCCGCCCGGCCCGGCGGCATCCCGGGCATCACCGTACGAAGGCGTGCGTTTCGGGGGGCGCGCCGTACATATATCTACGCGCCCGTGGCTCGCGCCGTGGCGCGCGTCCCCCATGAAGGTGAGTTGAGACCTCTTCGAGACATCGGACCCTCGGCAGGTCCATCCGCTTCGACAGGTCACGTCGTACCATTGAATCGGGCAACTACCTTGGTTTCCAAGGGAGTTGACTCCGTATGACCATGCAGAAACGTGCCCGTCAACGCGTGCATATGCGTCCGCACTACCCCACCGCATGAGCCCTACTATCGGCTCGCCATGACAGCAGCAGGGAAGCACCAGGTGAGCCGCGCGGAAACCTCGCGTCGAGGCAACCGGCCCGGTCGGGCCGGCATCAGAGACGTCGCCGCAGCAGCCGGGGTCTCCATCACGACCGTCTCCGACGCCCTCAACGGCAAGGGCAGGCTGCCGGACGCCACCCGCCGCCATGTCCGCGAGGTCGCCGACCGGCTGGGGTACCGCCCCTCGGCCGCCGCCCGCACCCTCCGTACCGGCAAGTCCGGGCTGATCGGCCTGACCGTGACGACCTACGGGGATGAACCTTTCACCTTCACCGAGTTCGCCTACTTCGCGGAGATGGCCCGGGCCGCCACCTCGGCCGCGCTCGCCCGCGGCTACGCCCTGGTCATCCTGCCCGCGACGTCACGCCACGACGTCTGGTCGAACGTGGCCCTCGACGGCACGATCGTCATCGACCCCTCCGACCAGGATCCCGTGGTCAGCGAACTGGTGCGGCAGGGACTGCCCGTCGTCTCCGACGGCCGCCCGGCCGGCGCGCTCCCCGTCACCGCCTGGGTCGACAACGACCACGCCGCCGCCGTACTCGACATCCTGGACCACCTCGCCGACTCGGGCGCCCGCCGCATCGGCCTGCTCACCGGCACCTCGACGGACACGTACACCCACCTGTCGACCTCCGCCTACCTGCGCTGGTGCGAACGGGTCGGCCAGGAACCTGTCTACGAGGCCTACCCGGCGCACGACCCGTGCGCGGGCACCGTCGCCGCCGACCGGCTGCTCGCCCGTCCCGACCGCCCCGACGCCGTCTACGGCCTGTTCGACCCCAACGGCACCGACCTGCTCGCCGCCGCCCGCCGCTACGGGCTGCGCGTCCCCGAGGACCTGCTGGTGGTGTGTTGCAGCGAGTCGGCGGTCTACGCCGGCACCGAACCGCCCATCACCACCCTCTCCCTGAAGCCACGCCGCATCGGCACGGCGGTCGTGCAACTGCTCATCGACGCCATCGAGGGTGTCCAGGGCGACCGGCCGGTGGAGCAGGTGATACCGACCGAGCTGATCGTGCGCACCTCGTCCCAGCGACGTCCGCCGCGCACGACGGTCAGCCCGCCCCGGACGCCGGACGACACGTGACGCCGAAGCAGCACCGCGGGCGCCCGGGGGGACGGGGAGTCCGGCACGCCCCGACGGGGTCCGGGCCGGCGGACGCGTGACCGGCCGGCCCTCCGGTCGCCCGACAGCCTGCCGAACACCTGCCCAAACGGGGCGAAAGCCGCGGTGAACCGGAGTCTTGTTCCGATTCACCACCCCTGGGTCATCACATGGCGCTACGCGCATTCCTATGATGGGCCCACGACACCGCGGACCGCTGCGACCAGGCAGTCCGAAGCGGTGCAGATGCGGCGCGATGGTGGAGGGGTCTGATGACTCAGGGGGCCGGTCAGGGACCCGAGGTGGAGCGGACGGCGACGCTACGCGACTTCCGGGTACCCGCGTACGTCCATGAGGCCGCTCCGTACGTCCACGGCATCCACCCGGACGACGCCGAACCGCCCGCCGACGAGGCGTACCCGGAGGGGTACACCCCGACCCGGCGGGACCTGCCGGTCATCGGCCCCGGTGACACCCTCCAGGTCCCCGTCGAGCCGGCCACCGCCGCCCCGGCACCGCAGCCCGTCCCCGGTCCCGGACCGCTGTACGTCGTCGGTGACGTCCACGGCTACCTCGACGAACTGATGACCGCCCTACAGGCGCAGGGCCTGGTCGACGCCTCGGGCCAGTGGTGCGCCGGCACCTCCCGGCTGTGGTTCCTCGGCGACTTCACCGACCGCGGCCCCGACGGCATCGGCGTCATCGACCTCGTCATGCGGCTGTCCGCCGAGGCCGCCGCGGCCGGCGGCTACTGCAAGGCCCTCATGGGCAACCACGAGCTGCTGCTGCTCGGCGCCAAGCGGTTCGGCGACACCCCCGTCAACTCCGGCGCGGGCACCGCCACCTTCCAGGCGGCCTGGCTGCTGAACGGCGGCCAGAAGACCGACATGGACCGCCTCCAGGACCACCATCTCCAGTGGATGGCCCGTCTCGACGCCGTCGAGGAGGTCGACGGCTATCTGCTCCTCCACTCCGACACCACCGCCTATCTCGACTACGGCGACTCGATCGAGGCGGTCAACGACACCATCCGCGAGGCTCTGACCCGCAACGACGCCGACGAGGTCTGGGATCTGTTCCGCAAGTTCACCAAGCGCTTCTCCTTCCGTGACGAGGGCGGTGCCGACGCCGTACGCTCCCTCCTCGATACGTACGGCGGCACCCGGGTGGTTCACGGGCACAGCCCGATTCCCTACCTCCTCGGTGAGGTCGGTTCCGAGGAGGACGAGGACGGCGCCGGCCCGGCCGTCGAGGGACCGCACGTGTACGCCGACGGCCTCGCCATCGCCATGGACGGCGGAGTGACCATGGCCGGAAAGCTACTCGTCCAGCAACTTCCCCTGGGCGGCTGACCGTTCTCCGTGCACGAGTCACCCGGCCGTGAAAGCGCAGGCCGGAACGCAATTTCCGGCAACCCCTGTCACCGCGCGCCGTGCCGGCTCTACCATCGGCTTATCCGTAGCAGGCTCCCCTCCGTTTCTGCCCGACGGCTCGCCGGCGTGCGAGCCCCAGCCCTACGGAGCACCGGGGGATGCACATGAACAGCGTTCCGCAGCACCTTCAGAGCGAGGACCGCCAGGATTTCGAGCGGCTCCTCGATGAGGCGCTGCGCTCCGCACCCGACCGGCCGGAACTGGCCGCTGTGGGTCAGCGGCTCAATCCCGAACAACTGCGCACCATGGCACGAAGCGCCAGCGCCGTGATCACGGCAGCCGCGGCGGCCGAGTACCAGCACTACGTCAAGGTCCGCGACGAACTGCGTCACCCGGCCTTGTCCGTCCAGCCCGCCGCCGGCGGCCCCGGCGCGGCGGAACCGGATCCGGACGCCACGAACCTCGCCACCGCCCTCGGGGAGGCCGCCGAGAGCACCGGCGCGGGCGCCGTCGCCGTCATCGCCGTCCTAGCTCCCCTCCTCTCCGGGAGCGCGGCCGTCCTCTTCCTCCTCGTCGGCTACCTCCTGAAGGTGCTGGATCCCGGGCAGACCTTCGCCCGGACCATGCTCACCACCGGCTGGGTGTTCGGCGCTCTCACGGCGGCCGGGATCCTCGTCGCCGCCGTCGGGCTGCTGCTCACCGCCCTGCGCAACAGCACCTCGGCGGAGGCCCGCGCCCAGGAGGCGGCGCACGAGGAGCTGGCCGGGGCCAGAGAGGCGTGGCGGGAGGCGCTGCTGGAGCGCGGCATCCTGCCGTTCCTGCGGGAGGCGCTCACCGAACCGGGTCCGCCCGCCGTGCGCCGTACGGCCCCGCCCGCCCCGACGACCGGCCGCATCCCGCGTCTGGGCTACGACCGTCCCGGCTTCAGCAGCCCCGGGGACGACGGCACCCCGAGCGGCCGCCCCAGTTTCACCAGCCCCGACTACACGAGCCCGGACTACGGCGGCCCGGAGCACCAGCCCGACTGACCGCACCCGCGGCAGTCCGGCCCCGCGCGCCGGACGACTCCGGCCCACCGCGCCGGCCGTCCCCTCAAGGGCCCGGCCGGCGCGGCACGTTCACCGCGCCTCTCAGTCGGCGACCGGCAGGTAGACCCGGTTGCCCGCCGCCGCGAACTCCTGCGACTTCTGGGCCATGCCCTGCTCGATCTCGGCCCGGTCGCCGCCGTGCTCGCGCCGGATGTCCTGCGAGATCTTCATGCTGCAGAACTTCGGCCCGCACATGGAGCAGAAGTGGGCCGTCTTGGCGGGTTCCGCGGGCAGGGTCTCGTCGTGGAACTCCCGTGCCGTGTCCGGGTCCAGGGCGAGGTTGAACTGGTCCTCCCACCGGAACTCGAAACGGGCGTCCGACAGCGCGTCGTCCCACTCCTGAGCGCCCGGGTGCCCCTTGGCCAGGTCTGCCGCGTGCGCGGCGATCTTGTAGGTGATGACACCGGTCTTGACGTCGTCCCGGTTGGGCAGGCCCAGGTGCTCCTTGGGCGTGACGTAGCAGAGCATCGCCGTGCCCCACCAAGCGATCATCGCGGCACCGATGCCGGAGGTGATGTGGTCGTACGCCGGCGCGACGTCCGTGGTGAGCGGGCCGAGCGTATAGAACGGAGCTTCATCACAGATCTCCTGCTGAAGGTCGATGTTCTCCTTGATCTTGTGCATCGGGACATGCCCGGGGCCCTCGATCATCGTCTGTACCTGAAAGCGCCTGGCGACGCGGTTGAGTTCCCCGAGCGTCCTCAGTTCCGCGAACTGCGCCTCGTCGTTGGCGTCCGCGATCGAACCGGGCCTGAGCCCGTCGCCCAGCGAGTACGTGACGTCGTAGGCGGCGAGAATCTCGCACAACTCTTCGAAGTTCTCGTACAGGAACGACTCCTTGTGGTGCGCCAGGCACCACGCGGCCATGATGGAACCTCCGCGCGACACGATGCCCGTCTTGCGGTTGGCGGTGAGCGGGACGTACGGCAGCCGGACGCCCGCGTGGACGGTCATGTAGTCCACGCCCTGCTCGGCCTGCTCGATGACGGTGTCCTTGTAGATCTCCCAGGTCAGTTCCTCGGCCCGGCCGTCGACCTTTTCCAGGGCCTGGTACAGCGGCACCGTGCCGATGGGGACGGGGGAGTTGCGCAGCACCCACTCACGGGTGGTGTGGATGTTGCGGCCGGTCGAGAGGTCCATGACCGTGTCGGCGCCCCAGCGGGTCGCCCAGGTCATCTTCTCGACCTCCTCCTCGATGGAGGACGTCACCGCGGAGTTGCCGATGTTGGCGTTCACCTTCACCAGGAACCGCTTGCCGATGATCATCGGCTCGATCTCCGGGTGGTTGACGTTGGCCGGCAGCACGGCCCGGCCTGCCGCGATCTCCTCGCGGACCACCTCGGGAGAGACGTTCTCCCGGATGGCCACGAACTCCATCTCCGGCGTGATCTCGCCTCGTCGGGCATAGGCGAGCTGCGTCACCGGCCGGTCGCTCCGGCCGCGCCGCGGCTGGCGCGGGCGCCCGGGGAAGACCGCGTCCAGGTTGCGCAGCCCGCCGCGCGGCGAGGTGTGCCGGAGCCCGTCGTCCTCGGGACGGACAGGACGGCCCGCGTACTCCTCGGTGTCACCGCGGGCGATGATCCAGTTCTCCCGCAGCGGTGACAGGCCCCTGCGGACGTCCGTATCGGCGAGCGGATCGGTGTACGGCCCCGACGTGTCGTACAGCGTGACCGACTCCCCGTTGGTGAGGTGCACCTGACGGACCGGCACGCGCAGGTCGGGGCGCGAGCCCTCGACGTACGCCTTGTGCCAGCCGATGGACTTCCCGGCCTCGTCGGACTTCTCGTCCCGAACGGAGGCAGGCGTGCGTGCGTCCTTGTTGGTCATCGGACCTACTCCCTACGCCGGCATTACCCGGTAACAGGTTCGGCGGTCGACGCAGCGATTCCCGTGTGCCGATGTCCTGCGTGGGACCTGTTGGTTCCACGTGAAACATCGCGTCTACGGAGGTCAGCGCCCTCTCAGCCCGGTGCTCCGAGCTCCCGCGTGTGCAAAGGTGTCTCCACGCTAGCGGCATGGGGGGCGCGGTGAACAGTGGGCCCCCACCGTTCTTGCGATGATCGGGCGGTGACCAGGATGGAGCAGTACCCCCACCAGCCGCCCGATCCGCCCAGCCGAGACGGCCCGGGACAGGGCAACGCGCACGGCCACGGAACCGGTGCGGGCGGGCATCACGGTCCCGCGCACGACCACGGAGCCAGGGAAGGCGGCCACCACGGTCACGCGCACGGCCACGGCCCGGCCGCGCCGGTCTCCCAGCACTTGCGGAAGGTGATCGCGGCGATCCTGATCCCCTTCACCGTGGCGGTCGTCGTCGGCCTCGCGGTGCTCTGGCCCGGCGGAGCCCCGCCCCACTCGCGCACCGGCGTCGGTTTCGACCGGCAGACCCAGCAGGCCACGGTCATCCGGGTCACCGAGGTCAGCTGCGCGTCGGTGAACGCGTCGGGCGGCGCCCCGGCCGGCGCCCCCTCCGCCACCGGCGGCGCCCCCGCGAAGCAGGCGGGCGGCAAAACCTGCAAGAAGGCGACCGTCCGCGTCGACACCGGCGAGGACACAGGCCGTACGTTCACCGAGATCGTGCAGCCGGACCAGACTCGGCAGTTGCACCGGGACGAGAAGGTCGTCGTCGCCTACGAGCCTTCGGCACCGAAGAACCTCCAGTACTCGGTGACCGATGTGAACCGGACGTTCCCCATGGCGTTGCTCGCGGGGATCTTCGCCGTGGCCGTCGTCGTGGTCGGCCGGCTGCGCGGTCTCATGGCTCTGGTCGCCCTGGCGGTGAGCTTCCTCGTGCTGACCCTGTTCATCCTGCCCGCCATCCTCCAGGGCTCCGATCCGCTGGTCGTGGCCGTGGTGGGAGCGAGCGCCATCATGCTGATCGCGCTGTACATGTGCCATGGCCTGTCCGCCCGCACGTCGGTGGCGGTGCTCGGCACGCTGATCTCCCTGTCGCTGATCGGCCTGCTCGGCTCGCTGTTCATCGGCTGGTCCGCGCTGACCGGCAACACGGACGACAACACCGGTCTGATCCACGGCCTGTATCCGTCGATCGACATGAGCGGTCTGCTGCTGGCCGGCGTCATCATCGGCTCGCTCGGCGTCCTGGACGACGTGACGGTGACGCAGACGTCGGCGGTCTGGGAACTGCACGAGGCGAACCCGGCGATGGGCTGGCGGGGGCTGTACCGGGCGGCCATCCGGATCGGCCGAGATCACATCGCCTCCGTGGTCAACACGCTGGTGCTCGCCTACGCCGGCGCCGCGCTGCCGCTGCTGCTGCTGTTCTCGATCGCGCAGAGCAGCGTGGGGACCGTGGCGGACAGCGAACTGGTGGCCGAGGAGATCGTGCGCACGCTGGTGGGCTCGATCGGCCTGGTCGCCTCGGTGCCGGTCACCACCGCGCTGGCCGCGCTGGTGGTCTCGGCCGACCGGTCGGGAGCGGCTGACCCGGTGCCTGCCGGGGGGCGTCCCGCACCGGCGCGCGGCGGCCGGGGCCGGCGCCGGAAGCGGTGAACGCGACGTGGGGTGGGGCGGTGGTGCCGTCCACCGGGTGCAGAAGCGTTCCTGCACGGAGGCGGACGAGATGACGGTGCGTCGGTGCCTCGTATCGTGACGCTTCAGCCGGCGCTCTGTTCCTCGGCCAGGATGCGGTCCAGCGCCTCGTCGAGATGAGCGTCGAAGTCCGCCAGCGCACCCTCCTGACCGAGCGGCACGAGCTTGTCCGTCCGGTCGAGGAAGGCCACCAGCGGCGGCGCCGACGAACGGAACAGCGCCTGGTCCCCGCCCACCTGAAGCCGGATCAGCACTTCGCCCAGCACCTCGGAATCGGCTGGAGCGATGCGCACATCACCCTCCCCGCAGGGCCGCCCGACCCCGTCGATCAACAGCTCGCGCCCGAAGGCCCAGGTCACCGGGGCGTCACCGGGCAGGTGAAAGGTGAGCCGCACCGCGTACGGATCACAGGTCTCGTAGCGCAGCTCCACCGGGATGCGGAAGGAGAGCTCCTCCGACACGAGAAAGCTCATCATGACTTCTGCCTGTACGGACTCGCGCATCGCCTACCCCGTCATATGACATCGACTGGCCGGGATTGATCCCTCTAGCCATGGTCAAATCTTGCTGAAAGTACGCAATAGATCACAAGGAGTAAGTTTTCACATGCTGATAGAGAGCGTGAGCGAGCCGACGTGCCGCCCGATCTCCGCCTGGAGCCGGCGGGCGGCGGGCAGCAGCCGGTCGGCCCGCTGGACGGGCAGGGAGATGGCCATGGTGGCCGCGGTCGTGCCGACCGTGATGGGGACCGCCGCGCAGACCGTCCCGAGCGCGTACTCCTGACGCTCCACCGTCAGTTCCATGCGCCGGGTGCGGGCCAGTCGCCGCAGCAGCGCGCCGTGGTCCCGCACGGTGTAGGGCGTGAGGGGTTCGGCCGGGTAGTGGGCGAGGTGGTCGCGCCGGGCGTCCTCGTCCAGCTGGGACAGCAGGCACTGTCCGATGGCATGGGCGTGGCCGGTCTCACGGAAGTCGGCCCACTCCTCGACCGCGGGTGCCTCGCGCGAGTCGGAGACGCACATCACGTCGATCTCGCCGTCCCGGTACATCGCGTAGTACACCGGTACACCGATCGAATCACGCCAGTGCGCGAGCATGTCCGCCACCGAGCTGCGACGTTTCTGCTGTGCTCCGCTGCTCGCGAGCCGCGCGGCGGCGTCACCGAGGAAGAACAGCCCCTTCTCGCGGTACAGGTAGCCCTCGTGCACAAGGGTGCGCAGCAGGTGGTACGTCGTGGGCAGCGCCAGGCCCGTCTCCCGGGCGAGCTGCTTGGCGGGGGCACCGTACGGGCGGGCGGCGACGGCCTCGAGCAGGCGCATGGCGCGCTGGACGGATCCGATGAGCGTCGCACCGGCCGGGGGCCCCGGGGCAGCGGACGTGGGCCGGCCGGGGACGGAGGCGGACGTGGGCCGGCCGGGGACGGAGGCGGACGTGGGCCGGCCGGGGACGGCCAGGGGGGCCGGTCGCTGAAGGGGCGGCGCGCACGAGCGCGGGGGGACGGGGGGTGCGTGGGGTTCTGCCGGTGCGGTGTCGACCGTGGCCAAGGGGTACTCCCGTAGCGCGAGGGGCAGCCCGTGCGGGGAAGAGCACGGAGGGGGGTCTGCGCCACCCACGGAGCCGGATCCCGTGGGGAGTTCCGGACTCTAACCGTCGGCCACCGCGCGCAGACGGCTCCTGGGAAAACTTCCCTCCCCCGAGGGAACCGGTGGCCCCCTCACCGGCCGCCGGGCCCCCTCGGTCTCACCAGTCGCTGCGCGACGAGGAGCTCGCCGTGAACTTGCGTATGACGTAGACCAGTCCGCCGACCAGGGCGACGAAGACCAGCGCCTTGAACAGCAGGCCGATCACGAACCCGACGACGGTCGCTATCAGGCCGCCGAACACGACCAGGGCGATGACCGGCACCGCGACCCACTTCACCCACCACGGCATACCCGTGAAGATCTCCCGCATCGTCCTCGTCCCTCGTGTTTCATGCGCTGTTGATGTCCTGCACCCGATGCTAGGGCCGCGAAAGGGCCGCACGGGGGCCGCGCATCCCTTGTCCTCCCCTGATCCGTCCCCTAGGGAGTCCGGGGTGCGGGCTCACGCCTCGGGCGGAGAGAACACGACGAGAACCCTGAGGTCCTCGCTGATGTGGTGGAACCTGTGCGGCACTCCGGCCGGCACGTACACGATGCTGCCCCGCGCCACCTCCGTCGTCTGCGGACCGACCGTGATCGACGCCCGGCCGCTGACGACGAAGTACACCTCGTCCTGGTGATGGGGCTTCTGCGGGTCGTGCTCACCCGCGTCGAGGGCGTACAGGCCGACCGACATGTTCCGCTCGCGCAGGAACTGAAGGTAGGCACCCTCATGGGCGGCGCGCTCCGCCTCCAGTTCGTCCAGCCGGAATGACTTCATCGCCGTCGCCTTCGCCTCACTGTTCACGGTGCCCCTGCTCGCCGACCGCAAGGTCTGCCACGATCAGACACATGAAGAATTTCGTAGTCAAGACGATCGCCAACGCGGGCGCCCTGGCGGTCGCCGTGTGGCTGCTCGACAAGATCACCCTCACGGGTGACAACACCGCGGAGAAGGCCGGCACGCTGATCGTCGTCGCGCTGATCTTCGGCCTGGTGAACTGGCTGGTCAAGCCGGTTGTGAAGCTACTCACCCTGCCGCTGTTCATCCTGACCCTCGGCCTGATCACCCTGGTCGTCAACGCGCTGATGCTGCTGCTGACCTCCTGGCTGTGCGGCAAGCTCGACCTGAGCTTCCACGTGGAGGGCTTCTGGACGGCCGTGCTCGGCGGCCTGATCATCTCGCTCGTCTCCTGGGCACTGCACGTCGTCCTGCCCGACGAGGACTGAGTCCGCCATGACCTACCGCGTCTGCTTCGTGTGCACCGGCAACATCTGCCGCTCCCCGATGGCCGAGTCCGTCTTCCGCGCGCGCGTGGCGGAGGCCGGGCTCGAGGGCCTGGTGGCGGTCGACAGCGCCGGCACCGACAGCTGGCACGAGGGCGAGCAGGCCGACCCGCGCACCATCTCGGTCCTGGAGGAACACGGTTACGGCGGTGAGCACGTCGCCCGTCGGTTCGAGCCGTCGTGGTTCGCCCGTCTCGACCTCGTGATCGCCCTCGACTCCGGTCACCTCAGGGCCCTGCGCCGCCTGGCGCCGACCGGGGCGGAGGCGCGCAAGGTCCGCCTGCTCCGCTCGTACGATCCCGCCGCCGGCGACGACCTCGACGTACCCGATCCGTACTACGGACACCGGGACGGCTTCGAGCGGTGTCTTGAGATGGTGGAGGCGGCGAGCACGGGACTGCTCGCCGCCGTACGAGAAGAGCTGGAGGGACGGGCCGCATGAGCGACGCCACGAAGGACGAGGGTTATACCGGGGACGGCACGCGCGCGGTACGGGCCGGGCTGCCCGAGCCGGTCAAGCACGAGCCGACCCTGCCCGGCCCGGTGTTCGCGGCCCATTTCCATCTGCCCGGCGAGGTGACGGGACCGTACGCGTACGGCCGTGACGACAATCCGACCTGGACGCTGCTGGAGCGCGCGGTCGGTGAGCTGGAGGCGCCCGGGCGGGAGGACGCCGAGACTCTGGTGTTCGCCTCCGGCATGGCGGCGATCTCCGCTGTGCTGTTCTCCCAGCTGCGCGCGGGTGACGCGGTCGTGCTGCCGTCCGACGGCTACCAGGTGCTGCCGATGGTGGGCGCCCAGCTGGAGGCGTACGGCATCGAGGTGCGCACCGCGCCGACCGGCGGCGACGCGCAGCTGGACGTGCTCGACGGCGCCCGGCTGCTGTGGATCGAGTCCCCGTCGAATCCGGGGCTCGACGTCTGCGACATCCGGCGGCTCGCGGAGGCGGCACACGCGCGGGGCGCTCTGGTGGCCGTCGACAACACCCTCGCCACCCCGCTCGGGCAGCGCCCGCTGGAGCTGGGCGCCGACTTCTCCGTGGCCAGCGGCACCAAGCAGCTGACCGGCCACGGTGACGTCCTGCTGGGTTACGTCACCGGCCGGAACTCCGAGGCGATGGCCGCCGTACGCCGCTGGCGCAAGATCGTCGGGGCCATCTCGGGACCCATGGAGGCCTGGCTCGCGCACCGGTCCATCGCCACGCTCCAGATGCGTGTCGACCGGCAGGACGCCACCGCGCTCACCCTCGCCGAGACCTTGCGGCAGCGGCCCGAGATCTCCGGTCTGCGCTATCCGGGGCTGCCCGACGACCCCTCGCACAAGATCGCCGCGCAGCAGATGCGCCGTTACGGCTGTGTCGTCTCCTTCACGCTGCCCACGCGCGCGCGTGCCGAGCGTTTTCTCGAGGCTCTGCACCTGGTGGAGGACGCGACCAGCTTCGGCGGGGTGCGGTCCACCGCCGAGCGCCGCCGCCGCTGGGGCGGGGACGCGGTACCGGACGGTTTCATCCGGATGTCCGTGGGTGCCGAGGACCCCGAGGACCTCGTGACCGACGTCCTGCGCGCTTTGGACGAGTCCGCGGACTGAGCCGGAGAGCCCGGGCCTCGGGCGGCATGCCGGGCAGGCCTTGATGACGGTCCGAGCCTCCCCCCCTCGTGGCTCGGACCGTCTGCGGTTCCGCGCAAGAAGAGCCGCGCGAACAAGGCTAGTTGACTCTGCGTCAGTGTCCAATCACGCTAGCGACAGGAGCCTATCGACATATTTATAGTTGGTGCCTGCCTGGGGGCCGGAGGAGGCAGGTACAGGGAGGCATGCCATGGATCTGGCCCTGCTGCGGACCTTCGTCACCGTGCACCGGGCCGGTTCCTTCACTCGCGCCGCCGCATTGCTCGGCCTCTCCCAGCCCGCCGTCACCTCGCAGATCCGCACGCTCGAACGTCAGCTGGGCAGGCCGCTCTTCCTTCGCCAGGCGCGCGGCGTCATCCCGACGACCATCGGTGACGAACTCGCGCACAAGGCCGCACCGCATCTCGACGCCCTGGTGGAGATAGCCGAGAGCGGCCTGGACGAGGAGTCCTCGCCCCGGACGCTGCACCTGGCCGGACCCCCGGAGTTCACCGCCGAACGCGCCCTGCCCGCTCTCACGGGGCTGACCGGCGAGGACGGCCGTCGTCTGGCACTGCGCGCCTCCTTCGGCACGGCCGAGGAGGTGCTGGAGGGACTGGCCTCCGGCCACCACGACCTGGCCATCAGCACGGCCCGCCCACGGGGCGCCCTGCTCAGCGCCACTCCGCTCTGCGACGAGGAGCACGTCCTGGTCGCCGCGCCGCGCTGGGCCGATCGCATCGGCTCGGAGATGCTGCGGCTGAAGGGCGCGCCGGCCCTGGATCACCTGCCCGTCGTCGAGGTCCACGAGTCGCTGCCGTTCGTCGCACGCTACTGGGCCTCCGTCTTCGACTCCCGTCCAGCCGCCTCGGGCACGGTAGTCGTCCCCGATCTACGGGCCGTCCTCTGCTGCGCGATCGCGGGAGCCGGACTGGCGGTGCTGCCCCGCTACCTGTGCGCTCCGGCCCTCCGCCAGGGCACCATCGTCGCCCTGCACGACCCGGCGGTCCCACCGCTGCGCACGTACTTCCTGGTGGTGCGCACCGGCACCCTGGCCCTGCCCCTTGTCGCCCGGGCCCACGAGTGGCTCCAGCGTGCCGCCACGGTCTGGTACTGACGCCGGTCGGACGGGCATGCACACCCTGCGGTCGTGTCCTGGCGCTTTGCGATGTTTCACGTGGAACCAACGGGGCCACATTTCTCCCATGACCGTCCGACCCGTGGTCAAGCGCACCGCCCGTGCCGTTCTCCTGGACGGTGACGACCTGATCCTCATCAAGCGCACCAAGCCCGGTGTCGATCCCTACTGGGTCACCCCCGGTGGCGGAGTCGAACCCGGGGACTCAACCGTCGTGGACGCCCTGCACCGCGAGGTGTACGAGGAACTCGGTGCCAAGATCGCCGATGTCGTGCCGTGCTTCGTGGACACCGTCGAGCACATCGGCGAGGACAGCAGCACGACCGGCGTGAAGGTACAGCACTTCTTCGTCTGCCGGCTGGAGTCCATGGACCCCTCGCTGCGTCACGGCCCCGAGGTGGAGGAGCCGGCCGGGGAGTACGAGATCGTCCGCGTCCCGTTCACCCGCGTCGGCATCGCCTCCGTCCACCTCGTCCCGCTGTCCCTGCGTCACTACCTCGACGGCAACATCGAGGGGGTGCGCGCCATGCACGCCCCCGACCTCGGCTGACACGGTCAGTCCGCGACGACGAGCCGTTCCTCCACCACGTCGTGCCGTATACGGCTCGGCGGGATTCCGACGTCCCGCAGCGCGTCGATGCCGCTGCGGATCATCGCGGGCGGCCCCGACACGTAGGCGTCGTACTCGTTCCAGGGGCCGTACCCCCGTACGGCGTCCGGGAGCCGCAGTCGGGACTGCTGGTCGGTGACCGCGCGGACCGTCAGCCAGGAATGGCTCTGCTGGAGCCTGAGCATGGTCTCGATGGCGTACAGGTCGTGCTCGGTGCGGGCGCCGTAGAACACCTCGACGGGCCGGTGCCGGCCGTGCCCGGCGACATCCTCGACCAAGGCCTTGACGGGCGCTATGCCGGTGCCGCCGCCCAGGCAGAGCAGTCCGCTGTCGGTGGTGTGGTCGACGGTCATCGAGCCGGCCGGCGGACCGAGCCGGATGACGTCTCCGGGCCGCGCCCGGTGTGCCAGCGCGTTGGACACCCAGCCGGCCGGGACCGCCTTCACATGGAACGTCAGCAGACCGTCCGGCCGGGGCGCGGAGGCGAAGGAGTAGTGCCGCCACACCCGTGGCCACCAGGGCGTCTCCACGCTCGTGTACTGGCCCGCGAGAAAGGGATAGGGCTGGTCGGGGCGGACCGTGAGGACCGCGACGTCCCGGGTTCGCAACTCATGGGCGACGATCTCGGCCTGCCACCAGGCGGGGGCCCGCAGCTCGTCCGCCGCCGCCGCGTCGATCATCACCTGGGAGATCGTCGTGTACGCCCGTACCCAGGCCGCCTCGGTCTCCGGGTTCCAGACGATGGCGGCGTACTTGCTCAACGCGCCGAGCAGGCATTCGCCCACCGCCGGATAGTGCTCGGCACGCGTTCCGTACTTACGGTGCCCGCGGCCCAGGTTCTGGAGGTGGTCGACGAGAACGCGCGTGTTGTCCAGGTGTTCGGCCGCCATGAGCAGCGCCCTCAGCAGACGGTCCCGCTGGGTGTCCATCGCGGCAGGGAACAGCGACCGCAGTTCGGGATGGCGGACGAAGAGGAGGGCGTAGAAGTAGGAGGTGACCTTGTCGGCGACCGGGCCGATCTCGGTCATGGTGCGGCGGATGAGGAGCGCGTCCGCAGAGACACCCTCGGTGGCCGGCGCCGACCACGGCACCCGCACGGGCTGTGGGGCGGGAGCATCAATCTGCGGGGCCGCGGAGTACCCCTGGGGGAGCGCCGGCGCGGCCCGCGCGTCAGCCCCCTCCGGCGTTGCCTGATCACCGTCCGGCGGAGCCGATGGATCCCTGTGCGGCATGAACCAGCCGCCGCCGTCCGACATGCCGCTCTCCCCCGACGTGGTGGTCGGAGTGTCCATGGTGTGCCCTCGCCTCGAACATCTCTCGGTCGGTCCGCGCACCCCGCTCCTCGCGAGGCGCATGCATTCCCCCGGCGGGTGGCCGGCCGTAGCACTCGGCCCGCAGCCTCCCATCCCGATCGGCTGCCGCGGCCGTATACCCGGAAACGCGGGTCTCGGTCTTTCCTTCTCGTTAGGCTGCTCCCTCCCCGAACGAGTGGCCGTCCACCGCGCGGTCCGCCCATACCCCGTCGAACAGAAAGACGGTGATGACGTAAGGCTGGTTGGCTGTCGATGTTTCACGTGAAACACCCGCAGCTGTCCCCGTGCTGTCCACAAGGCCACGAGATGGCCAAAAGCACGTGCGTCCGCATCGAAACGGGTGGACGGCGAGGGTCTCGGTCGGACAGCCTGACCTGCGTGCCGACTCCTCCCCTCGCCGCTCTGCCCATCCGCCGCCTGACGCTTCGCGACCTCACCGCGTGCGCCGATCTGTCCGAAGACCGGGGGTGGCCCCGCGAGGAACACAAGTGGGGTTTCCTGCTCACGGCCGGGAAGGGCCTGGGCATCGACGACCCCGCGGGCGGTCTCGTCGCCGCGTGCGTGCTCACGGAGTACGGCCCCTGGGGGCAGCCGGATCTCGGCGCCGTCGGCATGGTCCTGGTGGCCGGACGCCACGCCCGCCGGGGGGTCGGCCGCCGCTTGATGCGGCACGTCATGTCGGTCATGGGAGCCACCCCACTGACCCTGCACGCCACGCCCTGCGGCCGCCCCCTGTACGAGGAGCTGGGATTCAAGGCGACGGGCCGGGCGGAGATGCTCATGGGCGGCTTCGTTCCGGGCGGGTCCGAGCCGGGGGTCCCCACCCGTGCTGCCACGGCGGACGATCTTCAGGCGATCCTGCGTCTCGACGAGGAGGTGTTCGGCACCGACCGCACACCTCTCATCACCCGGTTGCCCGCCTTCGCCGATCAGCTGCGGGTGGCCGAGGAGGGTGGCCGGCTCATCGGTTACACGGCCGCATGGCCCAACATGGACACCCACGTCGTCGGTCCGCTGATCGCCCGGGACACCGAGACCGCGAAGGCCCTCATCGCCTCGCTGGCGGCCCACACGGACCGTCCGCTGCGCACCGACATCGACGTGCGCCATGAAGAGCTGCTGGCCTGGGCGAAGGCACGCGGGCTGGCCTCTGTGGCCTTCAACGCCGTGATGACCTACGGCATCACGGATCTTCCGGGGGACTGGACCCGGCGGTTCGCGCCGCTGACGGTGGCCGCGGGCTGAACCGCCGTACGGCAATACGCGGGCCCCGCCGCTTCCAGCGGCGGGGCCCGCGTATTGACTACGGCCGGGTGCTCAGGCGAGTGCCTGTACGGCCGCGGTGGCGAAGCCGTGGTCCTGCTCCGGTGCGCCGCCTCCGACACCGATGGCGCCGATCAGCCGGCCGTCCCGGTGGACGGGGACACCACCGGCGATGAACAGCAGGGGGCGGTCCAGTGCCGTGGGCAGCGTGTGGAAGAGGCCGCCGGGCTGGACGGCGTCGACGAGGCCGGCGGTGGGCGCGTTCAGCTGGAGCGCCGTGTAGGCCTTGCGGGTGCTGGTCTCACCGGAGATCAGCACGGCCCGGTCGTCCCGGCGGAAGGCGAGCAGGTTGCCCCCGGCGTCCAGGACGGTGACGCTGACGGTGACCGCGGCGTCCTCGGCCGCTCGGCGGGCCGTGCCGATGAGCAGCTCGGCGTCCTCGATGGTCAGCGGGGCGACGGCGGTGGTGGTGCTCATGGAACTGTCTCCTTGGTGGTACTGAGGTGAATGTCTGCCGTACCGGGCACGCCCTGGTACGGGTGTCCGACGTGCCGGACGGCTCAGTGGTCGACGGGCGTCCGCTGCCCGGCGGCGGTGCCGGAGGCGGCCGCGGTGGTGCGTGCGCCGTCGCGACGCTCCAGGGCGGCCGAGAGGACGGCGAGGACCAGGGCCGCGGCGGCGAGGACGGCGCCGACCCAGTTGGGGGCCGTGTAGCCGAAGCCGGCCGCGATCACGAGACCGCCGAGCCAGGCGGACAGGGCATTGCCCAGGTTGAAGGCGCCGATGTTCACCGCCGACGCGAGCGTCGGGGCGCCGTGGGCCTGGTCGAGGACGCGCTTCTGTAGCGGTGGCACCGTGGCGAAGCCGAGGGCGCCGATCAGCGCGATGGTCGCCGCAGCCGCGATCTTGTTGTGGGCGGTGAGCGTGAAGAGAGCGAGGACGACGGCCAGGGCGCCCAGCGAGACGTACAGCATCGGCATGAGGGCGCGGTCGGCGAACCTGCCGCCGAGGAGGTTGCCGCCGACCATGCCCAGGCCGAAGAGGACCAGCAGCCAGGTGACCGAGCCGTCGGCGAAGCCGGTGACATGGGTCATCATCGGCGCGATGTAGGTGATGGCCGCGAAGACGCCGCCGAAGCCGAGAACGGTCATCGCCATGGCGAGCAGGACCTGGGCGTTCTTGAAGGCGGCCAGCTCGTGCCGCAGGTGGACGCCGTGCGGGCGCGGCAGGTCGGGCACGAGTTTGGCGATGCCGGCGAGACCGATGACGCCGAGGGCGGCGACGATGCCGAAGGTGGCACGCCAGCCGGCGGTCTGTCCGACGAGTGTGCCCAGCGGGACGCCGACGACGTTGGCCACGGTCAGACCGGTGAACATCATGGCGATGGCGCCGGCCTTCTTGTGCGGCGCGACCAGCTCGGCGGCCGCGACCGAGCCGATGCCGAAGAAGGCGCCGTGAGCGAGCGAGGCGACCACGCGTCCGATCAGCATGACCGAGAAGGCCGGGGCAACGGCGGAGAGGAGGTTGCCGGCGATGAACAGGCCCATCAGCAGCATCAGCATCCGCTTGCGCGGGACCTTGGTGCCGAGGACGGTCATCAGCGGGGCACCGACGACCACGCCGAGCGCGTAGCCCGTCACGAGCAGTCCCGCCGTGGGGATGGAGACCCCGAAGTCGCCCGCGACCTCGGGCAGCAAGCCCATGATCACGAACTCGGTCGTTCCGATTCCGAAGGCCCCGATCGCGAGGGCCAGAAGCGCGAGAGGCATGGGGGGACACCTTCCCAGACGATTGCAGGAGCGCTTTGCGTTTGTCCACAATAATTGCAGACGCGGGTTATTTGCAACCGCCGTATGTTGCGGGCGTGCCCTATCCTGGTGATGCAGCCGCTCCGGGACGGAGGAAACGCCATGACAGCGACGGACCCCGCGCTCACCGCGCTCGCCCAGGGGTGGTGCGCCCTTTCTGCGCTGCACGGAAGGATCGAGGCGCACATCGAGCGCGCCCTACAGGCCGGACACGACCTGAGCGTGCGCGAGTACTCCCTGCTCGACGTGCTCAGCCGGCAGCACGACGGCGAGGGCGGGCACCTCCAGATGAAGCAGGTCGCCGACGCGGTCGTGCTCAGCCAGAGCGCCACCACCCGCCTGGTGACCCGGCTGGAGGACCGCGGCCTGCTGGAGCGGTACCTGTGCCCCACCGACCGGCGCGGCATCTACACCAACGTCACTCCGGCGGGCCTGCGCCTGGTGGACGAGGCGCGGCCCACCAATGACGCCGCCCTGCGTGAGGCCCTGGACGAGGCCTCCAAGAACGCCGAACTGGCGCCGCTGGTGCGGGCGGTGGAGTCCCTGAACGTGCCCGCATAGGGTGCGGGCATGGGAGATCTTGAGATACGGGACGCGACCGCCGACGACCTCCCGGCGATCGTCGCCATGCTCGCCGACGACCCGCTGGGCGCTCAGCGCGAGTCCCCCGACGATCTGACGCCGTACCGGGCCGCGCTGGAGCGCCTCGACGCCGACCCGAACCAGCACCTCGTCGTGGCGGTGCGCGAGGGCCGTGTGATCGGGACCCTCCAGCTCACGATCATCCCGGGCCTCTCGCAGAAGGGAGCCACCCGCGCGCTCATCGAGGCGGTGCGGATCCACGCCGGCGAGCGCGGCAGCGGGCTGGGCAGCCTGCTGATCGAGTGGGCGGTCGACACGTCCCGGCGGCTCGGCTGCCGGTTGGTGCAGCTGACATCCGACAAGTCGCGCACCGACGCCCACCGCTTCTATGAGCGGCTGGGTTTCACAGCGTCGCACGAGGGCTTCAAGCTGCGCCTCTGACCGCAGCGCCGGGCGGACGAGAGCGCCGGGAACCGAGCAAGGGGGGTGTTTCACGTGAAACACCCCCCCTTGGATGCCCAGGGCTAGCCGATGCCCCGCCACCCCTCCGCGTCGACCCCGCCGGGCACCGGTGCCGCAGGATCGTACGGCTGCCGTGTGAACACGAACGAGCCGAGATCGAAGTGGCTCACGGTTTGACCGGGACGCCGTACCGGCCGCAGCAGTTCGCCGGCATAGTAGCCCTCCACACCCGTCCACGTGCCGTCACCGTTCGCGCGGAAGCGGGCACGACGGCCGCCACCGGTCAGCGGTGCCAGCACGAGGAAGCCGTCGGCGGTAGCCCGCAGGGCGAAGGCGTGCGTTCCCCAGTACCACTGCCCCGCCAGCTCCAGCACCGCCGGATCCACCTCCCGCAGGGGCCGCCAGGGCTCGGGGATGCGCGGTTCGGCCTCGGCGACGATCCGGACCAGGTCCGCGCCCACCGCTCCCAGCAGCGGTCCGCTCGTGCAGTTGGCGAGGACCACCGCGGCCACGTCGTCCTCCACACAGAGGGTGAGGTTCGCCAGGAATCCCGGCAGGGAACCGGAGTGCCCGACCAGGAGTCGGCCGTCGCGACGCTGGATCTGCATCCCCAGGCCGTAGGTGGCCCCGTCCATCACGTCCGCGGCCTCGGTGGGCGCCGCGGGGGTGCGCATCTCCCGTACCGACTCCGCACTCAGGACCCGGTCGTCTCCCCGCGCCAGGAAGGCGGCGAACCGCGCCAGGTCCCCGGTGGTCGACCAGAGCTGGCCGGCCGGCGCCATCCGGCCCAGGTCCTCCAGCGGCTCGGGCAGCAGGGCGTCGGCCCACGGGTGCACCGCCCAGCCACTCGCGTGCGGGGCCTGCGGCTGCGCGCTCGTCCGGCGCAGGCCCAGTGGCTCCAGGATCTCGTCGCGCAGCACCTTCTCCCAGGAAGCACCGCGCAACTGCTCCACCAGGGCGCCGAGCACCGTGTAGCCGGGGTTGGAGTAGTGGAACCGCCGGCCGACGGGATGCAGCAGGGGCTGGTCACCGAGCACATCGCTCAGCTCGGGCCGCAGCGCACCGGGGGTACGCTCCCACCACGGCGCGGGTGACTCGGCCGCCAGCCCCGCGGTGTGCGCGAGCAGTTCCGCGATCGTCGCCTTCCCCACGCCGGTGCCGGGCAGATGCCTCTCCAGCTGATCACCGAGGTCGAGCACACCCTCGTCGCGCAGCCGCATCACCAGCACGGCAGTGAAGATCTTGGTGAGGGAGCCGATCCGGTACTGCACGGTCTCGTCCGGCCCGTGCCCGTCCACCGAGGTCCGCGCACCGTGCCACACGGCCTGTCCGTTCCGTACGACGACGGCAACGAGCGAGGGAGCCCGCCCCTCGGCCTGTGCGACAGCGATCCGGTGCAGCAAGGCACGCCGGGTGCCAGGGAGCAGCGCTTCATGAGATGTCGTCATGGGCACAGTCCACCCGGTTGCGGCGCCGGACGTCGAATATGGACCTGCGCGGTGCGAGGGCATGGCCTCAGGACGCGCGGACCGAAAAGGGGGCTGTACCGGCAGGGGCGGACAGTGCCATGGTCATCTCCGGCGCGTTGCGCCAATGAACGCCGGAACGACCGGCCCTCACCGGACCGGTGAGCAACGAAACCCGCTCGCACCACTCCGATAACATGTTCTAACTTACGACGATCGCCCCTATCACCTGCCCTAACCGGAAAACCATGCCAGCCAGCACGATGAGTGACCTACTCCACCAACCCCTATCAAATCGGCCGAACCATTGATACTTATGGAATCGCGGGCATTTTCCCGAATAAGGCGTGGAATTCAATCTTCCGCGTGGCGCCGTCCACGGCCCCTGCTGTGGGCCGCAGCGGGCGTGGTGGCCCTCGGATTCCTCATCGCACTGGAGATCGCCGCTCGTCGCTACGGTCTGCCGGGGCCGATCACCAACCAGGTGAAGGAAGTCGTGGTCGCCCCGAAATCGGGGCCCCTGCTATACGCCAGCATGGCTTTGATGATGGTCGTACTCACCTGGCGGCAACGGTTGATCGCCGCTGGTGTCGCGATCGGCATCGACGTCGTCTTCCTGCTGGTGCGCTGGGCGGCCGATGCCAAGCTGGGCTTCGGCAACGGCGCGTTGTGGGTGGTCCTGGGCTACGCGGTCATCGCTGTCACGCGCCGCACCGGACGGGAACGAGTCCTGCTGCTGAAGGGCGTCGGGCTGGGCCTGCTACTGGTGGCCGGCCGCAAGACCGGTGACACCTGGCTGCTCATCACGTCGAAGACCCGGCCGACGGTGCTCGACCAGTACGTGGCGACCGCCGATCACGCGCTGGGCAACCCGTCCTGGGTGGCAGGCCGGATCGTCAGGGCCACCGGCCCGATCGGCGACCATGTCCTGGACTACGTCTACATCCAGCTCGCGGTGGCCGCGGTCGTCGTCGCGCTCTACCAGCTGCGCAACGTGGCGGCCGAGCGCCGATTCCCGCGCCACCATCTGGTGCGCACCTTCCTGGTGATCGGCCTCCTGGGGCCCGGCATCTACATGCTCTTCCCCGTGGTCGGACCCATCTTCGCCTACGGCGCGGACGGCGGGCACTGGGCGGTGGCCGACCAGTGGCCGCACACACCGCCGGTCATGGCGACCCCGCACGACATGCCGTTCGACGAGATCACCCCGCGCAACTGCATGCCGAGCCTGCACACCGCGTGGGCTACCGCGATCTTCATACATTCCCGCAAGGGGCCGCGGCTGCTGCGCTTCGCCGGCACCTTCTGGCTGATCGCCACGCTCGGCGCCACCCTGGGCTTCGGCTACCACTACGGCACGGACATCATTGCCGGCGTGGTGTTCACCCTCACGATCGAGGCGGCTCTGCGCTCACTCGAACGCGGCTGGGACCGGTCCGGAATCCAATTGGTCGCTTACGGCACGACGGTCTTCGCCGCTCTCCTGGTGTCCTATCGCTATCTGCCGGTGCACATGGCCGGGCATCCGTCGGTGTTCGGACCACTCCTCGTTCTGGCGATGGTCTCCGTGATCTATGGCTACGTACGGACCACCGGACCGTGGGAACCGAAAACCGCGCCGGTCCCCCAACCGGAACCCCAGCCGGAACTGGTCTGAGCCCGGGAGCGAGTCCATGGGCGGCCTCACACACGCCGCTGCCAGGCGGACACCAGCCTGGCAGCCGTAGCCACCCAGGCCATGTGCCGGCGCAGTGAGGCGCGCGGTCTGGACCCGCGCCGTTCTGCCGACGGCGAAGAGCGGCCCCACCGGACTCGGCGATCACTACAGTCCGGACCCATGACGACGGTCACCACACGCACGGTCGAGTACCCGGCCGACGGCCTCACGATGATCGGTCACCTCGCGCTCCCCGCCGGTGTCGGCCGCCGGCCCGCGGTGCTGCTCGGACCGGAGGGCATGGGGCTCAGCGACGTCGAACGCCGGCGGGCCGATGCGCTCGCCGAGCTGGGATACGTGGCGCTGGCCTTCGACCTCCACGGCGGGCGCTACTTGGGCGACCCCGAGGAGATGCTGGCCCGGTGCATGCCGCTGCTCGCCGACCCCGACCGGATGCGGGGCATCGGCCACGCGGCGCTCGACGTGCTGCGCACCGAACCGCGGACCGACCCCGACCGGATCGCCGCTATCGGCTACGGCACCGGGGGCGCCATCGGGCTGGAACTCGGGCGCGACGGCGTCGACCTGCGCGCGATCGGGACGGTCAACGCACTGACCACGGGCCGACCGGGCGAGGCGGCGCGCATCCGCTGCCCGGTGTGGGCCGGGGTCGGGTCGGAAGACCCCATCATGCCGCCCGCACAACGGGACGCGTTCACCGCCGAGATGCAGGCCGCGGGCGTCGACTGGCGCCTCGTGGTCTACGGCGGGGCGTTGCACGCCTTCCACCACCCGCCGGTCGACCACCCCGTGGTCCCCGGCGTCGGCTACCACCCGCGACACGCGCAGCGAGCCTGGCGCGACGTCGTCGACCTGCTCGCCGAGTGCCTGCCCGTAACGGAGTGAGCCGAAGCCTCAGGACCGCCGTCGTGATGACGCGACAGCGGGGGAAAGGACACGGATCCTGAGGCGCTGCATCGGCAGCATCGGGCAGGAACTCGCCCGAGCGGCGGCCGTCGTCGGTAGGACCGGGGGCGGCAGGGCGGTCAAGTGCCGGTGTGTCCCCTGGATTCCCCTGTCGTGCCTGTCCATCCCTGGTCGAGGAGGGTGAAGATCCGGTCGAGGGCGGCCTCGGGGTCCTCCCGCCCCCGGACGAGGGTGACGGCGTCGAGGGCGAAGTGGGCCAGTGCCTGGCAGCCGGCGTCATCGGCGGGCAGCCCGGTGTCGGCGGCGATCGCGGCGGCCAGGGCGTTCTCGTGGCGCAGCCACATGCGGCGGGCGTACTCGCGCAGCACCGGAGTGGTGTCGATCAGGCGGAGGAATCCGGCGAAGCGGGGGTCGTCGCGGACCCGCTGGGAGCTCTCCTCGCGCAGCAACTGACGCAGCGCCTGCGGGATCGACCGGCCCTCCGGGCGGTCGCGGACGGCGGCCACCAGCGCGGCCTCACGATCGGTGTCCTGGTCGAAGACCAGCGCTTCCTTGCCGTCGGGGAAGTGTTTGAACAGCGTGGTCACCGAGACATCGGCGGCCTCGGCGATCTCCCGCACGCCGACCGCGTCGTAGCCCCGCTCCAGGAACAGCCTCAGCGCCGCGTCCGCCAGGGCCTGGCGGGTGGCGGCCTTCTTGCGCTCACGGCGCCCCATCTCGGTCACGCTCCGACCCTAACAGGAGAGTTGATCCAGTCTCTAAGTGTATCGGTTGCATATTCGTATCCGTTTCACCTACGGTGCGTGGGGTCAGGACAGCGCAACCGACAGGAGCGAACCGTGACGACCACACCCCGAATCGCCATCATCGGCGGCGGGCCGGCCGGGCTGATGTGTGCCCGGGTCTTGCAGGGACATGGCATAGCGCCGACGGTGTACGACGCCGATGCCGCCGTGGACTCCCGCGACACGGGAGGAACACTCGACCTGCACGCCGACTCCGGCCAGATCGCGTTGGAGGATGCCGGGCTGATGGACGCCTTCCTGGCGTCGGCCCGCGTCGAGGGCCAGGCCAAGAGCCGCCGGGATCACCAGGGCACGGTGCTAGCGGAGTTCACCCCCGCCGCGGGCGACCGGGCAGCGCCCGAGATCGACCGCGGCCAACTACGGACCATGCTGCACGAGCACCTGTGGCCCGGCACGGTCCGTTGGGGACACGAACTCGTCAAGGCGGCACCGCTCGGCAAGGGCGTGCACCGCCTGGAGTTCGCCAACGGTGCCAGTGTGGAAGCGGACCTGGTGATCGGCGCCGATGGCACCTGGTCGAAGGTCCGCCCCCTGCTCACCGACGCGGTTCCGGAATACCTGGGGGTCTGTTTCCTCGACGTCCGATTCGACGCCGTGGACACCCGGCACCCCGAGATCGCCGCGATCGTCGGTGCCGGGCACATGTTCGCCAACGACTGCGACGGCCGCGCGGTGATCGTTCAGCGCAACAGCAACGGTGTGGTCCGCGGCTACGTGTCGTTCCGTGCCGAGCTGGACTGGCACGTCAAGGCCGGGGTCAACCTCGCCGACCGCGAGTCCGTCCGGTCCTGTCTGCTGCGGGAGTTCAGCGGCTGGTCCTCGTCCATGCGGCCGCTGCTCACCGACAACGACGGTGACTACGTACCGCGTTCCTTCTGGGCACTGCCCGCCCCGCTGACCTGGGACCGCGTCCCCGGGGTCACCCTGATCGGCGACTCCGCCCACGCCATGGCTCCCTTCGGTGGCCACGGCGCGAACCTCGCCCTGCTCGACGGCGCGGAACTCGCGCACGCCGTCAGCGAGGAGGCGAGCCTCGACAAGGCTGTCTCACGCTATGAGGCGGCGATGTTCGCCCGGTCCGGCGAACTCGCCATGAGTTCGAACACCGCGCTCGAGCGGTTCTTCGCCACCACGTCCCCGGACGCGCCGCACCTGCCCCCGGACCATGCGCGGGAGCACCAGGACTACGAAGCCAGGGCAGCGGAGTACCGACGTCGGCGAGCCGAGGACAACGCCGGATCCACGCGAGCGTGAGGACATCGTTCAGCGCCGGCTCGCAGCGCCGTCGGTGCGGGACTCCGTGAAAGCTCCGGTCAGGTCTGAGCCATGTCCACGAAACGGGAGTAGTGACCCTGGAAGGCGACCGTGATCGTGGCGGTGGGGCCGTTACGGTGCTTGGCGACGATCAGGTCGGCCTCGCCCGCGCGCGGGGACTCCTTCTCGTACGCGTCCTCGCGGTGCAGCAGGATGACCATGTCGGCGTCCTGCTCGATGGAACCGGACTCACGCAGGTCGGAGACCATCGGCTTCTTGTCGGTGCGCTGCTCGGGGCCACGGTTGAGCTGGGAGAGGGCGATGACCGGGAGCTCCAGCTCCTTCGCGAGCAGCTTGAGGTTACGGGACATGTCCGAGACCTCCTGCTGACGGCTCTCGGCGCGCTTGGAGCCGCCGGACTGCATCAGCTGGAGGTAGTCGATGACGACCAACTTCAGGTCGTTGCGCTGCTTCAGCCGCCGGCACTTGGCGCGGATCTCCATCATCGACAGGTTCGGGGAGTCGTCGATGTACAGGGGCGCGGCCGAGACGTCCGGCATGCGGCGGGCGAGCCGGGTCCAGTCCTCGTCGGTCATCGTGCCGGAACGCATGTGGTGCAGGGCGACCCGGGCCTCGGCGGACAGCAGCCGCATCGCGATCTCGTTGCGGCCCATCTCGAGCGAGAAGATGACGCTCGGGAGGTTGTTCTTGATCGAGGCGGCACGCGCGAAGTCCAGTGCGAGCGTCGACTTACCCATGGCGGGACGGGCCGCGATGACGATCATCTGACCCGGGTGGAGGCCGTTCGTCAGCGAGTCGAAGTCGGTGAACCCGGTGGGTACGCCCGTCATCTCACCGCTGCGTGAGCCGATCGCCTCGATCTCGTCGAGGGCGCCCTCCATGATGTCGCCGAGCGGCAGGTAGTCCTCGCTGGTGCGCTGCTCGGTGACCGCGTAGATCTCTGCCTGGGCGCTGTTGACGATCTCGTCCACGTCGCCGTCGGCCGCGTAGCCCATCTGCGTGATGCGCGTGCCGGCCTCGACCAGGCGGCGCAGGACGGCCCGCTCGTGGACGATCTCCGCGTAGTACTCGGCGTTGGCCGCCGTCGGCACGGTCTGGACGAGAGTGTGCAGATACGCGGCCCCGCCGACCTTGTTGATCTCGCCGCGCTTGGTGAGTTCGGCGGCGATGGTGATCGGGTCGGCCGGCTCACCCTTGGCGTAGATGTCCAGGATGGCCTGGTAGATCGTCTCGTGCGCGGGCTTGTAGAAGTCGTGGCCCTTGAGGATCTCCACGACGTCGGCGATGGCGTCCTTCGACAGCAGCATGCCGCCCAGCACCGACTGCTCGGCGTCCAGATCCTGGGGAGGCACCCGCTCGAAGGACGAGCCCGCACCCTCCCACGCACCGTTGTCCCGGCCCCGGTCGTGCTGTTCGTCACGGCCCCGGCCGCCGTCACCACGCCGCCGGGAGGCCGGCAGACGATCACTGGGCCCGCTGTCGGCCCACGGATCGTCCAAGGGCTCGGAAATGCTCACCGAGCCACCTCCTCCCGTCCGCACGGCGGACCTCGCCGACGTCTTTTGTACGGCACGACACTGACAAACAAGAGGCCCAACTCCGCTTCTGACGCGTCGGATTTGTGACGTTTCCCGGGCCGGAACACAGATGCTTCCGGGGCCGCGAGAAGGAGCGGGCGCCGGACCACGGTAGGCCCGGCGGCACCGTCAGCCAATCTGGTTATCCACAGGCCATGTGGACGACCGCCCGGATGCTGTGGAGAACTCGCCGAAACCTGTGCACGACCCGGTGGACAGCCCTGTGAACAAGCCCTCGATCCCCTCAAGGGAAACCCTCTGACCAGCAGTTTTGCCGTCCACTGGCTGTGCAGAAGAAAAACTTTCCCCATCGGGCCAAGATCGCTTCGAACGGTTCCCGAAAGGACACGCCATGAGACGGCAAGTAAGGATCAATAGCCAATTGCATCACTTACCTGTGGACGATTAGATTGATGCGCATGACACAGGCTCCAGCGACCCTCCGCGCGACCCGGAGACGGCACGACAGGGACATCGTCGCACTGGCCGTCCCGGCCTTCGGCGCCCTCATCGCCGAGCCTCTGTTCGTCCTGGCGGACAGCGCCATCGTCGGCCACCTCGGGACCACTCAGCTCGCCGGTCTCGGCGTCGCCTCGGCGCTCCTCACCACCGCCGTGAGCATCTTCGTCTTCCTCGCCTACGCCACCACGGCCGCCGTCGCCCGCCGCGTGGGAGCCGGTGATCTCCAGGCAGCCATCCGGCAGGGCATGGACGGGATCTGGCTGGCGCTGCTGCTCGGTGCCGCGGTGATCGCCGTCGTCCTGCCCCTCGCCCCGGTGATCGTGGACCTCTTCGGCGCCTCCGCCACTGCGGCCCCCTACGCCACGACGTATCTGCGCATCTCCGCACTGGGCATCCCCGCCATGCTCGGCGTCCTGGCCGCCACCGGTGTCCTGCGCGGCCTGCACGACACCCGGACTCCCCTCTACGTCGCGGTCGGCGGCTTCGTCGCCAACGCCGGACTGAACCTGGTGCTGGTCTACGGCGCCGGACTCGGCATCGCCGGCTCGGCCTGGGGCACGGTCATCGCGCAGTGCGGGATGGCGGCCGTCTACCTGGCCGTCGTCGTCCGCGGGGCCCGACGGCACGGTGCTTCCCTCCGTCCGGACGCCGCCGGCATCCGGGCCTCGGCCCGGGCAGGCGTCCCCCTCCTCGTCCGTACCTTGTCCCTGCGGGCGATCATCATGATCGCGACAGCGGTCGCGGCACGGCTCGGCGACGCCGACATCGCCGCACATCAGATCACCCTGTCGCTGTGGAACCTGCTGGCCTTCGCGCTGGACGCGATCGCGATCGCGGGGCAGGCCATCATCGGCCGGTACCTCGGCGCCGACGACGCCGACGGCGCACGCGAGGCATGCCGCCGAATGATCCAGTGGGGAATCGCGACCGGTGTCGTACTCGGCCTGCTCGTGGTGGCCGCCCGGCCGCTGTTTCTGCCGCTGTTCACCAGCGATCCCGTGGTCCAGGACGTCGCCCTGCCGGCACTGCTGCTGGTGGCGCTCTCCCAGCCCGTCTGCGGGATCGTCTTCGTCCTGGACGGGGTTCTGATGGGCGCGGGCGACGGCCCCTACCTGGCCTGGGCCATGGTGGTCACCCTGGGGGTGTTCGCTCCGGTGGCCCTGCTGGTGCCCGCTCTCGGTGGCGGGCTCACCGCGATCTGGGCGGCGATGGCGCTGATGATGACGGTGCGCATGCTGACCCTGTGGCTGCGCGCCCGTTCGGGCCGCTGGATCGTGACGGGCGCGGCCCGCTGACCGTTTCACGTGAAACACGGCGCGGACGTGCTCCCGGCCATGGTGAAAGGGGCCGCACCCTTCACGGGTACGGCCCCTTTCACGTGCTCAGGTGAGCACAGTGATCACGCAGCGATCAGGCCGCGACGACCTCGATGCTGACCTTGGCGGCAACCTCGGGGTGCAGACGCACGGACGTCTCGTGGGCGCCCAGGGTCTTGATCGGAGAGGTCAGCTCGACGCGGCGCTTGTCGACCTCGGGGCCACCGGAAGCCTTGATCGCGGAAGCGATGTCGGCCGGGGTGACGGAACCGAAGAGACGGCCGGAGTCGCCGGAGCGGACGGCCAGAGTGACCTTGACGCCCTCGAGCTGGCCCTTGATCTGGTTGGCCTGCTCGATGGTCTGGATCTCGTGGATCTTGCGAGCGCGACGGATCTGCTCGACGTCCTTCTCGCCACCCTTGGTCCAGCGGATAGCGAACTTCCGCGGGATCAGGTAGTTGCGAGCGTAACCGTCCTTGACGTCGACGACGTCGCCCGCGGCACCGAGGCCGGAGACCTCGTGGGTGAGGATGATCTTCATGAGTGGGTCACCCTTCCCTTATCGCGCGGTGGACGTGTAGGGCAGCAGCGCCATCTCACGGCTGTTCTTGACGGCCGTGGCGACGTCACGCTGGTGCTGCGTGCAGTTGCCGGTCACGCGGCGGGCACGGATCTTGCCGCGGTCGGAAATGAACTTCCGCAGCATGTTCGTGTCCTTGTAGTCCACGTACGTGACCTTGTCCTTGCAGAATGCGCAGACCTTCTTCTTCGGCTTGCGCACAGGCGGCTTCGCCATTGGTGTTTCTCCTGTGTGATCAAGAAGTTGGGGTACGACCCACCCTCAGCCCGAGGGCTTAGAAGGGGGGCTCGTCCGAGTAGCCGCCACCGTTGCCGCCGGAGCTTCCGCCCCAGCCGCCGCCGGCCTGGCTGCCACCGGCGGGAGTGCCGGTCGCCCAGGGGTCGTCGGCCGGAGCGCCGGTGCCGGCGCCGGCACCCTGCTGGGCGCCACCGGAACCACCGCCCCAGCCGCCGCCCTGCTGGCCGCCGCCACCGCCGCTGTAGCCCCCCTGGCCACCGCGACCGCCACCACCGGCGGTCTTGGTGACCTTGGCCGTGGCATTGCGCAGGCTGGGGCCGACTTCCTCGACGTCCAGCTCGTAGACCGTGCGCTTGACGCCCTCACGGTCCTCATAGGACCGCTGCTTCAGCCGGCCCTGCACGATGACGCGCATGCCTCGCTGGAGCGACTCGGCGACGTTCTCCGCCGCCTGACGCCAGACCGAGCAGGTCAGGAAGAGGCTTTCGCCGTCCTTCCACTCGTTCGTCTGACGGTCGAAGGTGCGGGGAGTGGACGCGACGCGGAACTTCGCGACCGCCGCACCGGACGGGGTGAAGCGCAGCTCGGGGTCGTCGACAAGATTGCCGATGACCGTGATGACGGTCTCGCCTGCCATGGGGGAACCTCTCGGCGGGTTTGCTGCTGGCTGCTTGGTGCTGCTACTCGAGTCCCGGGATCAGCTGAGCGGAAGCTCAGTGCATCTCGGGGCGGAGGACCTTGGTCCGGAGGATCGACTCGTTCAGGTTCATCTGGCGGTCGAGCTCCTTGACGACCGCAGGCTCGGCCTGAAGGTCGATGACCGAGTAGATGCCCTCGGGCTTCTTCTTGATCTCGTAGGCGAGACGACGACGGCCCCAGGTGTCGACCTTCTCAACCTTGCCGCCACCGTCGCGGACGACGGAGAGGAAGTTCTCGATCAGCGGGGAGACAGCACGCTCTTCGAGATCGGGGTCGAGGATGACCATCACCTCGTAGTGACGCATGTGGAACCCACCTCCTTCGGACTCAGCGGCCACGGTCGTTCCGTGGCAGGAGGGTTGTGATGCGTTCGCAACGGTATCGGCCACCACTGACAGTCGAGGGCCCCGAGGGGGCACCCGGTGGGTGTGGGCAGACACCGTGCAGACGGTACAGACTACCCGCACACCCGCTTCCGGTTGAAATCCTGCCGCCGAGGCCGTCAATCTGTACCCATCGGGTGTCGACGGCGCTACGATGCGCCGCTTCCGCAGGAGGTGCCCTATGGCACAGGCATTGCAGCCCAACACAGCCGGATCCCTGTTCGCGACGGACGGCAAGTCCCATCCGCTCCAGGACGCCCTCATGGCGGTGACGCTGGTCCTGGGGCTGCTGTCCTTCATCACGTCGTTCTTCCACGGCCTCCACCTGCTGACGTCCTGGGCCGGCCTGGCCGGGCTCCTGGTCGGCGTGTACGGACAGTGGATCTCCGTGACCACTCGCGAGCGCTTCGGTCTGATCCTGGGCCTCGGTGCCTCGGGAATCGGTTTCCTGCTCGGCATGGCACACGGCGGACTGTTCGGCGGGCTCATCTAGCTGACCCGTCCGGGCTAAGGCCCGTACGCCCAGTCGGGGCGCTCGCGGGGCGCAGTAGGCTTCGGCGCGAGAGCCGGAGCCCCTGTACCCATGGGGACACACCAGCCCGAGGAGCGCCCCGACATGAGCCTGACCCTGAGGACCATCAGCCGTGAGCAACATCTGGCTTACATCCAGAGCCTGCCTGCGGCGAGCCACATGCAGGTCCCGGCATGGGCCGATGTGAAGGCCGAGTGGCGCTCGGAGAGCCTCGGCTGGTTCGACAAGAGCGGCCAGCTGGTCGGCGTCGGCCTGGTCCTCTACCGCCAGCTGCCCAAGATCAAGCGCTATCTGGCATACCTGCCCGAGGGCCCGGTCATCAACTGGTACGCGCCGAACCTGGACGACTGGATCCAGCCGATGCTGGCGCACCTGAAGGAGCAGGGCGCCTTCTCCGTGAAGATGGGCCCGCCGGTGATCATCCGGCGCTGGAACGCGGACACCATCAAAAGGGGCATCCAGGACCCGGACATCAAGCGGCTGCGCGACCTGGAGGCCGACTTCATCGAGCCGCGCGCCTTCGAGGTGTCCGACAAGCTGCGCCGCATGGGCTGGCAGCAGGGCGAGGACGGCGGTGCCGGCTTCGGTGACGTGCAGCCCCGCTACGTCTACCAGGTGCCGCTGGCCAACCGTTCCCTGGAAGAGGTCCACAAGAACTTCAACCAGCTGTGGCGCCGCAACATCAAGAAGGCCGAGAGGGCCGGCGTGGAGGTCGTCCAGGGCGGCTACCAGGACCTGCCCGAGTGGCAGCGGCTGTACGAGATCACGGCTGTCCGCGACCACTTCCGGCCCCGCCCGCTGTCGTACTTCCAGCGCATGTGGACGGCCCTCAACACCGAGGACCCCAACCGCATGCGGCTGTACTTCGCCCGCCACAACGGGGTGAACCTGTCCGCGGCGACCATGCTGATCGTCGGGGGCCACGTCTGGTACTCCTACGGCGCCTCCGACAACATCGGCCGCGAGGTCCGGCCGTCGAACGCGATGCAGTGGCGGATGCTGTGCGACGCCTACGCGCTCGGCGCCACCGTCTACGACCTGCGGGGTATCTCCGACTCGCTGGACGAGACCGACCACCTCTTCGGCCTCATCCAGTTCAAGGTCGGCACCGGCGGCCAGGCAGCCGAGTACCTCGGCGAGTGGGACTTCCCGCTGAACAAGCTGCTCCACAAGGCGCTCGACATCTACATGTCGCGCCGCTGAGCCGCGCGGGCGTTTGATTCCATAGCCTTCACAGTTCTCACCTCACCGATCCACCGCAGTCACGAGAAAGGTCCCGGGTCCGGCCATGGCGCTCACGCTCTACGTCGACACCGCGCGCTGGCGTGCGCACCACAAGCACGTGCAGGAGCAGTTCCCGGGGCTGGTCCCGGTCTGCAAGGGCAACGGCTACGGCTTCGGGCACGAACGGCTGTCGGAGGAGGCCACACGGCTCGGTGCCGACCTGCTCGCCGTCGGCACCACGTACGAGGCCGCGCGCATCAAGGACTTCTTCGGCGGTGACCTGCTGGTGCTGACGCCGTACCGGCGTGGCGAGGAGCCGGTGCCGCTGCCCGACCGGGTGGTGCGCTCGGTGTCGTCGATCGACGGCGTGTACGGCCTCGTCGGCGCCCGTGTCGTCATCGAGGTGATGTCCTCGATGAAGCGGCACGGCGTCAGCGAGCAGGAGCTGCCCCAGCTGCACCAGGCCATAGAGAACGTCCGGCTGGAGGGCTTCGCCATCCACCTGCCGCTGGACCGCACCGACGGTTCGGACGCCGTCGAGGAGGTCATCGGCTGGATGGACCGGCTGCGTGCGGCCAGGCTGCCGCTGCACACGATGTTCGTCAGCCATCTCAAGGCGGACGAGCTGGCCCGGCTCCAGCAGCAGTTCCCGCAGACCCGGTTCCGCGCCCGCATCGGCACGCGGCTGTGGCTGGGGGACCACGAGGCCACCGAGTACCACGGTGCCGTCCTGGACGTCACACGCGTGGCGAAGGGCGACCGGTTCGGTTACCGGCAGCAGAAGGCGGCCTCCGACGGCTTCCTGGTGGTCGTGGCGGGCGGTACGTCGCACGGGGTGGGCCTGGAAGCCCCGAAGGCCCTGCACGGCGTCATGCCGCGCGCCAAGGGCGTCGCACGGGCCGGGCTCGCCACGGTCAACCGGAACCTCTCGCCGTTCGTCTGGGGCGGCAAGCAGCGCTGGTTCGCCGAGCCGCCGCACATGCAGGTGTCCATCCTGTTCGTCCCCGCGGACGCCCCTGAGCCGAAGGTCGGTGACGAGCTGGTGGCGCATCTGCGGCACACCACCACTCAGTTCGACCGGATAGTGGACCGCTGAGTCCGTCCGGACAGCGCGAAGGCCGTACTCCGGGATTCCGGCGTACGGCCTTCCGCATGACCTGACGGGCGGATCAAGAGGGCTGTTCGCTCACGGCGAACTGTCCTTGCTGGTCGGTGTCCCGGGCTTGCCGGCCGGTGTCGCGGGCTTGCCCCAGTCCACCTGCGGCCCCTCGAAGCGGACCGCGTGCGGCGACGGACGGGCCGCAGCGCCGAACACGAAGGCGTCCTCCGCACCGTCGAGCACCCCGCCCGAGGGATCGTCCTCTCCGGCCCGGCGCACGACGTCCCGTTCCGGCATGAGGATGTCCCGTACGACGACGGCACACAGGTACAGCGTGCCCAGCAGATGGACGACGATCGCCCAGTGGTAGCCCTGCGTCGGCAGACCCTTGTGGGCGTCGCCGCTGGTCGTGTAGGCGAGGTACAACCAGATGCCCAGGAAGTACGCCACCTCGCACACCTGCCAGACCAGGAAATCGCGCCACCTGGGCCGGGCGAGGACCGCCAGCGGCACCAGCCACAGGACGTACTGCGGGGAGTAGACCTTGTTGGTGAGGACGAAGGCCGCCACCATCAGGAACGCCAGCTGGGCGAAGCGCGGGCGGCGTGGAGCCGTGAACGCCAGCGCGGCGACGCCGAGGAAGCACAGCACCACCAGCACCATGGCGGCGCTGTTGACGAAGCTGGTGGTGGGCGGGTTGCTGGAGTTCTGCGACCAGATCAGCCAGAAGGAGCCGAAGTCGACCCCGCGCTCCTCGCTGAAGGTGTAGAACTTCGCCCAGCCTTCGCGGATGTGGAAGCCCGACGCGTCGTGCGTGAGCATCACGGGCAGGTCCACCACGAGCCAGGAAACCACCGCGCCGGCCACGGCCTGACCGAACTGCCGCCATCTGCCGGCCCGCCAGCAGAGCACCAGCAGCGGACCCAGCAGCAGGACGGGATACAGCTTGGCGGCCGTGGCGAGCCCCAACAGGACACCGAAGGCAAGGGCCCGGCCCCGCGACCACATCAGCATCGCGGCGGCCGTCAGAGCCACCGCCAGCAGGTCCCAGTTGATGGTCGCGGTCAGGGCGAAGGCGGGCGACAGGGCGACCAGCAGGCCGTCCCAGGGGCGCCGGCGGTGGGTGCGGGCCACACAGACGGCGACGACCGCGGCGCACACCATCAACATCCCGGCGTTGACGAACCAGTACCACTGCTCCTGGTGCTGGATGCTGCCGCTGTGCGGGGTCAGCCAGGAGGCCACCTCCATGAACAGACCGGTCAGCACCGGATATTCGAGGTAGCCCATGTCGCCCGGCAGCTTGTCGAAGTACGGCACGAGATGGTCGGCGAACCCACGGCCCTGGTAGAGGTGCGGGATGTCCGAGTAGCAGGCGTGCGTGTACTGGCTGCTCGCGCCGAAGAACCAGGCACTGTGGTAGCAGGGCGCCTTCTGGACCAGGCCGAGGGCGAACATGCCGATCGCCACGAGCACCACGATCCGTACGGGCGTCCACCAGGAGGTCCCGGACAGGGCGCGCTGCCCCAGCGGGCCGCCGATCAGCTCACTGCCGGCGGCGGCGACCTCGTCCTCCCTGGTCGGCTGCACCGGTTGTGCCGTGGCGGCCCGCACGGGTTCGGGCTCACGCATGCTCGCGGGCGTCATCTCTGCACTGGGCATGAGGCACATCCTGCCGTACCTGCCCCTGGACACGCCGAGGGCCGCCGCACCTCGTGGGTGCGGCGGCCCGTGTTTCACGTGAAACACCCGCCGTCGGCGATATGGGCGCCAACCGGACAGATCGCCTAGCTAACCGGTCGGGCCTCCGAAGAAGCCGCCGTTGCCGTTGCCGTTGCCCCGGGTGTTCCCGTTCCCGGCTGTGTCCGTGGGCGCCGGGGTGGTGCCTCCGTCGGTGCCCCCGCCCGTGTCCGTGCCACCGGTGCCGGTGGTGTTCCCGTCGCAGGTGTTGCCCCATCCGAGGGTGCAGGACGCGCTGGCCGAGGGAGACGGCGTGGGTGTCGTCTCACTGGGCGTCGGACTCGGTGTGGCGCTCGGCGTCGGAGTCGGAGACGGCGTGAACGTGGCGCTCGGGGTCGGGGAAGGGGCGCCCACCTCGTCCTTGACCGAGCCGATCTCGGTGGCGGACGGGAAACCGGGGTCGTTCTTCCCCTTGAGCGCGGTCCTCATGTACTCGGTCCACACGGATGTCGGGATGTCGCCACCGTGGATGGAGTCCACGCCCGCCGTGCCGTTCATGGACAGCAGCTTGTGGTCCTTGGGGTTCTCGCGGAACATCGCCACCGAGGTCGACAGCTGCTGGGTGTAGCCGACGAACCAGGCCGACTTGTTCTCGTCGGTGGTGCCGGTCTTGCCGGCCGCCGTCCGGCCGAGAGCCTTGGCGTTCGTGCCCGTGCCGTTCTGGATGACGTTCTCCAGGACGTCCGTGACGTTGTTGGCGATGTTCGGGTCCAGTACCTGCTGGGGGGCGGGCCTGGGCTTGACGAAGCTCGGCGCGTCCGCGCCGTTGACCTTGACCGCGGTCACGGAGTACGGGTCCGTCTGCTTGCCGGACGCGGCGAATGTCGCGTAGGCGTCGGCCATGCGGATCGCGCTGGGCGTCGACGTACCGATGGCGAAGGACGGGTTGAGGTCCTGCGACATGCTGTCGCCGAGGATGCCGGCGGACTTGGCGACGTCCCGGACGTGCGTCATCCCCACGTCGACACCGAGCTGCACGAACGGTGTGTTGACGGACTGCTCCATCGCCTTGCGCAGGGTGATGTACCCCCACGGATGGTCGCTCTCGTTGTTCTGGAAGAAGTACGAATTGTCCTTGTTGAGGTAGAACGACCCGTCCGGCTTGTGGACCTTCAAGTGGTCGTTGCCGTTGTACTTGCTCAGCGGAGACAGACCCTCGCCATTGGAGTCGTACGTGCCGTACTTCATGGCCGCGGCGAGCACGAACGGTTTCCAGGTCGAACCCACCGGTACGCCGGAGGTGTCGGCGTTGTTCGTGAAGTGCCCGTTCTCGTAGCCGTCACCGCCGTAGAGAGCGACGATGGCACCGTCCCTGGGCACCACCGAGGCCGCGCCGAACTGGACGTACTTGTCGAGGTCGCGGTGCTTCGGGTCGAGCCGGTCCTTCTGGACGTTCTTCACGGCCTTGGCCAGGGCGTTGACCTTGCCCTTCTGGAACGTCGTGTAGATCTGGTAACCACCCCGGTCGAACTGGGCCTCCGTGATGTCGGAGTGGGCGAGCACGTACTTCTTCGCCGTGTCGACCAGGTAGCTGATCTGCCCGGTCATGCCCTTGGTCGCCTTGCGGCCGTCCGGCATCGGGTACTTCTTGATCGCCTTCTGGTACTGGGCGTCGCTGAGGTGCTTGTCCTTGTGCATCTCGCCGAGGATCCAGGCCCAGCGGGCCTGGGAGCGCTTCTTGTTGGCCTCGGCGCTCGCCGACTTGTCGAGATCCTGGGCGCCCGCCGGGTCGTAGTACGTCGGGCCCTTGAGCAGGGCCGCGAGGACGGCGCACTCGCTCGGCTGGAGGTCGACCGCGTCCTTGCCGTAGTAGGTCTGCGCCGCGGCCTGGATGCCGTACGCGCCCCGGCCGAAGTACGAGGTGTTCAGATAACCCCGCAGGATGACGTCTTTCTTCAGCTTCGTGCCCACCTTGATGGAGATGAACATCTCCTTGAACTTACGGGTGAGCGTCTGGTCCTGGCTGAGGTACGTGTTCTTCACGTACTGCTGGGTGATGGTCGAGCCGCCCTGCGTCTGACCGCCCCGCGCCATGTTGGCCACGGCACGCGCGATGCCCATGGGGTCGATACCCGAGTCCTGGTAGAAGGACTTGTTCTCGGCGGAGATCACGGCGTAGCGCATCGCCACCGGGATCTGCTCGATGTTGACGTTCTGCCGGTTGACGCCGGTACCCGTGGCGACCATCTGGCTCTTGTCGGCCCAGTAGTAGACGTTGTTCTGGGACTTGGCCGCGTCGTTCTCGTTGGGGATCGAGACCATCGCGTACCCGATGCCCACCATCGCGACCAGACCGCCGAGGAAGCCGATGAACAGGCCGCTGACCAGCTTCCAGGACGGCACCCAGCGCCCCCAGCCGTGCCTGCCGGCCCGGGGATAGTCGATCAGCCGCTTCTTGCCGGGTGCCGTTGCCGTCCGGCCCCTGCCGCGTCCGGGGCCGGCTGGACCGCCCGGACCACCGCGCCGGCCGTCCGGGGCGGCGGCGTCGGCCGGTCTGCGGCGGCCGCCCTTCTGCGCCGCCCGGCGGGCCTCGGCACGGCTGCCGTAGGCATCGCCTCCCGTGTCCTGGGAATCCGGACCATAGGAACTGGACGCATAGGAGTCGGCAGGGGCCCCGGTGGCGCCTCGCGGTGCCGCACGGCGGCCGGGGGACGAACCGGACTGGCCGCGTCGGGCCGCGGCACGTCCGCCTCCCTGCGGCTGCGGCGGTTTGCGACGGTGCTCGCTCATCGAACGATTTACTCCTCGGGCAGGCGCACCCGTGCGCGCCTGGAACGGCGGCTGGTTTCCGGTCCCCCCGAAGTACGGATGTGGTCGGTTCCGCATTCACCCGTACCGCACCGAGGACGACGACGCGTCCCGGGCGCCACGTGGTTCCCGGTGGTGTGCATGCCGCACAGACTACGCACCGCCAAAACCTGCCGAGCCCCGAAGTTCACCCCAAAACAGGCAACTTGCCTCCAACGAATCGGTGATGTGATCCCGTTCACCGTCATCCCCCTTGTCGCCCACAGTCGGCCGTTCTATCGTGCTGATGTATCGAGTCGATACATCAGCACGGTATAAAGACACGGACAGGCACTGCGAGACCTGCGGGATCGGCCTGCGGGACCGGGAGGAGGCGACGATGAGCCGGCGTTCCGGCATCCTTGAGTTCGCCGTACTCGGCCTGCTCCGCGAATCCCCGATGCACGGCTACGAGCTGCGCAAACGCCTGAACACGTCACTGGGTGTGTTCCGTGCGTTCAGTTACGGAACGCTGTACCCCTGCCTGAAGACGCTGGTCACCAACGGCTGGCTGATCGAGGAGCCGGGAAGCACCCACGAGGACGCGCTCGCCGCTCCTCTCGCCGGCCGCCGCGCCAAGATCGTTTACCGGCTGACGGCGGAAGGCAAGGAACATTTCGAGGAGCTGCTCTCGCAGACCGGCCCTGACGCGTACGAGGACGAGCACTTCGCCGCACGGTTCGCCTTCTTCGGGCAGACCTCGCGCGATGTGCGCATGCGCGTGCTGGAGGGCCGGCGCAGCCGCCTGGAGGAGCGCCTGGAGAAGATGCGCGCCTCGCTGGCGCGCACCCGGGAGCGCCTCGACGACTACACGCTTGAGCTACAGCGCCACGGCATGGAGTCCGTGGAGCGCGAAGTGCGCTGGCTGAACGAGCTCATCGAGAGCGAGCGGGCCGGGCGGGACCTGAAGGGTTCCGCGTCCGGGGGGACCGCTCAGCAGGACACCACCACAGGATCGACGGGCGGCCTGCCCCGCCCCGGGGACACCTCCGGGACGGATACGCCCGACGACACCGCCACGTGAGCGCCCAGTCAGGGCCTCACTCGTACACACAGGGAGCAACCGGAATGGGTTCGGTTCGCGTAGCCATCGTCGGCGTGGGCAACTGCGCGGCGTCGCTGGTGCAGGGAGTCGAGTACTACAAGGACGCCGACCCGGCGGCCAGGGTGCCCGGCCTGATGCACGTGCAGTTCGGTGACTACCACGTGCGCGACGTCGAGTTCGTCGCCGCGTTCGATGTCGATGCCAAGAAGGTCGGCCTGGACCTCGCGGACGCGATCGGCGCCTCCGAGAACAACACCATCAAGATCTGCGACGTTCCCACCACCGGTGTGACGGTCCAGCGCGGCCACACCCTCGACGGTCTCGGCAAGTACTACCGCGAGACCATCGAGGAGTCGGACGCCGAGCCGGTCGACATCGTCCAGATCCTGAAGGACAAGCAGGTCGACGTCCTGGTCTGCTACCTCCCCGTGGGCTCCGAGGCCGCCGCGAAGTTCTACGCGCAGGCCGCCATCGACGCCAAGGTCGCCTTCGTCAACGCCCTCCCGGTCTTCATCGCCGGCACCAAGGAGTGGGCGGACAAGTTCACCGAGGCCGGTGTGCCGATCGTCGGTGACGACATCAAGTCCCAGGTCGGTGCCACCATCACGCACCGCGTCATGGCGAAGCTGTTCGAGGACCGCGGTGTCGTCCTCGACCGCACGATGCAGCTGAACGTCGGTGGCAACATGGACTTCAAGAACATGCTCGAGCGCGAGCGCCTGGAGTCCAAGAAGATCTCCAAGACGCAGGCCGTCACCTCCCAGATCCCCGACCGGGACCTTGGTGAGAAGAACGTCCACATCGGCCCGTCGGACTACGTGGCCTGGCTGGACGACCGCAAGTGGGCCTACGTCCGCCTCGAGGGCCGCGCCTTCGGTGACGTCCCGCTGAACCTGGAGTACAAGCTCGAGGTCTGGGACTCCCCGAACTCCGCGGGTGTCATCATCGACGCCCTGCGCGCAGCGAAGATCGCCAAGGACCGCGGCATCGGCGGCCCGATCCTGTCGGCGTCCTCGTACTTCATGAAGTCCCCGCCGGTGCAGTACTTCGACGACGAGGCCCGTGAGAACGTCGAGAAGTTCATCCGCGGTGACGTCGAGCGCTAGTCAGAGCTGATCGCCGGCTCGGCACAGCGGCGCGTCGAAACAACGCTCCTGCCAGGGCGGTGAAGGTCCCCGGGTCCCCTGACCCGGGGACTTTCCTCATGTGTGAGGCTGTGCCCCATGCCTGTCGTCCGAGACCTGCGTCTCCTGTCGCGTCTGCGGTACTTCCGGCGTCTGCTGTACGTCCGTCTCCTGTCCCAGGGTGCCGACGGCGTCTTCCAGATCGCGCTCGCCGCTTACGTCGTCTTCTCCCCGGAGAAGCAGACCTCGGCCGCCGCGGTCGCCTCGGCGATGGCGGTCCTGCTGCTCCCCTACTCCCTTGTGGGACCGTTCGCCGGGGTCCTGCTCGACCGCTGGCGGCGCCGACAGGTCTTCGTGTACGGCAATCTGCTGCGGGCCGTGCTCGCCGCGGCCACCGCCGGGCTCATCCTCGGCCGTGTCCCCGACTGGCTGTTCTACGTCTCCGCCCTCTGCGTCACGGCCGTGAACCGCTTCGTTCTCGCCGGGTTGTCCGCCGCCCTGCCCCGCGTGGTGGACGCCGAGCGCCTGGTGCTGGCCAACTCGGTCTCACCCACGGCCGGCACGCTCGCCGCGACCGCCGGCGGAGGCCTGGCTCTCGGTGTACGGCTCCTGGCCTCGGGTTCCGACGCCGCGGTGGTACTGCTCGGTGCGCTTCTCTACCTGTGCGCGAGCCTGGCGTCCCTGAGCCTGGCTCCCGGCCTCCTCGGTCCCGACCGGCACCCGGCTCGCCCCCACCTCGGTACGGCGCTCGCCGAGACGGCACGCGAGCTGGCCGCGGCCGTGCGGCACCTGGCCGCACCCCGGCGCCGGGAGACCGCCTGGGCCCTGACCGCGATGACGCTGATGCGCTTCTGCTACGGCGCGCTTCTCGTGCTGCTGCTCATGCTCTGCCGCTACGCCCTCTCCGACACTCCCGAAGAAGGACTGCGCCTGCTCGGGCCGGCACTGGCGCTGTCCGGCGCGGGATTCTTCGCGGCGGCCGTGGTGACGCCCTGGGCGGCGGGCCGGCTCGGCCCGGGCCGCTGGATCGTGGTGTGCTCCGGTACAGCGACGGTGCTCGTACCGGCTCTCGGTCTCCCTTTCGCCACCGCCCCGCTCCTGGCCGCCGCCTTCGTCCTGGGTGTGATCACCCAGGGCGCCAAGATCGCCACGGACACCCTCGTGCAGACGGGTGTCGACGACGACTTCCGTGGCCGCGTCTTCTCCGTGTACGACGTCCTCTTCAACGTGGCCTTCGTCGGCGCGGCAGGCGTGGCGGCCCTGCTACTGCCACCGGACGGCCGCTCAACCGCACTGGTGGTGCTGGTCTCCCTGATCTACGGCGGTATCTCCGTGACGCTGGCCCGCTTCGAACGACATGGGGCCGGGCGCGACGAGGCGCGGTGTTTCACGTGAAACACCGCCCCGGATGCCGTCGGCCCGCGGACGTGTTTCACGTGAAACATCGCCGGGACACAGTTCGGCTCAGTTTTGCGCGGCCCACCACTCCTTGAGGGCCTTCACCGCGGCGTCGTGCCCCATCGGGCCGTTCTCCAGGCGCAGCTCCAGCATGTGCTTGTACGCCTTGCCGATGACCGGGCCGGGCCCGACGTCCAGGATCTGCATGATCTGGTTGCCGTCGAGGTCGGGGCGGATGGAGTCCAGCTCCTCCTGCTCCTGTAGCTGGGCGATGCGCTTCTCCAGGCCGTCGTAGGCCCGGGACAGCGCGGCCGCCCTCCGCTTGTTGCGGGTGGTGCAGTCGGAGCGGGTCAGCTTGTGCAGGCGGTCCAGCAGCGGCCCCGCGTCACGGACGTAGCGGCGGACCGCCGAGTCCGTCCACTCCCCGGTGCCGTACCCGTGGAAGCGCAGGTGGAGCTCGACCAGCCGTGAGACGTCCTTCACCAGCTCGTTGGAGTACTTCAATGCGGTCATGCGCTTCTTCGTCATCTTCGCGCCGACCACCTCGTGGTGGTGGAAGGAGACACGGCCGTCGTCCTCGAAGCGGCGGGTACGCGGCTTCCCGATGTCATGGAGCAGCGCGGCCAGCCGGAGCGTGAGGTCCGGGCCGTCCTGCTCCAACGCGATCGCCTGCTCGAGGACGATCAGCGTGTGCTCGTAGACGTCCTTGTGCCGGTGGTGCTCGTCGCGCTCCAGGCGGAGCGCCGGCAGCTCGGGCAGGACGTGCTCGGCGAGCCCGGTGTCCACGAGCACGGTCAGTCCCTTGCGCGGATGGGTGGACAGGACGAGCTTGTTCAACTCGTCACGGATCCGCTCCGCCGAGACGATTCCGATACGCTCGGCCATCTCCGTCATGGCGGTGACAACCTCGGGGGCGATCTCGAAGTCCAGCTGGGCGGCGAATCTGGCGGCCCGCATCATGCGCAGCGGATCGTCCGAGAACGACTCCTCGGGCGTCCCCGGGGTCCGCAGCACGCGCGCCGCGAGGTCCGCCAGGCCACCGTGCGGATCGATGAACTCCTTCTCCGGCAGTGCCACAGCCATCGCGTTCACCGTGAAGTCCCGGCGGACCAGGTCTTCCGCGATGGAGTCGCCGTACGACACCTCGGGCTTGCGCGAGGTGCGGTCGTAGGCCTCCGACCGGTAGGTGGTGATCTCGATCTGGAAGTCCCAGTCGGTGTCGCCGACGCGGGCACTCTTGTGTGCGCCCACCGTGCCGAACGCGATCCCCACCTCCCAGACCGCGTCCGCCCAAGGCCGGACGATCTTCAGTACGTCCTCGGGGCGGGCGTCGGTGGTGAAGTCCAGGTCGTTGCCGAGCCGGCCGAGCAGCGCGTCGCGGACCGAACCGCCGACCAGGGCGAGTGAGAACCCGGCCTCCTGGAATCGGCGGGCGAGGTCGTCGGCGACGGGAGCCACCCGCAGCAGCTCGGCGACCGCGCGCTGCTGCGCCTGGCTCAGGGCAGAGGGAGTGTCTTCGTTGGGGTTCGGCACAACAGAAAAGGGTACGTGCCCGCGCGACCGGGGCGTCCCGTCGAGCGGCGCGGACAGCTCCTTCCATACCCGTCCAAGCGCTGCCCTTGCGGCGTACGGCTGCTCTCCCGCCGATACTGGATATAGAGGACGGGCCGCCGTTGTCCTTCCGATCTTGTGGAGGAGACCGCGGCACTTCCCCTCGGCGCGCATCGTTACCATGCGTGGACGCACATTCCGACGACCACTGACGACGACGAGGGACGGGCGAGCGCGTGGCCGAGGCGGCTGACTTCCAGGGGACCAGTGCCTCACCTGCCCGCCGGTGGATGCGACGCGCGGGAGCACTGCTCGCCGGGGCGCCTCTGCTGGCCGGTCTCCTCCAGCTGCCCGCCGCGGCGCCCGCGCAGGCCGCTTCCTCGGCCCCGGTGTCCGTGTCCCTGGACAACCTGAGTCCCAGCGTTCCCACGGACGGCGACACGCTGACCGTCGCCGGCACGGTGACCAACAACGGCAAGCGGACCGTCACGGGCGCCCACGTGAACCTGCGGGTGGGGCCCCGGCTCACCACCCGCTCGGCCATCGACTCCGTCGCCCGGCACTCCGACGAACCGCAGGGCGGCACCGGCGCCGAGGTGGACGACAAGTACGAGGAGAAGTTCGCCACACTGCCACCGGGCGTCGCCGAGCACTTCAGCATCTCCGTCCCCGTGGACAAGCTCGACCTCGGTGAGGACGGGGTCTACGAGTTCGGGGTCTCCCTGTCCGGGCAGACCTCCGCACAGCCCTGGGACCAGTTGCTCGGCATCCGGCAGACGTTCCTGCCGTGGCAGTCGTCGGAGGCCGACACCCGGACCAGGACGACATTCCTGTGGCCGCTGATCTCCAGCGTGCACATGACGGCCAAGACGGGCGCCGGTGACCTTCAGACACCGGTGTTCCTCGACGACGGCCTGGCCAAGGAGCTGGCACCGGGCGGCCGGCTGGCCCAGATGGTGGAGCTGGGCAAGGATCTCGACGTGACCTGGGTGATCGACCCGGACCTGCTGGCGTCGGTCGACGCGATGGCCACGGGAAACTACCGGCTCCCGGACGCCGACGGCACCACGACGCCCGGGTCCCGGGAGCACCAGGCGGTCGCCAAGCAATGGCTGGCCGGACTCCAGAAGGCCGTGGCCGGCAAGGAGGTCGTCGCCCTGCCCTTCGCCGACCCGGACCTGGCCTCTCTGGCGCACAGCGGCACCAGCGTCACCGGCTCGCTCAGCCACCTCAAGGACGCCACCGACGTCGCCGCGACCACGGTCAAGACGGTGCTCCACGTCACGCCGACCATCGACTTCGCCTGGCCCGTGAACGGCGCCGTGGATCCGTCGATCATGAAGGTCGCGACGTCCGCCGGCGCAGACCGGGTGATCGCCCGCAGCGACAGCCTCCAGGAGACCGCCGGACTGCCGTACACGCCGTCCGCCGCCCGCCCGGTCGGCGGGGGCACCACGGCGGTGGTCGCCGACGCCAGGTTGTCCAGGGCGTTCGAGGGTGACATGACGAAGGCCGGCTCGGCCACACTCGCCGTACAGCGGTTCCTGGCGCAGAGCCTGGAGCTGAACGCGCAGACGGACGAGGAGCGCAGCGTCGTCGTCGCCCCGCAGCGCGTGCCCACGGCGAGCCAGGCACAGGCGATGGCGGCAGCGCTGAGGGAGCTCCAGGGCAGCGGCTGGTCCCAGTCGCAGGACCTCACCGCGGCGGCCAAGGCCAAGCCCGACCCGGGTGCCACCACGCGCATCCCCTCGACGTCCGTGTACCCGCCCTCGCTGCGCCGGCAGGAGCTGCCGAGGGCGGTCTTCGCGCAGATCGCCCGCACCCAGGACAAGCTCGACAACTTCCAGGTGATCCTCAGCGACCGGTCCCGCGTGGCCACCCCGTTCGGGCTGGCCATACACCGGGAGATGTCCACGTCGTGGCGCGGCAGCCGTGGCGAGGCGGCCGGCTACCGGGACGGTGTGGAGGCGTGGCTCGACGAGCTGGCCGATCAGGTCAGGCTGATCGACAAGTCGGAGACCAAGCTCTCGGGCCGCAGCGCCACCATCCCGGTGACCGTCCAGAACCGCCTGGTACAGCCGGTCGGCCACCTGGTGCTGCGCCTCACCTCGACCATGCCGACCCGCCTCAAGATCGGCGACAAGGCCTACTACGAACAGCGGGTGGACGTCTCCGGCGGCCACAGCCAGTCGGTGAAGTTCACCACCTCGGCCAACGCCAACGGCCGGGTGACGGTCATCGCCCAGCTGTTCACCGAGGACGGTCAGGAGTACGGTGCCCCCGTCACCTTCGATGTGAAGGTCACCGAGGTCACGCCCACCGTGATGCTGGTCATCGGTGGCGGCGTGCTGCTCCTCGTCCTCGCCGGTTTCCGCATGTACACCCAGCGCAAGCGCGCCGCCGCCCGGCAGGCCGACGAGGACGGTCCCGGCACGGCGGACGGGGACACGGACGAACCGGGGAACCCCGGAGCCCCTGGGGACCGTCTCCCGGAAGAGCCCGACTCCGCCTCCGGGGCAGGCGACCCGGAGCAGCCGAGTGACCCTGCGCCGGACACCGCACCGGAAAGCGCCGACCCGTCCGGGACGGGTGAGAGAGTGGACCGTTGAGCGATGTCGTGGCCGGTGGGCCCGGGACGATGAGGTGGGGTAAGCATGAGCGCGCCGTACGACGGTGACCGCGGCGAGGGCGCTGCCGGTTCGGGCTACCCCGAGCCGCCGCCCGAGCCTGGCCAGGTGCCGCCGCAGCACGCGGCGGACATGTACCTCCAGGACGCCTACGAGCAGGATCCCTACCGAGCGCACGACCTGTCCGCCCAGGACCCGGTCGCCGAGGCGCTCTACGACCGCGCCGCGCACCCGCCGCCGCCCCCGGGCACGTACGACCCGCAGCAGCCGCTGTACGCCCCGCCCGCCCAGTCGCCGTACTCGCCCGACCCGCGAGTGTGGGCGCAGACACCGGCCCCCGAGCCGGAAGCCCCGGCCCCGTACCTGCCGTACGGCGACGACCCGCGCACCACCCGGTTCGTGGGCGTGGACGACCTGGTCACGCACTCCGGCGAGGAATACCACGAGCCGGACGCCTTCGCGCATCTCTTCAAGGACCAGCAGCACAGCGGCGGGCACTCGCCCATGGATCCGCCGGTCGTCCCCGGACCGGCCGGCGCGCCGGGCGGCGGGCACGGCGGTCCGTACGGCCAGGGCCCGCAGCAGGACAACCCGTACGCCGGGGGCGCCTACCCGGCCCAGGCCTCCTATGCGGCCGGTCCCGGCGCCGGACATCCGGCGCAGACCCCGGTGCCCGCCCCCGCCGCAGCGCCGTACCCGGGCGGTGTCCCGGGCGGTCCCCGGGGCGCCGGGCCGGAGGACCGCGCGGCCGACGCCGCTCCCGCCGCTCCCGCCGCTCCCGCCGCTCCCGCCAAGAAGGGCGGACGGGCCACCGGACTGCTGAAGTCCAGTGCCGTGATGGCGGCGGGCACGATGGTCTCCCGCCTCACCGGCTTCGTCCGCTCCGCGTTGATCGCGGCCGCACTGGGCCTCGGCTTCCTCGCCGACTCCTTCCAGGTGGCCTACCAGCTACCGACGATGATCTACATCCTCACCGTCGGCGGCGGCCTGAACTCCGTGTTCGTGCCGCAGCTGGTGCGCTCCATGAAGGAGGACGAGGACGGCGGCGAAGCCTTCGCCAACCGGCTCCTGACCCTGGTGATGGTGGCGCTGGCGGCGCTGACCGGTCTCGCGATGTTCGCCGCGCCCCTCCTGGTGCGCCTGCTGTCGAACCCGGTCGCCACCAACCCGGCGGCCAACGACGTCGCCGTCACCTTCACCCGCTACTTCCTGCCCTCGATCTTCTTCATGGGCATCCACGTGGTGATGGGTCAGATCCTCAACGCACGGGGGAAGTTCGGCGCGATGATGTGGACCCCGGTCCTGAACAACATCGTCATCATCGTGACGCTCGGCATGTTCATCTGGGTCTACGGCACCGCGGCCAACTCCCACATGACCGTCACGAACATCCCGCCGGAGGGCCAGCGCCTGCTCGGCATCGGTGTGCTGCTCGGTCTGGTCGTCCAGTCGCTGGCGATGATCCCGTATCTGCGCGAGACCGGGTTCCGGGTGCGGCTGCGCTTCGACTGGCGCGGGCACGGCCTGGGCAAGGCCGCGATGCTCGCCAAGTGGACGGTCCTGTTCGTCCTCGCCAACCAGGCGGGCGCCATGGTGGTGACGCAGCTGTCCACCGCCGCCGGCAAGGACTCCGGCATCAAGGGCGTCGGCTTCGCCGCCTACGCCAACGCCCAGCTGATCTGGGGTCTGCCGCAGGCCATCATCACCGTCTCCCTGATGGCCGCCCTGCTGCCGCGTATCTCGCGCTCGGCCGCCGAGGGTGACGGCGGCGCGGTCCGGGACGACATCTCGCAGGGCCTGCGCACCACCGCGGTCGCCATCGTCCCGATCGCCTTCGGCTTCCTCGCGCTCGGCATCCCCATGTGCACGCTGATCTTCGGCTCCGCCGGCACCAGCGCCGCGGTGAACATGGGCTACATGCTGATGGCCTTCGGTCTCGGCCTGATCCCGTACTCGGTGCAGTACGTCGTCCTGCGCGCCTTCTACGCCTACGAGGACACCCGCACCCCCTTCTACAACACGGTCATCGTGGCCGCGGTCAACGCGAGCGCCTCGGCCCTCTGCTACTTCCTGCTGCCGCCCCGCTGGGCGGTCGCCGGCATGGCAGCCGCCTACGGCCTCGCCTACGCCATCGGCGTGGGCATCGCCTGGCGGCGGCTGCGCAAGCGGCTGGGCGGCGACCTGGACGGGGCCCGGGTGCTGCGCACGTACGCCCGGCTGGGCATCGCCTCCCTGCCGGCGGCCCTGCTCAGCGGCGCGGCCGTCTACGCCATCGGGCACACCCTCGGCCAGGGCGTCGTCGGCTCGTTCGCGGAGCTGCTCGCCGGTGGCATCGTCCTGCTGGGTGTCTTCTTCGTGGCGGCCCGGCGGATGCGCATCGAGGAGCTCAACTCGCTCGTGGGTATGGTGCGCGGGCGTCTGGGGCGTTGAGGCGGGGGTAGGCGCACAACCATCGTCCGCCGCTGTGTGTCGTGCATAGCGGCGGACTGTGGGCACAATTGGTTTCGGCGTCGGACAGCGTGCAACGGATGGGGAGGCAGGGACGACGGTGGCGGAACGGAGCACGGCTGCCGTCGACGTGGCAGACACCAGCGGTGAGCAACCGCTGACCGCCAAGGCGGACCAGTCCACGGCCGACGGGGTGGCCAAGAACCCGGAGCGGGACACGGACAGCGACCAGGCACAGGGAAGTGGCGGCACCGAGAGTCCCGCACAGAAGGCCTCGCCTCCGGAACTGCACAGCGGTCACAAGCTGGCCAGACGTTACCGGCTGGAGGAGTGCGTCACCCGTCTGGACGGCTTCAGCAGCTGGCGGGCGGTCGACGAGAAACTCCGCCGTGCCGTCGGCGTCCACGTCCTGCCCGCGAACCATGTCCGGGCCCGCTCCGTCCTCGCCGCCGCCCGTTCCTCCGCCCTGCTCGGCGATCCGCGTTTCGTCCAGGTCCTCGACGCCGTCGAGGAGAACGACCTCGTGTACGTCGTGCACGAGTGGCTGCCCGACGCCACCGAGATGACCACGCTTCTCGCCGGCGGCCCGCTGGAACCGCACGACGCCTACCAGATGGTCAGTCAGATCTCCTCGGCCATGGCCGCGGCGCACCGCGAGGGTCTCGCCCATCTGCGGCTGAACCCGAACGCCGTACTGCGCACCTCCACCGGCCAGTGGCGCATCCGCGGCCTCGCCGTGAACGCCGCGCTGCGCGGGGTCAGCTCCGACACCCCGCAGCGCACCGACACCGAGGCCATCGGTGCCCTGCTGTACGCGGCGCTGACCCAGCGCTGGCCGTACGAGAACGACGCCTACGGCCTGTCCGGCCTCCCCAAGGACATCGGCCTCATCGCACCGGACCAGGTGCGGGCCGGGGTGCACCGCGGTCTGTCCGAGCTGACCATGCGCGCCCTGGTGAACGACGGGGCCACGGCGTCCCGTCACGAGGCTGCGTGCACCACGCCGGAGGAGCTGGTGAAGGCGATCGGCGAGATGCCCCGCATCCGCCCGCCCGAGCCGTCGTTCACGGCCCCGCCGGACTACCAGCGCACCACCTACCAGCAGGGCACCTACGGCCGCCCTGCGGCGCACCCCGGAGCCGGTCAGCCGATCGCGGCTCCGCCGCCCCCGCTCCAGAGCCGCACGGGCAAGGCCCTGAAGTGGGCGGTGTCGGCGCTCCTGATCGCCGCCCTGGGCCTGGGCAGCTGGCAGCTGGCGGACGCCCTGATGGACCGGGGCAACACGTCGGACGACACCAACAAGAGCCAGACGACGGACGACGGCGACAAGAACACCGGGAAGACGAAACCGGTCCCGATAAAGATCGAGCACAGCCAGGAGTTCGTCGCCGGGGGGAACGCCCAGCGCCCCGACGACGTGGCCAAGACCTACGACGGGGACGCGTCCACCTACTGGAGGACGAGAAGCTTCAACGAAGGCCCGCCGATCGCGCCGTTCAAGCCGGGCGTCGGCATCGTCTACGACCTCGGTTCGGCCAAAAAGCTCAGCACCGCCACCCTCGACATGCGCTACGCCGGTGACCACACGACGGTCGAGCTGTACGCGGCCGACTCGCTGACGCCGCCCTCGCTGGACTCGATGGACCAGATCGGCAAGGTCACGACGACGGGCACCAACGCTACGGTGAAGGTCACCAAATCGGTCAGCACGCGGTACGTCCTCGTCTGGCTGACGGCCGTACCGAATTCAGGGTATGACTCCGCCCTGTACGCCGAGGCCGGCTACAAGCAGGCCATCGGCGAAGTGAAGTTCACGGGCTGACGTCTCACCCGGACCGGAGGGGGCAGATGGCGGAGGGCGCCGGATACGACGGAGCGAGCGACAAGGATCTGCTCGCCCGTCACGTGGAAGGCGATCCCGAAGCCTTCGGTGAGATCGTGCGGCGGCACCGGGACCGGCTCTGGGCGGTCGCGCTACGGACGCTTGGGGACCGGGAGGAGGCCGCCGACGCGGTACAGGACGCCTTGGTCTCCGCCTACCGGGCCGCCCACACCTTCCGGGGGCAGTCAGCCGTCACCACATGGCTGCACCGGATCACCGTGAACGCCTGTCTGGACCGGGTCCGCAAGGCCGCCTCGCGCAAGACCGCCCCGGTCGATGACACCGAGCGGCTGGAGCAGCTGCTGGAACCGCACGAGTCCGCCTCGGCGCCCGCCGAGCGCAAGGACGTGCACCGCCAGCTCCTCGAAGCGCTCGGCACCCTTCCGCCGGAGCAGCGGGCCGCTCTGGTCCTGGTGGACATGCAGGGCTACCCGGTGGCCGAGGCCGCGCGGATCCTGGACGTGCCGACGGGGACGGTGAAGAGCCGGTGCGCCCGGGGCAGAGCCCGGCTGCTGCCTCTGCTCGCTCACCTACGGCCCGAGGGCGGCGCGGATCCTCGGTCCGCCCGCACCGGGAGCGGTGAAGAACCCGATGACGCCGGGGGGCGGAACGAATCCGGCCCGGGACGGAACCGGGGGCCGGGGACATCCGTCCCACCGGCAACGGGATCACCGAGCGGACGCCCCCTGGACACGGGGCCGAGCGATTCAGCCGTAGTGAAGGGCGGAGGTGGGCGAGCGTGACTTCCACGACGGACACGGCCGGGCACCCGGACGTCGCCGAGATCTCCGACCTCACCGAGGGCCTGCTTCCGCCGGACCGCAGCAGTGATGTGCGGCGTCATCTGAGCACGTGTGAGCCGTGCGCGGACATGTACGCCTCGCTGGAGGAGATCCGGAGCCTGCTGGGAGCCGTGCCGGAGCCGGAACGGATGCCGGACGACGTGGCCGCGCGTATCGGCGCCGCCCTGGCCGCCGCGGCCCCGCACGCCGGCGACGAAGGCATCGCCGGCCATGTTTCACGTGAAACGGCGACCGTGGCGGATCGTCCCGCCGGACGACCGCGTGCGACGACCGGGCCCGGGCGCAAGCCGTCCGAGCGCGGGCGGCGCCGCGGCCGGTTCGTCCTGGGCGCCGTCCTCACGGCCGCCGTACTGGGCGGCGGTGGGCTGGTCGTGACGTCACTCGGTGACAACGCCGGCCACACGACGGCCCATGGGACGCCCACCCCGTCCGCCGTCAGCTTCTCCGGTGACAGCGTGCAGAACCAGGTGCGCGGACTCCTCGCCACGAAGAAGGGACTGCCGCAGGACAGCGAGAAGCCACGGTCGGACGCCGAGGGCGGGTCGGACACGCCGGGGGTGACCCCCGGCCCGCACACTTTGATCCAGACCGCTGTCCCCGTCCCCGACTGCGTCCGGCAAGCGCTCAGCCGGGGCGCTGACGTCCTGGGCGCCAAGACGGGTACCTATGCGGGGAGGCCCGCCTACCTCGTCGTCGTATCCGATGCTCACGACACCAAGCGGGTCACCGCGTACGTGGTCGATGAGGCCTGTGTGCGGCAGCGGAGCACCCCGGCGGCCGGCGAGGTTCTGCTGAAGCAATCCGTCGCGCGTCCTTGAGTCGGCTGGAACGCTTCTTCGGCCGCCGGTGCGCATGCGTGTGCTCGGACACATCGGGAATGCGCGCCCCGTAGGATCCGTTGGGTGGGTGAGAGTCCTGAAAGGGGCTCTCATCGGTCGACTGACGCTGACCAGAGACGAGGAATCAAGCCGTGAGCGACGTCCGAAACGTGATCATCATCGGCTCCGGGCCCGCCGGCTACACGGCGGCGCTCTACACCGCCCGTGCGTCGCTGAAGCCCCTGGTGTTCGAGGGCGCCGTCACCGCGGGTGGCGCCCTGATGAACACCACCGAGGTGGAGAACTTCCCCGGCTTCCGCGACGGCATCATGGGCCCCGACCTCATGGACAACATGCGCGCGCAGGCCGAGCGCTTCGGCGCCGAGCTGGTTCCGGACGACATCGTCTCTGTCGACCTGACCGGTGAGATCAAGACCGTCACCGACACCGCGGGCACCGTCCACCAGGCGAAGGCCGTCATCGTGACCACCGGCTCCCAGCACCGCAAGCTGGGCCTGCCGAAGGAGGACGTGCTGTCCGGTCGCGGTGTCTCCTGGTGTGCCACTTGTGACGGGTTCTTCTTCAGGGACCAGGACATCGCCGTGATCGGCGGCGGCGACACCGCGATGGAGGAGGCCACCTTCCTCTCGCGGTTCGCCAAGTCCGTGACGATCGTCCACCGCCGGGACACCCTGCGCGCCTCGAAGGCGATGCAGGAGCGTGCCTTTGCCGACCCGAAGATCAAGTTCGTCTGGGACAGCGAGGTCGCCGAGATCCAGGGCGACCAGAAGCTCTCGGGACTGAAGCTGCGCAACCTCAAGACGGGCGAGCTGTCCGAGCTGCCCGTCACGGGTCTGTTCATCGCGATCGGCCACGACCCGCGCACGGAGCTGTTCCAGGGACAGCTGGACCTGGACCAGGAGGGTTACCTGAAGGTCGCCGCTCCGTCCACGCACACCAACGTGACCGGTGTCTTCGCCGCCGGCGACGTGGTCGACCACACCTACCGGCAGGCGATCACCGCAGCGGGTACCGGCTGCTCCGCCGCTCTGGACGCCGAGCGTTTCCTCGCCGCTCTCGCGGACGAGGACCAAGCGGAGCCCGAGAAGACCGCCGCCGTCTGACCTTCCTCTTCTCCCCTCGCCCCACCGCACGACCAAGGTAAGGAGCCCGCCGTGGCCGGCAACCTCAAGATTGTGACCGACGATTCCTTCGAGCAGGACGTCCTGAAGAGCGACAAGCCTGTCCTGGTGGATTTCTGGGCGGCCTGGTGCGGCCCGTGCCGCCAGATCGCCCCGTCGCTGGAGGCGATCGCTGCCGAGTTCGGCGACAAGATCGAGATCGTCAAGATCAACATTGACGAGAACCCGGGCACGGCCGCCAAGTACGGCGTCATGTCCATCCCGACCCTGAACGTCTACCAGGACGGCGAGGTCGCCAAGACGATCGTCGGCGCCAAGCCCAAGGCCGCGCTTCTGCGTGACCTCGACGAGTTCATCACCAAGTGACGTTTCACGTGAAACACGAATGGGCCAACCTCCCGGGGTTGGCCCATTCGCATAGGACGGCCATGTGCTGACGGTGGCCCGTCGGCCCCCGTCCGCTAGAGCGGCCTCAGTGCGGGTTCCTTCTGGACCGCTCCCAGAAGACGGTCGAGGGCCATCTCCACGTCTTCCTTCCAGGAGACCGTGGACCGTAGTTCCAGCCGCAGCCGCGGATGTGCGGGATGCTGACGTACCGTCTTGAAGCCCACGGCCAGCAGATGGTCGGCGGGCAGCAGGCAGGCGGGCTCCTTCCAACGGGCGTCACCGAACGCCTCGATCGCCTTGAAGCCCCGGCGCAGCAGATCCTTGGCGACCGCCTGCACCAGCATCCGGCCCAGCCCCTGTCCCTGGTAACCGGGCAGGATGAAGGCCGTTATCAGCTGGACCGCGTCCGGTGACACCGGGCTCGTGGGAAAGGCCGTGGAGCGCGGCACATAGGCCGGAGGGGCGTAGAGCACGAAGCCCGCCGGCACGTCGTCCACGTAGGCCACCCGGCCGCACGATCCCCAGTCCAGCAGGACGGCGGAGATCCAGGCCTCTTTCTCCGTCGCGGAGGTGCCCGCTGTCACCGCCGCTTCGCCGCTGACGGGGTCCAGTTCCCAGAAGACGCATGAGCGACAGCGCTGGGGAAGGTCCTGAAGGTTGTCCAGCGTGAGCGGCACGAGCCGACGCCCCATGGAGGGTGATCCTCGCTTCCTTCGCTCGCCGCATCATGTGCGGCTGTCAGAGCGCTCCGCTCCCTGAGCAGGCTGCCGACGAATCCGCCGGCCGCGCCGAGGCCGAGGCCCGCGCTAACCATTCCGGTGCGGCTCATCGATCGCATGGCCCCGACTCCCGCTCAGAGATGCAGATGCTGTCCGGTGGATGCGCCATACCTGTTCGCATCGTATCCACGATGCGATTCACTCGATACCGCCTCAAAGCAAAGAGCGGGCCGTGTTCCGGTACACACCGGACACGGCCCGCTCCCCTGCACAACGCGGTGGATCCGCCCGAGGGTCAGTCGTGCGTCTCCTCGCCGGCATCCTCCTGAAGACTCTTCTGGAGGGCCAGCTTCTCGCCCGGGGCGAATGTGCTGAGGATCCGCTCCAGGTCGTCCGGCGAAGCGAACTCGACGGTGATCTTGCCCTTCTTCTGCCCCAGTTCGACCTTCACACGCGTCTCGAAGCGGTCCGACAGCCGGGTGGCCAGCTCGCTCAGCGCCGGGGAGGGCACCGATCCGGCCCGGGGACCCCGGGAACGCGAGGCCTTCTGAGGCCGCGACCCCATCAGCGTGACGATCTCTTCCACGGACCGCACGGACAGCCCCTCGGCCACGATCCGGTGCGCCAGCCGGTCCTGCTCCTCGGAGTCCTCCACGGCCAGCAGCGCCCGGGCGTGACCGGCCGAGAGCACTCCGGCGGCCACCCGCTTCTGCACGGTCGGCGACAGCTTCAGCAGACGCAGGGTGTTGGAGACCTGCGGTCGGGAGCGTCCGATCCGGTCCGCGAGCTGATCATGTGTGCAGTTGAAGTCCCTCAGCAGCTGGTCGTAGGCAGCGGCCTCTTCGATCGGGTTCAGCTGCGCCCGGTGCAGGTTCTCCAGCAGCGCGTCCAGGAGGAGCTTCTCGTCCTCCGTGGCCCGGACGATGGCCGGGATGGCCGCCAGGCCGGCCTGGCGGCAGGCGCGCCAGCGGCGCTCGCCCATGATCAGCTCATAGCGGGCCGGTCCCATCTGGCGCACGACAACGGGCTGAAGGAGGCCGACCTCCTTGATGGAGGTGACCAGCTCCTGGAGCGCGTCCTCGTCGAAGATCTCACGCGGCTGGCGCGGGTTCGGCGTGATGTCGTCCAGCGGGATCTCGGCGAAGTGGGCGCCCATCGGAGCCGCGGGCACCTCCACGTCCGGGCTCGCCGGGGCTGCCTCGGCCTCGCGTGCGACAGGCGGCAGCGTGGCCACCTTCGCCGCGGCCACCCCCCGGTCGGTCGTCAGCACCGGGACGGCGGCGGGGGAGGCCGATGCTCCACCGCCCATCGCCGCCGGCGTCGGGGTCTTCTCGGTCGGGGCAGCGGGGATCAACGCGCCGAGTCCACGGCCCAGTCCCCTCCGTCGCTCGCTCACTGGATGCCCTCCACCATGCTCGGGTCGTTCTGGGCGCCGATGTGGGCGTGGCCGGCGTCATAGCTGACACCGACGCCCCTCAGCGCGATTTCTCGGGCCGCCTCAAGGTAGGAGAGGGCGCCGCTCGATCCTGGATCGTAAGTCAGCACCGTCTGCCCGTAACTCGGCGCCTCGGAGATACGGACGGAGCGGGGAATGCTCGTCCGCAGTACCTCGTCACCGAAGTGGGTGCGCACCTCTTCGGCGACCTGGGAAGCGAGACGCGTCCGGCCGTCGTACATGGTGAGCAGAATGGTCGACACATGCAGCGTGGGGTTGAGGTGCCCCCGCACCAGGTCGACGTTGCGGAGCAGTTGGCCCAGGCCCTCCAGCGCGTAGTACTCGCACTGGATCGGGATGAGAACCTCCTGGCCCGCGACCAACGCATTGACGGTCAGCAGGCCGAGGGAGGGCGGGCAGTCGATGAGGATGTAGTCCAACGGCTGCTCGTACGCCTGGATCGCCCGCTGGAGCCGGCTCTCCCGGGCCACCAGGGATACCAACTCGATCTCCGCACCGGCGAGATCGATGGTGGCGGGGGCACAGAAGAGACCCTCGACATCGACGACGGGCTGGACGACCTCGGCGAGAGGCCGGCTCTCCACCAACACGTCGTAGATGGAGGGCACCTCGGCGTGGTGGTCGATCCCCAGAGCCGTGGAGGCGTTGCCCTGCGGGTCGAGGTCGACCACCAGGACGCGACTGCCGTGCAGAGCCAGCGAGGCGGCAAGATTGACGGTCGTCGTCGTCTTGCCCACCCCACCCTTCTGGTTGGCGACCACGATCAGTCGGGTCTGCTCCGGTCGTGGCAGGCCTTCCCCGGCACGGCCGAGGGCCTCCACCGCCAGTTGGGCCGCTCGACCGATGGGAGTGTCGTCCATCGGGGGCGGTGTTTCACGTGAAACATCCGCCCCCATCGACTCGGTGCGGGGACCGGGGACCGGATCGGTCATCGGTCCCGCGATATTGGCGTCGGACCGCACGGATTCACTCTCCTCGACATCAGGCTCGCAATGAACAGAGCCTCCCATGCCGTCGGGGTCATGAACCAGTGAGGCCTGGTGTTCTGTGGAGAAATCCACCTCTGTGGACAACTCCGTACCCCTGGAGGGGGGCGGGGCGCCCGGGGAGGGGGGCTCCTTTCCGAGCGAGCCGAGGGACTTCCGGTCGCGGGGCTCGGCCGCGGCGCGACCGCGACCGATGATGCCGTGCAGCAATGAGCGACGTTTCACGTGAAACACGATGCACAGCGCCCGCGACCGAAACTCCGCGACACTCCGGAGCATCGCGGAGGGGCAGCTTGTGTGGAGTACGGCTCGTCGTCAGGACGGATCAGCGACGGCGGCGGACACGACCGGTGCGGGCCGCCTTCGCGCGCTTGGCCGCGAACCGCACACCGCCCGGGCTCTCCCCGACCTCGACCCGCACCACGGTGGACAGCGGATCCACCACACCCTCGCCCACATGCAGGATGGATGTCTCGACCGCGCCGAGCTTGCTGAGAGCGGAGGCCGCGGCCTTCAGCTCCTCCTCGGCCGTGTCGCCCTTCAGCGCGAGCATCTCGCCGTACGGACGCAGCAGCGGAATGCCCCACGTGGCCAGGCGGTCCAGCGGAGCCACGGCACGTGCGGTCACCACATGTACCGGAGGCAGCTTGCCCATGACCTCCTCGGCACGGCCGCGCACCACGGTGACGTGGTCCAGGCCGAGCAGCTCGACAACCTCGCTGAGGAAGTTGGTGCGCCGCAGCAGCGGCTCCAGCAGGGTGATGTTCAGGTCGTCGCGGACCAGGGCCAGCGGGATACCCGGCAGGCCGGCACCCGAGCCGACGTCGCAGACCGTCACGCCCTCCGGGACGGCCTCGGACAGCACCGCGCAGTTGAGCAGGTGCCGCTCCCACAGGCGGGGCACCTCCCGCGGGCCGATGAGGCCACGCTGCACGCCCGCCTCGGCGAGCAGCTCCGCGTACCGCACCGCATCCGCGAAGCGATCACCAAACACTTCCCGCGCCTGCGCGGGCGCGGGGGGAAGCTCCGCTGCCTCCGTCACGGGGACCGTCCTTCCGTACAGCGCCGGCGCTTCGTGCACCGGCCCACCAGAACTACCAGGCTGACAAATATTCGGCCCCGCCTGCTCAACAGACGGGGCCGGTGAAACGCGAGGGTCCGATCAGGCGGGCAGTACGACGACGAACCGCTGCGGCTCCTCGCCCTCGGACTCGCTGCGCAGTCCGGCGGCCTTGACCGCGTCATGCACGACCTTGCGCTCGAAGGGGCTCATCGGCGCGAGCTTCACGGGCTCGCCGCTGCTCTTGACCTCGGCGGCGGCCTTGGCGCCCAGCTCGGACAGCTCGGCCCGCTTCCTGGCCCGGTACCCCGCGATGTCCAGCATCAGCCGGCTGCGGTCACCGGTCTCCCGGAGCACCGCCAGGCGCGTCAGCTCCTGAAGCGCCTCCAGCACCTCGCCGTCCCGGCCGACCAGCTTCTCCAGGTCACGGCTGCCGGTGTCGCCGATGATCGACACGGCGGCGCGGTCGGCCTCGACGTCCATGTCGATGTCGCCGTCCAGATCGGCGATGTCCAGCAGACCCTCGAGGTAGTCCGCCGCGATCTCACCCTCCTGCTCCAAGCGGGAGAGGGTGTCTGCACCCTCGGCAGCGGCGGAGGTGGTGCCTTCCGTCACGGGATGGGCTCCTTCTTACTTCTTGGACGGGGACTTGGGCCGCTGCGGGCCACCCTTGCGCTGGCCGGACTGGGCCTTGCTGCGGGTGGCGGAGCCGGGCTTCTGGGGCTGCTTGGCGGCGGTGGGCTTGGCGGCCTGCGGCTCGTCGGCCTTCTCCAGCGACAGCGAGTCGTCACCCGGCTGCCTGGGCGCGCCGGACTGACGCTGGGATTTGCTCTGCCGCTTGGGCTGCTGGCGCCGGGCGGCGGTGTCGGCCACGGCCGTGGTGGTGGTCACGCCGTCCTCGGTCTGCGCCGCGGCCTGGGCCGTGCTCCGCACCACCGTGCCGTCGGTCTGGGCGGCGAGACCGGCCTTGTTCAGCGCGTTGACGAACTTGCGCTCGAACTCGTTGCGGTCGCGGCCCTTGGCGACGATCGCCTTGATGATGGCCTTCTCACCGCGCCGGCGGATCTTGCCGTGCTCGGTGACGTGCTTGGTCAGGCGCTCCAGGTAGGCGGCCTGCGCCTTGGAGCCCGGCGTCGGGTTGTTGCGGATGACGTACATCTGCTGGCCCATGGTCCACACGTTGGTGGTCAGCCAGTAGACGAGGACGCCGACCGGGAAGTTGATGCCGAAGACGGCGAACATGACCGGGAAGACGTACATCAGCATCTTCTGCTGCTGCATGAACGGCGTCTTCACCGTGGTGTCGACGTTCTTCGTCATCAGCTGACGCTGCGTGTAGAACTGCGAGAACGACATCATGACGATCATGACCGCGGTCACGACCCGGACGTCGGTCAGCGTGGCGCCCAGCGCCTCGACCGTGGACGCGCTGTCCATGAACTTCGCGGCGAGCGGGGCGCCGAAGATGTGCGCCTGACGGGCGCTGGCGAGCAGCTGCTCGTCGATGACGCCGATCTTCTTGTACGAGGCGATGCCGCTGAGCACGTGGTACAGGGCGAAGAAGAACGGCGACTGCGCCAGGATGGGAAGGCACGAGGAGAGCGGGTTGGTGCCCGTCTCCTTGTACAGCTTCATCATCTCTTCGGACTGGCGCTGCTTGTCGTTCTTGTAGCGCTCCTGGATCTTCTTCATCTCCGGCTGGAGCGTCTGCATCGCGCGCGTCGACTTGATCTGCTTCACGAAGAGCGGGATCAGGCAGATGCGGATCAGGATCACGAGGGACACGATGGACAGGCCCCAGGCCCACCCGGTGTTGGGGCCGAAGATGGCGCCGTACACCGTGTGGAACTGGACGATGACCCATGAGACGGGTGTCGTGATGAAGCTGAACAGGCTGGCAATCGTGTCCACTAATCATGCTCCTTGGGCATGGGACGAGGTCTCTGCGGCCGGGCTCGGGGGAAGCTCGGAAGCAGGCTTCTCGGGCTTCGCTTCGATGGCCGGTGCGGCGGAGGGCCCGCCCTTGCGTGCGCGCCAGGCGTTGCGCAGCCTTTCGTGCCACCGCGGGCGCTTACGCGGAGGGACATGGTCCACACCGCCGAGCGACCACGGATTGCACCGGAGGATGCGCCAAGCGGTGAGTGCCGTTCCCTTGACCGCACCGTGCCGGTCGATGGCCGTGTAGCCGTAGTGGGAGCACGACGGGTAGTACTTGCATACCGGCCCCAGCAGTGGACTGATCGTCCACTGGTACAGCTTGATCAGAGCCAGCAGCGGGTACTTCATCGCGCGCCCCCTCCCAGCAGCCGCTCGAGGGCGGCGTCCAGGTCTCGGGCCAGCTGTGCGTGGTCTGCGTCGCCCGCCCCGGGCAGCGCTCGTACGACTACCAGGCTACCGGGGGGGAACAGGGTGACTCGGTCACGCATCAGATGACGCAGTCTGCGCTTCACTTTGTTGCGCACGACCGCACCACCCACGGCTTTGCTCACGACGAAACCCGCACGCGTCGGGGGAGCGCTCTCCCCAGGCGCGTGCGGGTCCGTGGCACCGCTACGAAGGTGGACGACGAGGGTTGGGCGGCCTGCCCGGCGCCCTCGTCGTACCGCGGTCGCGAAGTCCTCGCGCCGCCTCAGCCGGTTCTCGGTGGGCAGCACGATGTCATGACCTGACCGGGATCAGGCGGACAGTTGGGCGCGACCCTTGCTGCGGCGGGACGCGAGAATCGCGCGGCCGGCACGGGTGCGCATACGCAGCCGGAAGCCGTGGGTCTTCGCGCGACGACGGTTGTTCGGCTGGAAGGTGCGCTTGCTCACTCGGGGGCTCCAGAAGAAATCGGTAGTGGCGGGGTGCCGTCCTGGCTGTCACCGTGCGCCCACGAGTAGCTCGCTTCACGCCCGAGTGCACCGCTTCCCGATCACCCAGGTGATCTGTGCCCATCGGAGGCAGGCGGCAGCAGCCATCGACAACTCGACCTGGTTACGGTACGCGCGGCCGGGCCGTCCGGTCAAACCGGGGCCAGCCGAGAGACACTGTCCACAGGCTGGGGACAACAACTTGAACCCTACCCGCCGCGCTGACTACCGTGGCTGGACTCCGATTCGTTCCCTTGTCCCACTCACCACCCGATTCAGATCCCGATCCGTCCCCCGGACCACACGTTCGTGGGACCTGTGAGAGAGCGTGCCCTGTGGCTGACGTACCTGCCGATCTTGCCGCAGTGTGGCCACGCGTACTGGAGCAGCTCCTGGGGGAGGGCCGCGGTCAGGGCGTCGAGGTGAAGGACGAGCACTGGATCCGGCGCTGCCAGCCGCTGGCGCTGGTCGCCGACACCGCGTTGCTCGCCGTACCGAACGAATTTGCGAAAGGCGTACTGGAGGGCCGTCTCGCACCCGTCGTCAGCGAGACGCTGAGCCGCGAGTGCGGCCGGCCCATCCGGATCGCGATCACCGTGGACGACTCGGCGGGCGAACCGCCGGCGTCTCCCGCGCAGCAGGCGCCCGCGTCGCGCTACGAGGAGCAGGAACTGCCCTCGGGGCCCTACGAGGGCTACGGCCGCCACCGCGGGCCCGACCAGATCCCGGGCACCGAGCCGGGTGGCGAGCAGTCCCCGCAGGGCCGCCCGGACCAGCTCCCGACCGCCCGCCCGGCCTACCCGTCGGAGTACCAGCGCCCCGAGCCCGGCGCCTGGCCGCGCTCCGGGCAGGACGACTACGGCTGGCAGCAGCCGCGGCTCGGCTTCCCCGAGCGCGATCCGTACGCGTCACCGTCGTCCCAGGACGGTTACGGCTCCGGGGCGGACGCGTACGGCTCGTCGTCGCAGAACTACCGGCCGCAGGGCAGGGACCGGCCGTCGTACGGACAGCAGCGCGGTGACTACGACGCCCCGCGCGCGCCCTACGAGCCGTCCCGCCCGGACTACGACTCCGCGCGGGGCGAGTACGACTCCTCCCGGGCCGAGTACGACCAGCGCGACCCGGTCCGCCGTGAGCTGCCCGACCCGTCGGCGCACCGTGGCGGCCACGGCCGCCCGGACATGTCCGGCCCGGCCGCCGGGCAGCCGGCGAAGGGAAGCGGTCCCGGGGAGCCGACCGCGCGGCTGAACCCCAAGTACCTGTTCGACACGTTCGTCATCGGCGCGTCGAACCGGTTCGCGCACGCGGCGGCGGTCGCGGTCGCCGAGGCGCCGGCGAAGGCGTACAACCCTCTCTTCATCTACGGGGAGTCGGGGCTCGGCAAGACGCACCTGCTGCACGCGATCGGGCACTACGCGCGCAGCCTCTATCCGGGCACGCGCGTGCGGTACGTGAGCTCGGAGGAGTTCACCAACGAGTTCATCAACTCGATCCGCGACGGCAAGGGCGACAGCTTCCGCAAGCGGTACCGCGAGATGGACATCCTGCTCGTCGACGACATCCAGTTCCTGGCGGACAAGGAGTCGACGCAGGAGGAGTTCTTCCACACGTTCAACACGCTCCACAACGCCAACAAGCAGATCGTGCTGTCGAGCGACCGGCCGCCCAAGCAGCTGGTGACGCTGGAGGACCGGCTGCGGAACCGTTTCGAGTGGGGCCTGATCACCGACGTCCAGCCGCCCGAGCTGGAGACGCGGATCGCGATCCTGCGCAAGAAGGCGGTGCAGGAGCAGCTGAACGCGCCGCCGGAGGTGCTGGAGTTCATCGCCTCCCGGATCTCGCGGAACATCCGTGAGCTGGAGGGTGCGCTGATCCGGGTGACGGCGTTCGCCTCGCTCAACCGGCAGCCGGTGGACCTGGGCCTGACGGAGATCGTCCTGAAGGACCTGATCCCCGGCGGCGAGGACTCGACGCCGGAGATCACCGCGCCGGCCATCATGGCGGCGACCGCGGACTACTTCGGGCTCACGGTCGAGGACCTGTGCGGCAGCTCGCGGGGCCGCCAGCTGGTCACGGCCCGGCAGATCGCCATGTACCTGTGCCGCGAACTGACGGACCTGTCGCTGCCGAAGATCGGCGCGCAGTTCGGCGGCCGCGACCACACGACCGTCATGCACGCCGACCGCAAGATCCGCGCGTTGATGGCCGAGCGTCGCTCGATCTACAACCAGGTCACCGAGCTGACGAACCGCATCAAGAACGGCTGAGGCAGGCCAGAGGCCGGCAGGAGGCAGGCCGGCGGGCCGCACGCCGACCGGCACGGAGGGCGCCCCGGAACGCATCCCGGGGCGCCCTCCGGCATTCCCGGGAGCCGTTCCGGCGGAAAGAGCCGCCACGGCAGGGGGAGCCTCCGGCGGGGTAGCCGTTCCGGTAGAAGGAGCTGCCCCGGCGGGGGCATCCCGCTGCGGAGCCGTCCCAGCAGGGCGGGCCACCGTGCGCTCCGAGCCGTTCAAGCGGGCGGGCACGCTCAGGGCGGTCGAGCCGCCCGACCGCTCGGCCCGCTCGGCCCGCTCGACCCGCTCAAGGTGCGCGCTTCGGCGTCCAGGAGGCCGCTCGTCGGGGTCGTCGGCCGGTGTTCCGGCCCTTCGGAGCGCCGCGGACAGCCCGGTGGGCCGTTCCTCCCGTGTCATCCGGTGTTCGAATACTTGCCGGGTTACGGCCACTCTCCACAGATTCGGTGACTTTCTTCCGTCCACATCCTGGGGACCTAGGAGTTGTCCCGAACTGCGTCCACAGGCAGGCTGGCCCTGCGGCCTCCGCGCAGCTCAGAGGCCTGTGGATTCGTGGACAAAGGATCTCCACAGCCTGTGGACAACTTGAGGGGCCCCAGCCTGTGGACGATGTTGTCCACGGGCAACCCACAGGTTGGGGGCCGTTGTCCCCAGTGATCCGGCGCTTCTCCACATGGTTGTCCACTGTTCGGCAACCTGAAGGCCCCGGTCACCACGTCGAGTGAAAGGCGTCACACGAAGCTGCCGGATTGGGGTGTGGGAAACCCGGGTATTCCTGGGGACACAGCTGGGGAGAACTGCCCCCACCCTGTGGGCGCTGTGTGCAGAACTTTTTGTTCTCCACAGACAGGCCCGGTTGTCCACCGGCTCCGCCCACAGGCCCGGTGGATAAAATTCCCGCCCTGAGCTGGGAAAACGGGGTTATCCACGGTATCCACAGGCCCTACTACTACTTCCGACTAGAGATAGCTGGGAAACCGCTTCGAAGCGGGGCCTGTGCACAACTCGCCGTCTCGAGCCCGGCTGCCCCCCGGACCGACTTGACCCCGACGGGCACCTACTGTCAGTGCCGTGCGTCAGACTGGTCCCCGGTGCTCCGCCCGTCGCAGTGGGCGGTGACACCGAGTCGGAGGACTCAGTAGCAACAGCAGGAGGCGGCTTACGGTGAAGATCCGGGTGGAACGCGACGTACTCGCGGAGGCAGTGGCCTGGGCGGCCCGCAGCCTCCCGGCCCGTCCGCCGGCTCCTGTCCTCGCCGGCCTTCTGCTGAAGGCCGAGGACGGCCGGCTGAGCCTGTCGGGTTTCGACTACGAGGTCTCCGCCAGGGTGAACGTCGACGCGGAGGTCGAGGAGGAGGGCACCGTCCTCGTCTCCGGCCGCCTGCTGGCCGACATCTCCCGGGCCCTGCCCAACCGGCCGGTGGAGATTTCCACAGACGGTGTACGGGCGACCGTGGCCTGCGGCTCCTCCCGGTTCACCCTCCACACCCTGCCGGTGGAGGAGTACCCGGCGCTGCCGCAGATGCCGAACGCGACCGGCACCGTCCCCGGCGAGGTCTTCGCCGCCGCCGTGTCCCAGGTGGCCATCGCCGCCGGCCGCGACGACACGCTCCCGGTGCTCACCGGTGTCCGCATCGAGATCGAGGGCGACACGGTCACCCTGGCCTCCACCGACCGCTACCGCTTCGCGGTCCGCGAGTTCCTGTGGAAGCCGGAGAACCCGGACGCCTCCGCGGTCGCCCTGATCCCCGCCAAGACGCTGCTGGACACCGCCAAGTCGCTCGGTGCCGGTGACAGTGTCACGCTGGCGCTGTCCGGCTCGGGTGCCGGTGAGGGCCTGATCGGCTTCGAGGGCGCGGGCCGGCGTACGACCACGCGGCTCCTCGAGGGCGACCTGCCGAAGTACCGGACGCTGTTCCCGACCGAGTTCAACTCCGTCGCCGTGATCGAGACCGCCCCCTTCGTGGAGGCCGTCAAGCGCGTGGCGCTCGTCGCCGAGCGGAACACCCCGGTGCGGCTGAGCTTCGAGCAGGGTGTGCTGATCCTCGAGGCCGGGTCCAGCGACGACGCACAGGCTGTGGAAAGGGTCGACGCCCAGCTGGAGGGTGACGACATCTCGATCGCCTTCAACCCGACGTTCCTGCTGGACGGCCTGAGCGCGATCGACTCCCCGGTGGCCCAGCTGGCCTTCACGACGTCCACGAAGCCGGCGCTGCTCAGCGGGAGGCCGTCGGTGGACGCGGAGGCCGACGACGCGTACAAGTACCTGATCATGCCGGTGCGCCTCAGCGGCTGAGCGGCCGGTGCTCATCCACAGGCCGGTGGGAAACCGTCCCGGCCTGTGGAAGGAATCCGCAGGTGAGGGGCTACGGATGAGCACGTATGCCCACAGCTGTGCGTGACCGGGCGGGTTTAGGCTCGGCTCGGCACTCCGGTGCCTGTCACGCCACACAGCGACCTAAGGAACACAACTGATGGAGCTCGGTCTCGTCGGCCTCGGCAAGATGGGCGGCAACATGCGCGAGCGGATCCGCCGCGCGGGCCACACCGTCCTCGGATACGACCGCAACGCCGACCTCGCGGATGTCCACAGCCTGGAAGAACTCGTGGGCAAGCTCAGCGGCCCGCGCGTCGTCTGGGTGATGGTCCCGGCCGGCGAGCCCACGCAGTCGACCATCGACCAGCTCGCCGAGCTGCTGGAGCCCGGTGACGTGGTCGTGGACGGCGGCAACTCCCGCTGGACGGACGATGAGAAGCACGCCGGGGAGCTGGCGGCCAAGGGCATAGGCTTCGTCGACTGCGGTGTCTCCGGCGGCGTCTGGGGCCTGGAGAACGGGTACGCGCTGATGTACGGCGGCGACGCCGAGAACGTCGCCAAGGTGCAGCCCGTCTTCGACGCGCTCAAGCCGGAGGGTGACTTCGGCGCGGTGCACGCCGGCCGGGTCGGCGCGGGCCACTTCGCGAAGATGGTCCACAACGGCATCGAGTACGCGATGATGCAGGCCTACGCCGAGGGCTGGGAACTGCTGGAGAAGGTCGACTCCGTGGAGAACGTCCGCGAGGTCTTCCGCTCCTGGCAGGAGGGCACCGTCATCCGCTCCTGGCTGCTGGACCTCGCGGTCAACGCCCTGGACGACGACGAGCACCTGGAAGGCCTGCGCGGTTACGCACAGGACTCCGGTGAGGGACGCTGGACGGTGGAGGCCGCGATCGACAACGCGGTGCCGCTGCCCGCGATCACCGCCTCGCTGTTCGCGCGGTTCGCCTCCCGGCAGGACGACTCGCCGCAGATGAAGATGATCGCCGCGCTGCGCAACCAGTTCGGCGGCCATGCCGTAGAGAAGAAGTAGCGCCACAGGAGCAGGAAGGTCGGCGGAACGACCATGCACGTCACGCATCTTTCGCTGGCCGACTTCCGTTCGTACGCCCGGGCCGAGGTTCCGCTCGACCCGGGCGTCACCGCCTTCGTCGGCCCCAACGGGCAGGGCAAGACCAACCTGGTGGAGGCGGTCGGGTACCTGGCCACGCTGGGCAGCCACCGGGTGGCCTCCGACGCGCCCCTGGTCCGGATGGGCGCCGAGCGGGCGGTCGTCCGGGCGCAGGTCCGGCAGGGCGAGCGGCAGCAGCTGATCGAGCTGGAGCTGAACCCGGGCCGCGCCAACCGCGCCCGTATCAACCGGTCTTCGCAGGTCAGACCGAGGGACGTGCTGGGGATCGTCCGCACGGTGCTGTTCGCGCCCGAGGATCTGGCGCTGGTGAAGGGGGATCCCGGGGAGCGGCGGCGGTTCCTCGACGAGCTGATCACCGCGCGGTCCCCGCGGATGGCGGGCGTGCGCTCCGACTACGAGCGGGTGCTCAAGCAGCGGAACACCCTGCTGAAGTCGGCGGCGCTCGCGCGCCGGCACGGGGGACGGTCCATGGACCTGTCCACCCTGGACGTGTGGGACCAGCACCTCGCGCGCGTGGGCGCGGAGCTGCTCGCGCAGCGAATGGATCTCGTCGCCGCGCTGCAACCGCTGGCCGACAAGGCGTACGAGCAGCTGGCTCCGGGCGGCGGCCCGGTGGCGCTGGAGTACAAGCCGTCGGCGCCCGGCGAGGCGCACGGGCGCGAGGAGCTGTACGCCCAGCTGACGGCGGCCCTCGCGCAGGCGCGCAAACAGGAGATCGAGCGGGGTGTCACGCTGGTGGGCCCCCACCGGGACGACCTGGTGCTCAAGCTGGGGCAGCTGCCGGCGAAGGGCTACGCCTCGCACGGCGAGTCGTGGTCGTACGCCCTGGCGCTGCGGCTGGCCTCGTACGACCTGTTGCGCGCCGAGGGCAACGAGCCGGTGCTCATCCTGGACGACGTCTTCGCCGAGCTGGACGCCCGTCGCCGGGAACGGCTGGCGGAACTGGTCGCGCCCGGTGAGCAGGTACTGGTCACCGCCGCCGTGGACGACGACGTACCGCAGGTGCTGGCCGGTGCCCGGTACACGGTGGCCGACGGGACGGTGGAGCGCGTATGAGCCCCGACGGACCGGCTCCGAAGGACCCGGGGAAGAACCCGGCAGACCCGGCGAAGGCCCCGGGGAGGACGGAGCCCTCCGGCGTCGACCTCGCGCGCGTGGCGTTGCGCGCGGCGAAGGAGCAGGCACGCGCGCGTGGGGACGCGGCACGGCAGAAGAAGCAGGCCCGGCGGGGCGGTGGCCTGCGCTCCGGCGCGCGGGCCGACGGCCGTGATCCGCTGGCGCTCGGCGCGGCGATCAACCGGCTGATCACCGAGCGGGGCTGGGAGACGCCCGCCGCGGTGGGCGGGGTGATGGGCCGCTGGCCGGAGATCGTCGGCGAGGACCTGGCCAAGCACTGTGTGCCGCAGCGGTACGACGAGGACGAGCGGGTGCTGACGGTGCAGTGCGACTCGACGGCCTGGGCGACCCAGCTGCGGCTGCTCGCGCCGGAGCTGGTGGCCCGGCTCAACAAGGACCTCGGGCAGGGCGCGGTCCGGCTGATCAAGGTGCAGGGCCCGGGCGGCCCCGCCCGCCGCTACGGCCCCCTGCGGGCGCCGGGCAGCATGGGCCCCGGCGACACCTACGGCTGAGCCGGCGGCGGGACGCCGCAGGGGCACGGGCGGGACGGCGCACAGGCCTCCGCGGACCCGGGTGGCACCCGGGCGGGCGGGAACGCACCGTAGGGGGACGCCGGCGGCAGGCTCTCTGCGGAAACGGATGACACCCGCACGGGGCTCGGGGGGCGCTTGAGGCGCCGGCACCGGTCCGCCGGGGGCGCAGCCGGATACCGGCACCAGACCCCTTGTGGATACGCCCAACACCCGCACGGGCTCCGGAGGTGCCCAAGGCGTCGGCATCGATCCGCCGGGAGGCGCGGCCGGATACCGGTACGCACTCCCTGTGGATACGCCGGGCACCCGCATGGGCTCCGGGGGTGCCCGAGGCGTCGGCACCGGCCCACCGGGGACGCAGCCGGACAAGGCACACACCCCCTGTGGGTACGCCCGGTACCCGGGAGAAGGGCCCCTGAAGCCCCGTCGGCGCCGAGGTGACGTACCTCACGTGCGGGCCGCGCGCGCGAGGCACTCGCACCGCCGGGCGCGGGCCCGGATCACCCCCGTACACAGGTGTGGATCGCCATCTGACCCGGGAGTAGCCAAGGGTTGACGGCTCAAGGGGCTGAGTGCCGCCGTGAGCCCCTTGGAGCCCCCATCCGTATATCGGGACCCGGCGGAGACCGGTTGAGGGCGGCACATGGGGACTCAGGTACCGGCAAACCCCCATCGATGTCAGCGCTACCGGTAGACTGGAAGACAATCCCGCCCCCACGTGGGGACCGCCCGGGAAACGCTGAGCAACGCTGATCAAGGCTTACCAACGCAACATGCCGCAGCCGCTCCGGCAACCTGCCGACGAGCCCGGCTCGTGCTGTGCCAGAAAGGGCGCTTCGTGGCCGATTCCGGCAACCCCAACGAGAACATCCCGTCCACCGACGCCGGCGTGAACCGCGAGGCCCCCAAGGCCCCCGCGGGCGGCGAGGCCACCCCCCAGGTCTCCTACGACGCCAGCGCCATCACCGTGCTCGAAGGGCTGGACGCGGTCCGCAAGCGGCCCGGCATGTACATCGGCTCCACGGGCGAGCGCGGTCTGCACCACCTGGTGTACGAGGTCGTCGACAACTCGGTCGACGAGGCGCTGGCCGGTTACGCGGACACCATCGACGTGACCGTACTCGCCGACGGCGGTGTGCGTGTCATCGACAACGGCCGCGGCATCCCGGTGGGCATCGTGCCCTCCGAGGGCAAGCCGGCCCTCGAGGTCGTGCTGACGGTGCTGCACGCGGGCGGCAAGTTCGGCGGCGGTGGCTACGCGGTCTCCGGTGGTCTGCACGGCGTCGGTGTCTCCGTGGTGAACGCCCTGTCGTCCAAGGTCTCCGTCGAGGTCAAGACCGACGGCCACCGCTGGACGCAGGAATACAAGATGGGCGTCCCGACGGCCCCGCTCGTCCAGCACGAGGCGACGGAGGAGACCGGCACCTCGGTCACCTTCTGGGCGGACGCGGACATCTTCGAGACGACCGAGTACTCCTTCGAGACGCTGTCCCGGCGTTTCCAGGAGATGGCGTTCCTCAACAAGGGCCTGACGATCAAGCTCACCGACGAGCGCGAGTCGGCGAAGGCCGTCACGGGCGCGGACGAGGCCGGTGCGGACGAGAAGGCCGAGGTCAAGACCGTCACGTACCACTACGACGGCGGCATCGTCGACTTCGTGAAGTACCTGAACTCCCGCAAGGGGGAGGCGGTCCACCCCACGATCATCGACCTGGAGGCCGAGGACAGGGACAAGAGCCTGTCCCTCGAGGTCGCCATGCAGTGGAACAGCGGTTACAGCGAGGGCGTGTACTCCTTCGCGAACATCATCCACACCCACGAGGGCGGTACCCACGAAGAGGGTTTCCGGGCGGCACTGACCTCGCTGATCAACAAGTACGCGCGGGACAAGAAGCTGCTGCGCGAGAAGGACGACAACCTCACCGGTGACGACATCCGTGAGGGTCTGACCGCGATCATCTCGGTCAAGCTGAGCGAGCCGCAGTTCGAGGGCCAGACGAAGACCAAGCTGGGCAACACGGAGGCCAAGACCTTCGTGCAGAGGGCGGTCTACGAACACCTCAACGACTGGCTGGACCGCAACCCGGTCGAGGCCGTGGACATCATCCGCAAGGGCATCCAGGCGGCCACCGCGCGCGTGGCGGCCCGCAAGGCCCGCGACCTGACCCGCCGCAAGGGCCTGCTGGAGTCGGCGTCCCTGCCGGGCAAGCTGTCCGACTGCCAGTCCAACGACCCGACCAAGTGCGAGATCTTCATCGTCGAGGGTGACTCCGCCGGCGGCTCGGCCAAGTCCGGCCGCAACCCGCAGTACCAGGCGATTCTCCCGATCCGCGGCAAGATCCTGAACGTCGAGAAGGCCAGGATCGACAAGATCCTCCAGAACCAGGAGATCCAGGCGCTGATCTCGGCCTTCGGCACGGGTGTGCACGAGGACTTCGACATCGAGAAGCTCCGCTATCACAAGATCATCCTGATGGCGGACGCCGACGTCGACGGCCAGCACATCAGCACCCTGCTGCTCACCTTCCTGTTCCGCTTCATGCGGCCGCTGGTCGAGGCCGGGCACGTGTACCTCTCCCGTCCCCCGCTGTACAAGATCAAGTGGGGCCGGGACGACATCGAGTACGCGTACTCCGACCGCGAGCGCGACGCCCTGATCGAGATGGGCCGGCAGCGCGGCAAGCGCATCCGCGAGGACTCGATCCAGCGCTTCAAGGGTCTCGGCGAGATGAACGCCGAGGAGCTGCGCGTGACCACCATGGACCAGGAGCACCGGGTCCTCGGCCAGGTCACCCTCGACGACGCCGCCCAGGCCGACGACCTGTTCTCGGTCCTGATGGGCGAGGACGTCGAGGCCCGCCGCGCGTTCATCCAGCGCAACGCCAAGGACGTCCGCTTCCTCGACATCTGAGTCGGTCTCAGCTGACCGCACCAGGAAGGATCTTCACCAGCAATGGCCGACGAGAACACCCCCGTCACCCCTGAAGAGGGCGAAGTCGCGATGCGTGTCGAGCCCGTCGGGCTCGAGACGGAGATGCAGCGCTCGTACCTCGACTACGCGATGTCCGTCATCGTGTCCCGCGCGCTGCCCGACGTCCGCGACGGCCTCAAGCCCGTCCACCGCCGCGTGCTGTACGCGATGTACGACGGCGGCTACCGCCCCGAGCGCGGCTTCTACAAGTGCGCCCGCGTCGTCGGCGACGTCATGGGCAACTACCACCCGCACGGCGACTCCTCGATCTACGACGCACTGGTGCGCCTCGCCCAGTCGTGGTCGATGCGGATGCCGCTGGTGGACTCCAACGGCAACTTCGGCTCCCCGGGCAACGACCCGGCGGCGGCGATGCGCTACACCGAGTGCAAGCTGGCGCCGCTGTCGATGGAGATGGTCCGTGACATCGACGAGGAGACCGTCGACTTCACGGACAACTACGACGGCCGCTCCAAGGAGCCGACCGTCCTGCCGGCGCGCTTCCCGAACCTGCTGATCAACGGCTCGGCCGGCATCGCGGTCGGCATGGCGACCAACATCCCGCCGCACAACCTGCGCGAGGTCGCGGCCGGCGCCCAGTGGTACCTGGAGCACCCCGAGGCCTCGCACGAGGAGCTGCTGGACGCGCTCATGGAGCGCATCAAGGGCCCGGACTTCCCGACCGGCGCGCTCGTCGTCGGCCGCAAGGGCATCGAGGAGGCGTACCGCACCGGCCGCGGCTCCATCACGATGCGCGCGGTGGTCGAGGTCGAGGAGATCCAGGGCCGCCAGTGCCTGGTGGTCACCGAGCTGCCGTACCAGACGAACCCGGACAACCTGGCGCAGAAGATCGCCGACCTGGTCAAGGACGGCAAGATCGGTGGCATCGCGGACGTCCGCGACGAGACGTCGTCCCGGACCGGCCAGCGTCTGGTGATCGTCCTGAAGCGGGACGCGGTCGCCAAGGTCGTGCTGAACAACCTGTACAAGCACACCGACCTCCAGACCAACTTCGGCGCCAACATGCTGGCGCTGGTCGACGGCGTGCCGCGTACGCTGTCCCTGGACGCGTTCATCCGCCACTGGGTGACGCACCAGATCGAGGTCATCGTCCGCCGGACCCGCTTCCGGCTGCGCAAGGCCGAGGAGCGGGCGCACATCCTGCGCGGTCTGCTGAAGGCCCTGGACGCCATCGACGAGGTCATCGCGCTGATCCGGCGCAGTGACACCGTCGACGTGGCGCGCACCGGCCTGATGGGCCTCCTGGAGATCGACGAGATCCAGGCCAACGCCATCCTCGAGATGCAGCTGCGCCGGCTGGCCGCCCTGGAGCGCCAGAAGATCGTCCAGGAGCACGACGAGCTCCAGGCGAAGATCAGCGAGTACAACGAGATCCTCGCCTCGCCGGTCCGCCAGCGCGGGATCGTCAGCCAGGAGCTGGCCGCGATCGTCGAGAAGTTCGGCGACGACCGGCAGACCAAGCTGATCCCGTACGAGGGCGACATGTCCATCGAGGACCTGACCGCCGAGGAGGACATCGTCGTCACCGTCTCGCGCGGCGGCTACGTCAAGCGGACGAAGACGGACGACTACCGGGCGCAGAAGCGCGGCGGCAAGGGCGTGCGCGGGACGAAGCTGAAGGAGGACGACATCGTCGACCACTTCTTCGTCTCCACCACCCACCACTGGCTGCTGTTCTTCACCAACAAGGGCCGGGTCTACCGGGCGAAGGCGTACGAGCTGCCGGAGGCCGGCCGGGACGCGCGCGGGCAGCACGTGGCTAACCTGCTCGCCTTCCAGCCCGATGAGGCGATCGCCGAGATCCTCGCGATCCGGGACTACGAGGCGGCGCCGTACCTGGTGCTGGCGACCAAGTCCGGACTGGTGAAGAAGACGTCGCTGAAGGACTACGACTCGCCGCGCTCCGGTGGTGTCATCGCGATCAACCTGCGGGAGCGCGAGGACGGTACCGACGACGAACTGATCGGCGCGGAACTCGTCTCGGCCGACGACGATCTCCTGCTGGTCAGCAGGAAGGCGCAGTCGATCCGGTTCACCGCCTCGGACGATTCCCTGCGCCCGATGGGCCGCGCCACCTCCGGCGTCAAGGGGATGAGTTTCCGGGAGGGCGACGAGCTTCTCTCGATGAATGTGGTGCGACCCGGTACGTTCGTGTTCACTGCCACCGACGGTGGGTACGCGAAGCGGACCGCCGTCGACGAGTACCGCGTCCAGGGCCGCGGTGGCCTCGGCATCAAGGCCGCCAAGATCGTGGAGGACCGTGGGTCGCTCGTCGGCGCGCTGATTGTCGAGGAGCACGACGAGATCCTCGCCATCACCCTCTCCGGCGGTGTGATTCGTACGCGAGTCAACGAGATCAGGGAGACGGGCCGTGACACCATGGGCGTCCAACTGATCAACCTGGGCAAGCGCGATGCCGTGGTCGGTATCGCACGTAACGCCGAGGCGGGGCGCGAGGCGGAGGAAGTCGACGGCGACGTGGCCGTGGACGAGACCGCCGAAGGTGCCGCGACGGCCGGCACGGACGAGGGCGAGGCGCCCTCGGCCGAGTAGCACGAGGAGAGAGTCATCGTGAGCGGAGCCACGGGCGCCGGATCGGCCGGTACCTCCACGGGTACGGAAACGGACGGCGGCGGCCGTGGCTCCGCCGCGCGTGCGGGGGCCGGCAACGACCCGCACACGACGAACCTGAAGCCGGTGAAGGCTTCCGCGCCGGAGGCCTCCGGCGCGCACACATCGGAGCAGGAGCCCCAGGGGGGAACCGTGACGGACACCCGAGGCCCGGCCCGGGCCGGTGAGGCACAGCCGGCGTCGCCGCTTCCCGGCGAGCGGCATCCGGAGCAGACCGGCGGGCCGTACCACCCGCCGCAGGCCTACCCTGCGCAGACCCCCGCCGGTGCGACGCGCAAGCCGCGCACCGGTGTGCGGACGACGACCCCGCGCACCCGCAAGGCACGGCTGCGCGTGGCCAAGGCCGATCCGTGGTCGGTGATGAAGGTCAGCTTCCTGCTCTCCATCGCGCTCGGCATCTGCACGGTGGTCGCCTCGGCGGTGCTGTGGATGGTCATGGACGCGATGGGCGTGTTCTCGACGGTCGGCGGCACGATCTCGGAGGCGACCGGCTCCAACGAGGCGAACGGCTTCGACCTCCAGGCGTTCCTGTCCCTCCCCCACGTCCTGATGTTCACGACGGTCATCGCGGTCATCGACGTGGTCCTGGCCACCGCGCTCGCGACGCTCGGCGCGTTCATCTACAACCTGTCCGCGGGCTTCGTGGGCGGCGTCGAGCTGACCCTGGCGGAGGACGAGTAACCGCCCGCGGTCGTCCGGCCCCACGGCCCCCGACAACCGATTTTGGGACTGACGCGGTCGTGCGCTAATCTTCAGGAGTCAGCGCGCGGGACATACACCGCAGAGCGCGGCGGGGCTATAGCTCAGTTGGTTAGAGCGCATCCCTGATAAGGATGAGGCCACAGGTTCAAATCCTGTTAGCCCCACCAGTGCGAGAACCCCCCGACCGATCATGGTCGGGGGGTTCTTGTCATCTACGGCTTACACCGGCCGATCAGGACGACAAGGGGGCCGGGACGCGAGCGCCCGACCGCTGGCGACGGGGGATGCACCAGCGATCGGGCTATGGCCAAGGGTAACAAGGTTGTCGGTTCCGTGGGGGCAAGTCCGGGGGAATCCCGGGACGTTGGCCGATCATCGACCACACGGGGGGTCGTAGGAGAGGCGCGAGAGGTACTCGTGCCATTTGTGTTCGGTCAGGACGTTGCGGGTGACCGAGCAGATGTGCCGGATCGCGGCGTCGGCGTCCAGGCTCCACAGGCGGACCGTGTCGGCGCCGCTGGAGACGCCGAGGACCCGGGTCGCGGGGCTGAAGGACAGGAAGTTGCCCGTCTTGGCGTTGGGGCTCATCGACTGGCCGATCGGGGTCGCCGAGGCGGGGTCGGAGACGTTCCACAGGCGGACCGTGTTGTCGTTGCCGCCGCTGGCCAGGATGTGGCCGTCCGGGCCGAAGGTCAGTGAGGTGACCGCCTCGGTGTGGCCGGTGAGGCGGGCGCCGCGCGCGCTGGCCGCGGCCGGGTCGGTGACGTTCCACAGGCGCACGGTGTCGTCGTCGCTGCCGCTGGCCAGGGTGTGGCCGTCCGGGCTGTAGGCGAGGGCGTTGACGGGCCCGGAGTGCTCGGTGAGCGGGGTGCCGAGCGGTACGGGCCGGCCGGGGTCGGTCACGTTCCACAGCCGGATCGTGCTGTCGGCGCTGCCGCTGGCCAGTGTGCGGTTGTCGGGCGCGAAGACCAGGGTGTCGATGAAGCCCCGGTGGCCGGTGAGCGGCTTGCCCAGGGGTACCGCGTGCGCGGGATCGGTGACGTTCCACAACCGGATGGTGCGGTCGTCGTAGGCGGTGGCCAGGGTGCGGCCGTCCGGGCTGTAGGCGAGCGCGTCGGGTCCCATGAAGCGGGTCCGCAGGCGCAGCGGCGGGCCGGCGGGGACCGGGTGGGCGGGGTCGGTGACGTTCCACAGGTACACCGCCTCGTCGCCGGTGAGGACGGCGAGGGTGCGGCCGTCGGGGGAGAAGACGGGGGACCGCTGGCCGCCGTCGGCCCGCATGAACGGCTCGCCGAGCGGGACGGGCCGGCCGGGCCGCGCCACGTTCCACAGCCGCAGCCGGCCGTCCCGGGCGGCCGTGGCCAGAACCCGGCCGTCCGGCCGGAACGCACCGCTCCGGCCGATCATGTCGGAGGTGGGGACGGACCACAGGCGCACCTTGCCGTCCCCGCTGCCGGTGGCCAGGGTCCGTCCGTCGGGGCTGAACCCCAGGGCGTACATCTCGCCGCTGCTGCCCGCGAGCGGCTCGCCGACCTGGGAAGGGGACGCCGGATCGCTGACGTTCCACAGGCTCGCCGTGCTGTCGGCGCTGGCGGCGGCCAGCCGGCCGCCGTCGGGGCTGAACGCGACGGACCAGATCGGCCCGGTGTGGCCGGTCAGCGGCGGGCCGGCCGCCGCCGCGTGGCCCGGGTCGGTGACGTTCCACAGCCGGACCGTGTCGTCCGCGCTGCCGCTGGCCAGGGTGTGGCCGCCGGGGCTGAAGGCCACCGTGTGCACCAGGCCCGTGTGCCCCCGCAGTGCCCCGACCGGTTCGGGCCGGCGCGCGGCGGTCACGTCCCACAGCCGGACCGTGTCGTCGTCGCCGCCCGTCGCGAGCGTCCGCCCGTCCGGGCTGAACGTCACACAGCGCACCGCGGCGCTGTGGCCGCGCAGCGTGGCCAGCGGGGTGGGCCGGCGCGGGTCGGCCAGGTCCCACAGCCGTACGGTGCGGTCCTCGCCGGCCGAGGCCAGTGTGTGCCCGTCCGGGCTGAAGGCGACCAGGTAGATGGTGCCCTCGTGCCCGGCGAGCGGCTCGCCGAGCGGGACCGGGTGGGCGGGGTCGGTCACGTTCCACAGCCGGACCGTGCCGTCGTCGCCGGCGCTGGCCAGGGTGTGCCCGTCCGGGCTGAAGACCGCGCTGCTCACCCAGCTGGTGTGCCCGGTGAGGGGCTTGCCGAGCGGGACCGGGCGGTGCGGGTCGGTCACGTTCCACAGCCGGATGGTGCGGTCGTAGCTGGCGGTGGCCAGGGTGTGGCCGTCGGGGCTGAAGGAGGTGAGGTAGACGGCGCCGGTGTGGCCGGTCAGGGGGGTGGCCAGGGGCGCGTTCACGATCGAGATCAGGCGGCTGTACGTGCCCTCGTCACCGGGGCGCAACTGGTGGGCGACCAGGTCGAGCTGGGCGGCCAGGGACGGGTCCGTGTGCTGGACCCGGTCGGCCTCGGCGAGCACCTGCTCGAACACGGCGTCGTCGCGCTGCTTCCAGGCGATCACCGCGGAACCGGCCGCGAGTACGGCCAGCACCACCAGCGCCGCCACCGCGGCCCGGCTCAGCCACACCGTGCGCCGGTGCAGCCGTACCGACGCGGCCAGGAACTCCACCGCGCTGCGGGTCAGACTGGTGTCCCCGGTCGCCCGGGCCCAGTTGCGGGTCTTCTCCAGCCGGGTCCCCCGGTACAGCAGCGAGCTGTCCCGGCCCGTGCTCTCCCAGGCCCGGCCGTCCTCCTCCAGCCGCTGGCGCACCAGGTGGTCGCCGCGGCCCTCGTCGATCCAGTGCCGCAGCCGGGGCCAGGCGTGCAGCAGCGCCTCGTGGGTGATCTCCACCGTTTCCGCGTCCAGCGTCACGAGCCGGGCCTGGACCAGGGCCTCCAGGGACTCCTCCGTCTTGCCGGGGTCCGCGGACTCCTCCGCCAGCTGCCGCCGGGTGCCGCGCCGGCGGGTGGCCTGGGTGTCCTCGCCGAGGCGGACCAGGCGCAGCAGGAGCAGCCGGGCGGCGGTACGGGCCGCGGGGTCCAGGCCGGACCAGGCGCGCTCGGCTGTCCCGGCCACCGCGCCCTGGATGCCGCCCGCCGCGCGGTAACCGGCCAGCGTCAGCCGTCCGGCCTTGCGGCGCTGCCAGGTGGCCAGCAGGGCGTGCGACAGCAGGGGGAGTACGCCGGCGTCGTGCGCCCCGCGCGGGCCGTCCGCGCTCACCTCGCGCACGATCAGCTCGGCGAGCCCCGGCTCCAGCTCCAGACCCACGGCCCGGGCCGGACCGGTCACCGCGTCGCGCAGCTCGGCGCTGGTCAGGGGGCTGAGCACCATGTGGCGGTGCTGGAGCGCGTCGGCGAGTTCCGGGTAGCCGAGGCACTGCTCGTAGAAGTCGGCGCGGATGCCGAGGACGACGAGAACGGGCGCCGGCTCGCCGGACCCGGCACCCGGGGTGCAGGCCGCGTGCAGGAGCTGGATGAAGGTGCGCCGGTCCGCCTCGTCGGGGCAGAGGGTGAACGCCTCCTCGAACTGGTCCACGATGACGACCGGCCGGGTGTCCCCGGGGGTCTCGCGGCGCGCCCAGGCCGTGACCGCCTCGCGGACGGCCCGGGTGAGGTGCGGGGCGTCGGAGCCGGGTGCCACCGGGTTCTCCGTCGCCTCCTGCTCGGCCCGGCGCGCGTCGGCGGCGACGGGGGCGAGGTCGGGGATCCGGTGGACCAGCTCCGCCAGCGGGTCGGCGCCCGGGACGAACTGGAGGACGGCACCGGCCGGTTCGGCGCCCGCGGCAGGCGGCCCGGTGCCGGACGCGGTGGGGGCCGCGGGCTGCTTCGCGGGAGCGGCGGTGGCGGTTGTGGTCGTGGCGGCGGCCGAAGGGGGCTTCTCGGAAGCGGTGGCTGAAGCCGTCCGGGAAGCGGTGGCCGCACTGGTCCGGGGAGCGGCCGGGGACGCGGTCCCTGGAGCGGTGGCGGTTCCGCCGGCCACCGGGGTCCCGCCGTCACGCGTCCCGGCGGCGTGCGTCCCGCCGTCACGCGTCCCGAGGGCGCCGGCGCGGACCGCGGGCACCAGGCCGGCGTTCAGCAGGGACGATTTACCGGCTCCCGAGGCGCCGACCAGCATCACCAGCCCGCCCTCCCGTTCGGCGGCGCGCAACTGGTCCACGAGCGCCCGCGTGCTGCGCTCCCGGCCGAAGAACCACCGGGCGTCCTCCTGCCGGTAGGGGGCCAGTCCCCGGTAGGGGCACACGACTCCGGCGACGGGCGGGGCCTGGGCCGGTGGCCGCCGGTTCTTCTCGGCGTCGGGCGCGGGACCGTCACCGACCGGGCCGGCGAGCGCGCGTTCCCACAGCCGCTGCCAGTGCGCGAGGTCGTACAGGCCCGTGGAGACGGGTGCGGGGCGCAGCCGACGCGCTTCCGGGATGAGGATCTGGAGGACCGCCGCGAGGGCGGCGAACTGGGCCGGCACGTTCCTGGCCCGGCGCCAGTCACTGATCCGCTGGGCCGACACCCGTACGGGACGGCCGCGTTCGTCGACCCGCCGAAGTCGTACGACAGCCTCGGCGACGCTCTTGAGGGGAGGGTTGCCGGCCTCCCGGTACAGCAGCGCGAGGCGTTCGGCGAAGGCTGTGCGTGCCCCTGAGTCGGAACTCAAGGTCCCACCCCTTACTTCCCCCCACCCCAGGACGTCCGGACCGGAAAACTCACCTTATACGCCTGACCTGGGCGGAAGGGCCGGAGTGGCAACCGGAGCCTCCTCGGGGGCGGTATCGGATGGCAGGATCCGAACCCGGTATCGGATCCGTCACACACCGTCCGGACAGGCCAACGGCACCGCACCCGGGGAAGGCAGCCCATGGCGCCGAACGTTATCGGTCAACTTCCACCACAGACTGGGAACGGCGACGACACCGGCGGGTGAAAGAACCCGCCGGCGCTTCTGACCCGGCTCCCCTTCCTTCGGCCCGCGCCGGTACGCCGTCGTGGCGCGGGCCGAAAGCCCCGCACCGTTCGGCACCGGTCCCCACGAGGGGAGGGACCGGTGCCGGGCGGGCAGGGTGCGCGGACGTGCCGAAGCCAGGGGCCGATGCGTGCGGGGCGGTTCGGCGGGTGCTCCGCCGGGCAGGGACGGGTCCGGGGGACACCGAGATCGCCGCTGACGGCTGGAGGACGTATGAAGGTCTCCGTCGACCGCTCCCTGTGCTACGGCTCGGCCGAGTGCGCGCACCGGGCGCCGGCCGTGTTCGCCTTCGAGGACGGCTACGGCGTCGTACGGCCCGGTGGTGCCCAGGCCGCCGCGGACCCGCAGAGCCTGGCAACGGTCCGGGAGGCGGCCGAGAGGTGTCCCTCGCAGGCGATCGTCTGCACGGAGCAGGACGTCACGTCGTAGCCGGGGCGGCAGAGGGCGGTCCGGGCGCGGCGGGCGGATAGCTCCAGCCCAGATTCGCCAGGTCCCGGGCCCTGGCCTCCGCGACCGCGGTGCGGTCCGCGCGCTCGACGGGATCCCCGTGCGGCGCCTGACCCGTGACCTGCCCCTCCCACTTGCGGTACAGCAGGCCGGTCTCCGCCGAGAACCAGCCGCGGCTCACCGCGCTCAGCGCCAGCAGCAGGCCGGTGTCCTCGGAGGCCGGCAGCGCCATCCAGCCGCCCAGGGCGGTCAGCAGCTCCCGCCGGACGCAGAGGGTCGCGGGATGGACCGGTGGGCGGAAGCCGTTGCGCCGCCAGTGGTCGAGGACGGCACCGCGCTCGAGCGGCCCGTCGTCCGGGTCGCCGGGGAAGCCGGCCGTGGAGCCGTCGGGCAGCAGGTCCAGGACGCGGGACGTGGTCCACCCGATGGCGGGGTCGGCCTCCAGCACGGCCAGGTCGCGGGCGAGCGCGCCCGGTGCGAGCCGGTCGTCGGCGTCCAGGACCTTGACGTACGTTCCCTCGGCGCGCGCCAGCGCGATGGTCCGCGCGACGCCGGGCCCGCCGGGGCGTCCCTGACGGAAGGTCACGCGCGCGTCGCCGTCCGGGACGTGCGGGCGGACCTCGTCCGTGAAGCCGTCCTCCTGGACGACCCACTGCCACTCCCAGCCGTCGGGGAGCCGCTGGCCGCACAGGGAGGCGTAGGCGTCCGGCAGGAAACGGGCGGACGGGCCGTGGACAGCGGTGACAACGGTGACGCGCCGGTTCACGCGGCACTCACCTCCTTCCGGGGCCGCGGGTGAGGGTCGGGGCCGCGGGTGGGGCACGGGGTCGGGGACGGGGCGGGGTCGGGGTCGGGGACGGGGACGGGGACGGGTCGGGGTCGGGGTCGGGGTCGGGGTCGTACAAGCATGACGTACGGGCCGGGCACGACCGCGATGCGGGGGCCGGAACAGCGCGAGACCCCCGGCCGTTCCCGGCCGGGGGTCTTCCGTGTCGACTGGTGCGTACGCAAGTCGCCGTGGTGTCGAGACGTTGCGGTACTGCGGCAGGACCGGATCAGCAGTCGAGGGACTCCGCCGCGTCGTCGCTGTCCGTCGTGTCCGTCTGCGTCTCGGTGCGGGGGCGGTGCCGGCAGCTCGGGGACTTCCCATGGGCCTCGGCCCGGATCCGCTGCTTCATCGTGGGGGGCAGGGCCCTGCCGTGGGACCAGGCCCAGTGGCTGGTCGCCGGGATCATCGGTGCCGACTGCTGCGCGGTGCCGGTGCGGGGACTCTCGGTCCGGGGTCCGGCCGCGGCGGCGGTCGCGGAGCCGGCGGTGACGAGTCCGAGCGCCGTGCACAGCGCGAGGAAGGCGGTGACGATGGCGGTCCACAGCTTCATGACCTTGTTCTGGGTCATGGCCCCTCACTTTCGGGTTGGGCGATTTGCGTACTTTCCTCATGATGTGTATGAGGTTCGCGAAGTGGTGGACCGACAGCCGTGGCGCGTCGATGTTCCGATGAACACCACCCGGACGGGTGCACGGGGACGGAGAACCTCGGTGCTGCCGAAGGCGGGGAGTTGAGGCCCCGACGCAGGTCACCGATCGATATCGGTCGGTGTGTATAGTCGGGCGCCAGAGGTCCCTTACGTCAAGGAAAGACGAGGTCGCGCGGTGAAGAAGCTGCTCCTGGTCGCACTGGCCGCCATCGGCGGGCTCCTCGTGTACCGGCAGATCCAGGCGGATCGCGCCGAGCAGGACCTGTGGACGGAGGCGACTGACTCCGTGCCCACGGGTTCGTGAGTCCCCCACACCCCAGCTGAACCGACCCCGGCCGCCTTCGCGGTCGGGGTTTCGCGTTCCCGGGGCCCGGGTTCGGCATCACGCGGGCGTTGCCCCGTGTTGCGGGGTGCCGGCGGGTGGGGTACGGCGGCCCGGCGGGGCCCGGGGACGGTGGCGGGCTTTTCGGACGGCCGTACGCATGCCCCGGACGGCGCAGGGCCGGCCGGGGCAGGATGGGACCCGGACGGCGGGCGCGGACCGAGGACCGGGGGTGGCGGCACGTGCGAGGGCGTACGGCGCGGTGGCGCAGAGTGTCGAGGCCTACGGCGTGGTGGCGACCCGCGCGTGTGCGGATCGCGTGGTGGCGGGGCGTGGGTGTGCGTACGGCGGCACCGCGGCGGGGCGCCCGCCGGTGCGTGCCGGCAGCCGTCCGTGCCGCCCTCGCCCCGTCCGCCGCCTGTGCCGCCGTCTGTGCGGCCCTCGTGCTGCCGGCCGCGCCGCCGGCGGCAGCCGCCGGGCCGCACCCGGGGCCGTACGCCTTCGCCCCCGGCGCCCGAGCGGTCACGGGCGCGCGGAGCACCGCCGGGGCCGCCCTGCTGGACCCCGGCCGCACCTACCGCGGCACCGTCCCGCGCAACGGCCGGCTCTACTACCGGCTCGAGCTGGCCGCCGCGGACACCGCGTACGTCCCCGTCACCGCCGTCCCGCCGGCGGACGCCACCGTCTCCGCCACCGACGGCATCCGTGTCTCGCTCAGGGACGCGCACGGCACGGCCTGCTCCTACGCCTCCGCCCGCTTCGGCGCCGGACTCAGCCCGCGCCCGGTCACGGCCCTGGGGCAGCGCGAGGCCGGGAAGTCGCTGTGCCAGGGCGCGGGCACCTTCTATCTCCTCGTCGAACGCCTCGACGCCCAGGGCTCCGGCGCGGCGGCCCCGGCCGGCGCGTGGGATCTGGAGATCGCGCCCGCCACGGAACCGGCCCTCGCCCGGACCGGCGCCACCACCGCCCCCCGGGCCTGGGACTCCGCCACCCCCGGGCCTCTCACCGCCGCGCCCCGCGACCGTTTCGGCGGCACCGGCTTCGCCGCGGCGCGTCCGCTGGGTGAGGGCGTCTGGCGGACCCGCCTGGCGCCCGGACAGACCCGGTTCTACAAGGTGCCGCTCGACTGGGGCCGGCAGCTGTACGCCTCCGCCGGCCTGGGCGACTCCCCGGGGCACGGATACGTCGGCGGCGCCCTGAACCTCTCCCTCTACAACCCCGTGCGCGGCTACGTCGACGACGCCTCCGTCGGCTACACCGGCACCGCCGGACGCGCCGCCCTCCAGCCGCTGCCACCGGTGGAGTACGCCAACCGGTACGCCGTTCCCACCGCGGTGACCTCCGTCCGCTTCGCCGGCGACTACTACCTGGTGCTGCACCTCAGCGCGCGGATGACCGGCACGTTCGGGCGGGGGCCGTTCGAGGTGACCCTGCGGGTCCGGGTGGGCGGGCAGGCGCACCCGGGCCCGGGGTACGCCGGGCGGCCCGTCCCGGACGGCGTCCTCACGGTCACCGGGCAGGACCGGACGGCCGCGCCGACCGGGGCCACCGGGGGCGGCGGTGACCTCACGATGACGCTGGTCGCCGTCGGCGGGATCGGCGGGGGAACCGCGCTGCTGCTGTTTCTCGGCGGCTGGACGGTGACGGCCCGGCGGGCTCGGGGACGGGTCGGCGGCGCGGCTCAGAGACGGGTCAGCGCCCAGAAACCGACCGCGTAGCAGACGAGCGCCAGCAGCAGGACCGGGAGCACGACGCGGGCCGGGGGGCCGGGGCGGCGGGCCGCGCGCCGGCCACGGCGGCCCCGGGCGGGCCGCGGCGCGGGCGGGACCGGCGGGGGTGTCCGGGGCGGTGGCTGGGGGCCGGGGGTGGTGTACGCGGCGGTACCGGAGCCGGTACGCGGATCCGGCGACGGGGGCTGCCGGGGAGAGGGCAGGCGGAAGCCGCCTGTGTCCGAGAGGGAGCCGGTGCCCGTCGGCCCGGCGCCCGTCGGCGTGCTCCCGTGCCGTGCGCCGGAACCGGTGCCGGTCGCGGAGGACGCCGGGTGAGCCGCCTCCGGTACGGTCCGCGCGCCCGCTCCCGGGACCGTCTCCAGGACCACACCGGGGGCCCGCGCGAGGGGGCCCTCGGGTCCGAAGCCCGGGGGCAGCGGGCCGAGTTGGTCGAAGATCTCGATGAGTTCGTCGTCGGGGCCGGGCTCGGGCAGGAGTTCCGCGGCGGCGGCGAGCGCCTTTCGGGCCCCCGTGGCAGTGCGGAAACGGTCCTCGGGGTCCGGCTGGAGGAGCATGGCGACGACCTGCCAGAGCGGCTCCGGGACGCCCTGGGGCGCACCGGGCGTCCCGTGTTCCAGGAAGTACTGCACGAGCGCCTTGGCGTCGGGCCGCGCGCCCTCCAGCAGGTACAGGGCGACCAGTCCGACGGCGAACAGGTCGGCGGAGAAGCCCGGTTCGGCGCCCAGCATCTGCTCGGGGGCGAGGTAACCGGGCGTGCCCACCACGAGGTCGGTCTCCGTCAGCCGGGGCTCACCCAGCCGCATGGCGATGCCGAAGTCGGACAGCCGCAGCCGCGGCCGGCCGGTACCGGTGGCCTCCAGGAGCACGTTGGCGGGCTTGACGTCCCGGTGGACGACGTCCTCGGCGTGCACGGCGGCGAGCCCGGACAGCAGCTGGTCGAGCAGGGTGCACACGAACACGGGCGGGAGGGGCCCGTAGTCGCCCACGAGATGGACCAGGGAGCCGCCGCCGACCAACTCCATGGTGAACAGCACCTTGTCGTCGTCGGCGGCCCAGCTGGCCGGGGCGAGGACATGCGGATGATCGATGCGCAGGGCCTGCTCACGGACGAAGCGGAGCAGGGAGTGGGCGTCGCGCTGCTGGAGGACCTTGGCGGCCACGTACCGCCGCCGTCGGTGGTCCCAGGCCCGCCATACGGCGCCCACACCACCGCGCCCGATCGGGTCGGCCAGCTCGTACCGGCCGGCGAAGACCTCACCCATGACAGCCGCCGCTCCTCCCCCTGGCCCTGCGAGGCCCCCGTGCCCCTCGCTCCCCTTCCCTACCCATGTGACGGCGGATACGCGCCTCCGCCCCGGCGCCTCTGCCCCCGAGCCTCCGCCCCGGCGCCTCCGTCCCCGCGCCTCCGTCCCCGGACCTTCCCGCGGCGGACCTCTCGACCCGGGGCCTTGCCGGTGACGCGGACCGCCGTGTCAGTTCTGGTGGGACTGGTAGTGCGCGACGGCGTCGGAGGTGCGGCCGGCACCGTAGACGCGGAGGAACTCGGCCAGTTCGGGGTGGCTCGGGGCGAGGGTGTCCGCGGCGTCGATGATGTCGCCCGCGGCGGCCACCGAGCGGAGCAGCGACTGGATCTCGCGGACCACCCGCTTGACCGCGGGGGCGCCGGAACTGCCCGAGGTGTGCGTGGTGTTGCTGAGCACCGAGCCTCCCTGCGATTTTTTGATCTCGTCCATGCGCTCGGTCGCCTCGGCGGCGCTGACACTGCCGTCCGCGACCAGGGCCGCCAGTTCCTGGAGCAGCTGTACCCGCTGCACCACCGCGGGGTTGCCGATCTTCGCGCGCTGGCCGCTCATCAGCTGCGAAAGCATCGGGGCGGACAGTCCCAGGACCGCCGCGAGACGGGCCTGGTTCAGCCCGAGATCGTCGATGAGCTTACGGAAGAGCGCCCCCAACGGCTCCCCGTACCAGTTCCGCTGGAGCTCCCGCGCTCTCGTGGTGGCTTCCTGCTGTGCGGCGTCCATTGCGTCTCCCCATCGCTTCCCCTGAAAACCGCGGTTCGCTGTAGCGAACCACGTCGTGCATCCTACGGAGAGTGGTCATCCGCGGGGACCCCCAATCTTTTTGCGGGATACGGGGGGTGACCCGGTACTCTGGTCTGCGGCACCCGCCGGAACGAGCTTCCTCCGGCCGGTCGCTGCCTCCCGGGGCCTTAGCTCAGTTGGTAGAGCGCCGTCTTTGCATGGCGGATGTCAGGGGTTCGACTCCCCTAGGCTCCACGCGAAACGACCCCTCCTGCCTGCGGAAACGCAGGCAGGAGGGGTCTTTTTCCCCGGCTCGGCAAGCGCCCGCGTCCGTCGTCGGGCACGACGAGACCCCTCCGGTCCGCTCGCCCGCGGGCCGGAGGGGTCTTCTGTCGTGTGCGGCGGTACCGCGCGGGTCAGGCCTGGTCGCCGGGGTCCGTCTGCTCGTCCTGCGTCTGCTTGGCCTCGACCTCCGGGTCCAGTGGCGCGGCGCCCGTGCCGTCGACGGAGCTGAGCCGGTCCGTGTCGGGGACCTCCGTCGCCGCGGACGGTTCGACCAGCCAGTCGGGGTTGGCCTGCCGGTCCCACCACTTCCACGCGGCGAACGCGCCGCCCGCCACGGCGCCGACCACCAGCAGCGTCTTCACGGTGCGGCCGGTGCGGCAGCGCCGTTCGTTGCGCCGGGCCAGCTTCTGGATCTGCTCGGCCGAGACCTGGCCGCGCAGCGCGGCCAGGGCGGCCGCGCCGCGGGCGGCGGCCTCGTCGCGTACCGGAGCGGTCGCGGCCACGGCCTGTTCGATCCGGGGGAGCGAGTACTCGGCGGCCTGCCGGGCGGCCTTGCGGGTGAGTGCGGCGGCGTCGTGCGCGGCCTGGTCGACCTTCGGCGGTACGTGCGTCAGCGCCTGCTCCACACGTGGGGCGAGCCGGGCGTCGTACTGGACGCGGGCCTGTCCGGCGGCCTGCGACACCACGGGCGCCAGCCGTACGCGTGCCTCCTGCGCATAGTGCGAGGCACGCTCCTTGGCCGTGTCGGCGTAAGGCGCCACCACTTCCGCGGCGTGCAGCACGCTGTCCTTCGCCGAACCGGTCGCGGCGCGCACGCTCTCGATGCGGGTCACGGGTTCCTCCTCCTCGGTGGCGTACGGTATTTCGACTTTCCACCCTTTTACGGATCATGCCTGTCAACGGCGACCGCAGCATGTGCGGACGCGCATACGGGTGCCGACAACCCTCTCCCGGCGGAAGTCGCGGGCGTGCGGCGACGCGCGGGCGGGAGCGTGCAAGGATCGAGTCGTCGCAGCGCACGACGACGGAAGGCACCTCGTGGCTGAGCAGCTGTATGCCACCCTGAAGACCACCCTCGGCGACATCGGGGTGCGGCTCTTCGCGCACCACGCTCCCGTCACGGTGCGGAACTTCGTCGAACTGGCCCGGGGCGAACGCGAGTGGACGCACCCCGGCACCGGCGAGAAGAGCCGGAAGCCGCTCTACGACGGCACGGTCTTCCACTCCGTCATCAGCGGCTTCATGATCCAGGGCGGCGATCCCCTGGGCAACGGCATCGGCGGCCCCGGCTACGGGTTCGAGGACGAGTGCCACCCCGACCTGTCCTTCGGTGTCCCGTACCTGATGGCCATGGCCAACGCGGGTCCGGGCACCAACGGCTCGCAGTTCTTCATCACGGTGACCCCGAGCACCTGGCTGAACGGCAAGCGCACCATCTTCGGCGAGGTCACCGACCCGGCCGGGCAGAAGGTCGTCGACGCCATCGCGAGCGTGCCGACCGGACGCAACGACCGTCCGCTTCAGGACGTCGTCATCGAGACGGTGGTCATCGAGACGCGGCAGGGCTGATTCCGGCATCCTGGACCACCTTCCCTCCCCGGCCCCCCGACTCCCTGGAAACCCGCATTCCCGGAAAACCCGCACGGGGAACCAACCGCGCCCTTCGTCCGTGAGGATGAACGGGGCAGGATAGTGCCGTCAGGCAGGGACACGACGACCAAGGGGACCCGATGGAGCAGGCCGCAGGCAGCGCGCAGGACGCCGGGAGAGCGCCCGTGTGCTACCGGCACCCGGACCGCGAGACCGGCGTGCGCTGCGCCCGGTGCGAACGCCCCATCTGCCCCGAGTGCATGGTCAGCGCCTCGGTCGGCTTCCAGTGCCCGGACTGCGTCCGCGGCGGTTCGGGTACGGGGCAGGCGCCGCAGGCGTCCCGGCCGCGGACGCTCGCCGGCGGCACGGTCACGTCCGACCCCCGGCTGCTCACCAAGATCCTGATCGGGATCAACCTCGCGGTGTTCATCGCCGTCCAGGCCGACCGGTCCCTGCTGGAGCACCTGGTCCTCATCGGCCAGTGGCCCCCCAGGCCGTTCCCGCCGACCATGGGGGTCGCCGACGGCGAGTGGTACCGCTTCGTGACGTCGATGTTCGCGCACGAGGAGTACTGGCACATCGGCTTCAACATGCTCAGCCTGTGGTGGGTCGGCGGTCCGCTCGAGGCGGCCCTCGGCCGGACCCGCTATCTGGCGGTGTACTTCGTCTCCGGGCTGGCCGGCGGCGCGCTCACCTACCTGATCGCCTCCCCGGCGACCGCGTCGCTGGGCGCCTCCGGTGCGATCTTCGGTCTCTTCGGCGCCACCGCCGTGCTGATGCGCCGGCTGAACTACGACATGCGGCCGGTCATCGCCATGCTGGTGATCAACCTGTTCTTCACGTTCCGGTTCAGCAACATCGCCTGGGAGGCGCACATCGGGGGCCTGGTCGCCGGTGTCGTGACGGGCTTCGCGATGGTGCACGCCCCGCGGGAGAAGCGGTCGCTCGTGCAGTACGGCACCTGTGCCGCCGTCCTCGCCGTGGCGGTGGCGGTGGCGCTGGTCAGGACCGCCCAGCTGACCTGACCGGGCCTGCGAACACCCGGCTACCGAACCGTTGTCCACAGAGGGTGGCGACTGTGGTGCACGCTGTGCGGACACGGCTGTGCCCCCTGCCGCTCGGATGTGTTTCCGCAGGTGGGGCAGGGGGCGAACAGGTGTCTGGTGGGCTGTCGACCGATCACACCGGCGTCAACACGCGACGGGTTATCCACAGATCGTCGTTCTTTTTCCCCACTGTGGAAACAGCTGTGGATAACTCAGTGGATAGCCGTGGGCAGAGCTATTGCGCCCTGGGGCGGCCCGCCGCTACTTCCACTGCGTGGAGACACCGAAGCCGGCGGCGATGAAGCCGAAGCCGACCACGATGTTCCAGTTGTCCAGGCTGTCGATCGGCAGCGAGCCGTCGGTCACGTAGAAGACGACGATCCAGGCCAGCCCGATCAGGAACATGGCCAGCATGACCGGCGCGACCCAGGCACTGTTGGTGAGCTTGATGGCCTGCGCCTGCTTCGCCGCGGGCGGCGTGTAGTCGGCCTTCTTGCGGATACGTGACTTCGGCACGAGGGTCTCTCCTGTCGATGCGCTGCGTGGCCGCGCAGGGAACTGGGTCGGGCTCGGGGCAGCGTACAAGGGGCCGACATGACGACTCTGTGTGCTCCCCCGGGCGTCCGTTAGCGTAGTGCTTCCGTGGCGCCGAAGGAGATAAGGGTACGTTGAGCAATTCTGCCGACTTTCCCGGGACGGGATCAACGGGCTCCGGTCCGGCCCGCCGGCCGCGCCCGCGGCCCGTGCGGATCCTCACGGCGGCCGTCTTCGCCCTCGCCGGGCTCATCTTCTTCACCAGCTTCGACACCGCCAGGGGCACCGACATCCGGCAGGACGGCTCCCTGCTGAAGCTGTCCGACCTGATCCAGCAGCGCAGCCGCAAGAACAAGGGGCTGGACGAGTCCAACGCGGCTTTGCGCGCCGGCGTGGAGTCACTGGCCGAGAGCGACGACGGCAGCACCCGGGCCGAGGACCGCAAGCTCGGTGCCCTGGAGAACGACGCGGGCACCCGCGGGCTCACCGGCAAGGCCGTCACCGTCACCCTGAACGACGCCCCGCCCAACGCCACCGCCAAGCTCCCCGGCTACCCCGAGCCCCAGCCCGACTACCTGGTCATCCACCAGCAGGACCTCCAGGCCGTGGTGAACGCGCTGTGGCAGGGCGGCGCCCGGGGCATCAAGGTCATGGACCAGCGGCTGATCTCCACCAGCGCGGTGCGCTGCGTCGGCAACACCCTGATCCTCCAGGGCCGCGTCTACTCCCCGCCGTACCGGATCACGGCGGTCGGGGACCCGGGGCGGCTGAAGCAGGCGCTCGCGGCGAGCAAGGCGATCCAGACCTACATGGTGTACGTCAACGTCTACGGCCTCGGCTGGAAAGTCGCCGACGACGGCACGGTGACCCTTCCCGGCTACTCCGGCACGGTCGACCTGCACTACGCCAAACCCGTGCGGTGACCGGCCCGCGCCGGGAACCCGGCGGGTGCGTCCCGGATCCCACCGGGTCCGCGGAGGCAGCCGAACCGGGAGCGCCGCGCCGCTAGTCTGGTGCCGTACGGCGTGGGTCTGGTGCCGTAGGGAACACGGAAGGACGGCAGGGAACGGCATGTACGGCTGGATCTGGCGGCATCTGCCGGGCAACGCGTGGGTGAGGGCGCTCGTCTCGCTCGTACTGGTCCTGGCCGTGGTCTACGTCCTGTTCCAGTACGTCTTCCCGTGGGCCGAGCCGCTGCTGCCCTTCAACGATGTGACGGTGGACAACCAGTGAGTGCGCGGATTCTCGTCGTCGACAACTACGACAGCTTCGTCTTCAACCTCGTCCAGTACCTGTACCAGCTGGGCGCCGAGTGCGAGGTGCTGCGCAACGACGAGGTGTCGACCGCGCACGCCCAGGACGGCTTCGACGGCGTGCTGCTCTCCCCCGGGCCCGGCACGCCCGAGGAGGCCGGCGTGTGCGTGGACATGGTCCGCCACTGCGCCGCGACCGGGGTACCGGTCTTCGGTGTCTGCCTCGGCATGCAGTCCATGCAGGTGGCGTACGGCGGTGTGGTCGACCGGGCGCCCGAGCTGCTGCACGGCAAGACCTCGCCGGTCGAGCACGGGGGCAAGGGCGTCTTCGCGGGCCTGCCCTCGCCCTTCACGGCGACCCGCTACCACTCCCTGGCCGCCGAGCCGGCGACCGTCCCGGCCGAGCTGGAGGTGACGGCCCGCACGCACGACGGCATCATCATGGGCCTGCGTCACCGCGAACTCCCGGTCGAGGGCGTGCAGTTCCATCCCGAGTCGGTGCTGACCGAGCACGGCCACCGGATGCTGGCCAACTGGCTCGCCGAGTGCGGCGACCAGGGCGCCGTGGCGAGATCGGCGGGGCTCGCCCCGGTGGTGGGCAGGGCCACGGCGTGACCGCGCTGCGCCCCGAGCGCGAGGACCTGTACGGCGGTGGCAGACCGTACGAGTCCTCCGGCGGTGCGCGGCCGCACACGGGACGCCGACAGGATCCGCCGACGGCCCCGATGCCCCGGGTGACGGAGGCCGGGCCGCCGGGCGAGAACCTCATGGCGCCGTCGCCTCCCGCCGACGAGGAGACGATGGCGCTGCGGATCCCGGTGGCGGCGGACACCGGCCCGCGGAACACGCCCCCCCGCCCGCCTGGGGCCTCCCCCGCCCCTTCCGTGACCGGAGTCGCACCGGGCGGCCGGGCGGCCCGCAGAAAGGCCGCCAAGCGCCGCGGCGGGCGTCACGGCGGGAGCCGGGGGACGGCGGCTCCGCCGGCGGAGCGGGACCCGGGGCGCCCGCGGTCCCGGGTGGAGGCCCGGCGGCGGGCGAAAGCGCGCAGGCCGGGTCCGGCCGTCCTCGTGAGCCGGGCCGTCGGCGAGGTGTTCATCACCACCGGCGTGCTGATGCTGCTGTTCGTCACCTACCAGCTGTGGTGGACCAACGTGCGCGCGCACGCGCAGGCCGGCAGCGAGACGCACCAGCTCCAGGACGACTGGGCCAGCGGCAGACGCAAGCCGGACGTCTTCGAGCCGGGCCAGGGCTTCGCCATCCTGCACATCCCCGCCCTCGACGTCGTCGCGCCCATCGCGGAGGGCGTCAGCAACAAGAAGGTGCTCGACAAGGGCATGGTCGGGCACTACGGCGGGCAGAGCGCGCTCCGCACGGCGATGCCCGACGCCCGGACCGGCAACTTCGGTCTCGCCGCGCACCGCAACACCCACGGTGAGCCGTTCCGGTACATCAACCGGCTCAAGGCCGGCGACGCGGTCGTGGTCGAGACGCAGGACACGTACTTCGTGTACAAGGTGACCTCGATGCTTCCGGTGACCCCGCCGTCCAACACGAGCGTGCTGGACCCCGTCCCGCCGGGCTCCGGGTTCACCCGGCCGGGCCGCTACATCACCCTCACCACCTGCACGCCGGAGTTCACCAGCAAGTACCGGCTGATCGTCTGGGGCAAGATGGTCGAGGAACGCCCGCGCAGCAAGGGCAAGCCGGACGCGCTCATCGAGTAGGGCTCATCGAGTAAGGGCAGACGAACTGTGGCAGCGACCACCGACGAGACCGAAGACACCACGGACGCGTCCGAGCCGGACCCGGACCCGTCCGCGCGCCGCCGGCGCCCCGGCCGGATCGCGACCGCGGTCAGCGTCTTCGGGGAACTCCTCATCACCGCGGGCGTGCTGCTCGGCCTGTTCGTCGTCTACTCGCTGTGGTGGACCAACGTCATAGCGGACCGCAAGGCGGACCGGCAGGCCGACCGGGTCCGCGAGCACTGGGCGCAGCAGCAGGACACCGGCCCGGGCGCGCTCGACACCAAGGAGGGCATCGGCTTCCTGCACGTGCCGGCGATGAGGAACGGCGAGGTGCTGGTCGAGAAGGGCACGGGCACGGACGTCCTCAACGACGGCGTGGCCGGCTACTACACGGACCCGGTCAGATCCTCGCTGCCCACCACCGGCAAGACCGGCAACTTCGCCCTCGCCGCCCACCGCGACGGCCACGGCGCGAAGTTCCACAACATCGACAAGCTGCGCGAGGGCGACCCGGTCGTCTTCGAGACCCGGGACAACTGGTACGTCTACAAGGTCTACTCGATCCTGCCCGAGACCTCGAAGTACAACGTCAGGGTGCTGTCGGCCGTCCCGAGGGAGTCCGGCCGGAAGAAGCCCGGCCACTACATCACCCTGACGACCTGCACCCCCGTCTACACCTCCCGCTACCGCTACGTCGTCTGGGGCGAACTGGTCCGGGTGCAGAAGGTCGACGCCCGGCGGACCCCGCCGGCGGAACTGCGCTGACGCGCCCTCCCGGGGACACCGGGAACGACGTGGGCCCCTGCCGGGATGTCCCGGCAGGGGCCCATGTGCGAGCGCGGGGCGTCAGCCGGTGGTGCCGCCGAAGAAGTTGGTGCCGCCGTTGTCGCCGCCGTTGCCGTTGCCGTTCCCGCCGCCGTTGTTGTTGCCGAAGCCCAGCGTCGTCAGGGTGACGGTGGTGCTCCCCGGGTCGTCGACCTGGTCGTTCTGCTTCGGGTCCTGGGCGGCGACGATCGCGGTGTCGCTGCCGTCGCTGCCGCTCGCGAACTGGATGTTCGTGAAGCCCGCGGCGTTCAGCAGCTGCCGGGCCACGGCGACCGTGCGGCCCCGGACGTCCGGGACCGCCGTCTTCTGCTGTTCCGGCGCCTTGCCGACGTTGATCACCACGTTGGTGTTCTTGACGACCTGCTGGCCCGCCGCCGGGTTGGTGTTCTGCACCTTGCCGTTCTGGGCGGGGTCGCTGACCGCGGTGTCGTTGCAGGTCGGCGCGAGCCCCTTGGCCTGGAGTTCGGCCTTCGCCTCGTCACAGGACTTGCCGGTGACGTCGGGCACGGTGATCTTCTCCTCGGCCTGGGCGACCGTGAGCGTGATCGTGGACCCCTTCTCCTTGCTGGTGCCGCCCTCCGGGTCCTGGGTGATGACCACACCGGGCGTGCGGGTCGACACCTGGGTCTTCTTGTCGACCTCGAAACCCTTGGCCTTCAGTTCGGCCTCCGCCTGGTCGAACTGGGCGCCGCGCACGTCCGGCACGGTCACCTTCGGCGCGCCCGTGGAGATCACCAGGGTGACCGTGCTGTCCTTGGCGACCTTCCCGCCCGGATCCGGGTTCTGGGTGCACACGTTGCCCGTGGCCTGGTCGGCGCAGGACTTCTTGGTGACCGAGACCTGGAGCCCGACGTTGTCGGCCATCTTCCGGGCCGTCTTCTCCGGCTGGCCCACGAACGTCGGTACGACCACCTTGCCGTTGCCCGTGTTGTCGCCGGTGAAGGCCCACTTGCTGATCAGGATGGCGCCGACCAGCACCAGCAGGCCCGCCACCACCAGCAGGATCGTGGAGGTGTGCGACTTCTTCTGCTGGCGGCGGCGGTCCGGGCGGTCGTCGTAGCCGTAACCGCCGCCGTCGTCGGGGCTCATGGGCGGGAGCATGCTGGTCGCGCCCGCGCCCGCGTCCGACCGCAGGGCCGTCGTCGCCTGGTCGTCGGGGTAACCGCCGTAGCCCACCGCGCCCATCGAGGCCGTGGCCGCGACCGGCTGGCCGTCCAGGCACGCCTCGATGTCGGCGCGCATCTCGTCGGCCGACTGGTAGCGGTAGTCGGGGTCCTTGACCAGCGCCTTCAGGACGATGGCGTCCATCTCGGGGGTGATCTCGGGGTCGAAGACCGAGGGAGCCTGCGGCTCCTCGCGCACGTGCTGGTAGGCGACGGCCACGGGGGAGTCGCCCACGAACGGCGGACGGACCGTCAGCAGCTCGTACAGGAGGCAGCCGGTCGAGTAGAGGTCGGAGCGGGCGTCGACCTGCTCGCCCTTGGCCTGCTCCGGCGAGAGGTACTGGGCCGTGCCGATCACCGCGGCCGTCTGGGTCATGGTCATCCCGGAGTCGCCCATGGCACGGGCGATACCGAAGTCCATCACCTTGACCTGGCCGTTGCGGGTCAGCATGACGTTGGCCGGCTTGATGTCCCGGTGGACGATGCCGCTGCGGTGCGCGTACTCCAGGCCCTGGAGGATGCCGATGGTCATCTCCATCGCGCGCTCGGGCAGCAGCTTGCGGCCGGAGTGCAGCAACTCGCGGAGCGTGGAACCGTCGACGTACTCCATCACGATGTACGGGATGGAGACCCCGTCGATGTAGTCCTCGCCCGTGTCGTAGACCGCGACGATCGCGGGATGGTTGAGCGAGGCGGCCGACTGGGCCTCCCGGCGGAACCGGGCCTGGAAGGACGGATCACGCGCGAGGTCCGCGCGCAGCGTCTTCACCGCCACGGTGCGGCCGAGGCGGGTGTCATGCGCGAGGTAGACCTCCGCCATGCCACCGCGGCCGAGCACCTGGCCCAGCTCGTACCGGCCGCCGAGGCGACGCGGCTCTTCCATAGCTACCTACCAGCCCTCTCCGTCGGTCCCCGGCCGCACTGTCTGTGTGCGGCCGGAGGCTGCCGTCCGGGCCTACCGTACCCGGATCGCTCTGTGTGACCTGGCCAAGCCCGTAACCCGATACAGGACCGGTACCGCAACGTGCGGCGATGTGAGGACGGTGTGAGCGGCGTCACTCGGCGGTGATCGGGGCGGTCACTTCTTGGAGTTGATGACCGCCTCCATGACGTTCTTCGCGATCGGCGCTGCCAGGCCGCCGCCGGAGATGTCGTCGCGGTTGGCACTCTCGTCCTCGATGACCACGGCCACGGCCACGGGGCTGCTGTGGTCGCTGAGCTTGGCGTAGGAGATGAACCAGGCGTACGGGTTCTCGCTGTTCTCCACACCGTGCTGGGCGGTACCGGTCTTGCCGCCGACGATCGCCCCGTCGATCTTCGCGCGGGTACCGGTGCCCTTCTCGACGACCGTCTCCATCATCGACTGGAGGATCTGCGCGTTCTCGGGCGACAGCGGCCGGCTCAGCTCCTCCGGCTGGGTCTTGGCGACCGGGTCCAGGTTGGGGGACTGCAACGAGTCGACCATGTACGGCTTCATCAGCTTGCCGTCGTTGGCGACCGCCGAGGCGACCATGGCCATCTGGAGCGGGGTGGTCGCGGTGTTGTACTGGCCGATGGAGGACAGCGCGGTCTGCGACGCGTTCATGTTGTCGGAGAACACCGAGGCGCTGGACCGCACCGGGGTGTACTGCTGGGAGTCGAAGCCGAACTTCTTCGCCTCGGCGAGCATCTTGTCGTTGCCGAGGTCGGCGCCGATCTTGCCGAAGACGGTGTTGCAGGAGTACTGGAGCGCGACCCGCATGGTCGCGTTCTCGCACGGGATGTTGCCCTCGTTCTTCAGCTGGGTGGTGGTGCCCGGCATGGTCCACGGCAGCGGCGAGTCGGTCTTCTGGTCGGCCGAGGTGTACTTGCCGTTCTCCAGCGCCGCCGCGGCCGTGACCACCTTGAAGGTGGAGCCCGGCGGATAGGTCTCGCGCAGCGCCCGGTTCAGCATCGGGTCGGCCGGGTTGTACTTCTTCTGGAGCTTCTTCCAGGCCGCCGCGTCGTCGTTGCTGTTCCCCGCGAAGGACGAGGGGTCGTACGACGGGTAGGAGGCCAGCGCCAGTATCTTGCCGGTCGACGGCTCCAGGGCGACGACCGCGCCCTTGCCGCCCTGCCGGCGCAGGCCGTCGAACGCGGCCTTCTGCGCGGCGGCGTTCAGCGTGGTGACGACGTTGCCGCCCTGCTGCTGCTTGCCGGTGATCATGTCCAGCGTCTTGCGGAAGAACAGCCGGTCGTCGTCGCCGGTGAGGATGCCGTCGTCGATGGACTCCAGCTGGGTGGCGCCGAAGGCCTGCGAGGCGTACCCGGTGACCGGCGCCCACATGGCGCCGTTCTTGTAGGTCCGCTTGTACTTCAGGTCGTTCTCGCCGGTCTTGCTGGTCAGCGTGGATCCGGTGATGGGATCGCCGTTGACGACGATGTCGCCGCGCGGGGTGGCGTAGCGGGCGATGGTGACCCGGCGGTTGTTCGGGTCGTCCTTCAGCTTGTCCGCCCTGACGTACTGGAGGTAGTTGTCCCGCAGCAGCAGGGTCAGGACGAGAAGGCCGCAGAAGAGCGCGATCCGGCGCAGGGGCTTGTTCATGACGGGCGGACCACCTGGGTCATCTCGGCGTCGGGGTTGGCGGCGGGGGCGGGCGCCGGGCGGCGGGCGGTGTCGCTGATGCGGATGAGGATGCCGATCAGCGCCCAGTTGGCCAGCACGGAGGAACCGCCGTACGCGAGGAACGGCATCGTCATACCGGTCAGCGGGATGAGGCCCATCACACCGCCGGCCACGACGAACACCTGGAGCGCGAAGCCGCCGGACAGGCCGATGGCGAGCAGCTTGCCGAACGGGTCGCGGGCGGCGAGGGCGGTGCGCACACCGCGCTCGGCGATCAGACCGTAGATCAGCAGGATCGCCATGATGCCGGCGAGCCCCAGCTCCTCGCCGAACGTGGCGAAGATGAAGTCGGAATTGGCGGCGAACTTGATCAGGTCCGAGTGGCCCTGGCCGAGACCGGTGCCGAGGGTGCCGCCGGAACCGAACGCCCACAGCGCCTGCTGCAACTGGTCGGAGTGGAGGATGCCGTCATGAGTGATCTGGCGGCTGAGCTGGTACTCGCGCATCGGGTCGAGCCAGGCGTGCACACGCGTCTGGATGTGCGACTCGAAGCTCGCCACGCCGACGGCGCCCACCGCGGACATCAGCAGACCGAAAACGATCCAGCTGGTCCGCTCGGTGGCGACGTACAGCATGATGACGAACATTCCGAAGAACAGCAGCGACGTGCCCAGGTCGGTTTCGAAGACCAGGATGAGGATCGAGATCGCCCAGACGACCAGGATGGGGCCGAGGTCGCGGCCGCGCGGCAGGTACAGGCCCATGAAGCGGCGGCTGGCGAGGGCGAGGGCGTCGCGCTTGACCATCAGGTAGCCGGCGAAGAAGACCGCGAGGACGATCTTCGCGAACTCACCGGGCTGGAGGGAGCCGAGGCCGGGGATCCTGATCCAGATCTTGGCGCCGTAGATGTTGGCGCCGAGGCCGGGCACCAGCGGCAGGATGAGCAGGACCAGCGCGAAGAACATCGAGATGTAGGTGTAGCGCTGGAGGACCCGGTGGTCCTTCAGGAAGATCAGCACCACGGCGAACAGGGCGATGCCCAGCGCGGTGTAGAGCAGCTGGCGGGGCGCGGCCGGGGCGAAATGGGGCAGCGACTGAAGCAGTTTCGACTGGTCCAGCCGCCAGATGACGACGAGTCCGAGCCCGTTGAGCAGGGTCGCCAGCGGCAGCAGCAGCGGGTCGGCGTACGGCGCGAACTTCCGTACGACGAGATGGGCGACGCCGGCCAGCAGACCGAGCCCGAGCCCGTAGCTCAGCAGCCCCGCGGGGACCTGGTTGTCGATGGCGAGGCCCACGTTGGCGTAGGCGAACACGGGGATGACCACCGCGAAGACCAGCAGGGCCAGCTCGGTGTTGCGCCGGCTCGGGGCGCCGATCGCGCCGATCGTGGACGTGTGATGCGTCGGCGAATTCGTAGTACTGCTCATCGTGTGACAGGGCCTCTCACGGCTTGCCTACTGCTTACCGCACAGCGAGACGACCTTCTGCTCGTCCTCCGAGAGAGTGGGGCCGGGGCTGGGGGTCGCGGACGGGGACGTGGACGGAGGCTTCGAAGGGGACGTCGGGGACGGCTTCGAGGCCGACGGGTTCGGGGTCGTGGTCGGTGTCGGGGCCTTGGTGAAGGCGGTGCGTGTGACGGTGCCCGTGCCGCCACCGGTCCTGCCGGTGCCGTTCACGCTGCTCCGCGCCTCCGCGGCGGCCTTGCGCTCGGCCTGCTTGCGGCACGCGGACGCCTGCACGGCCAGCTCCTGGACCTTCGTCCGGGCGTCCGTGAGACCGCCCTCCGTGATCGTGGCCTTCACCTGCTTCTGCTGGTACGGCGGCAGGTACTTGAGTTCGATCTCGGGGTGGTCCCGCTCCACCTTCGACAGCGACACCCAGGCCAGGTCCTGGCTGATCCCGCGGTACAGCGCGACGTGCTCGTCCTTGGCGCCGACGTAGTACTGCGTCTGCGTCCAGCGGTAGCCGCCGTAGAGGCCGCCGCCGACGACGGCGAGCGCCAGGACGCCGTACAGGGATCTCTTCAGCCACCGGTGCTTCCCGCGCGGCTTGGTGAAGTCGTCGTCGGCGTAGTCGTCGAAGCTGCCGTCCGGGACGTAGCCGGCGCCGTCGCCGGAGCCGGGCGGGCCGAACTCGCCGCCGCCGTGCCGCTGGTTCTGGCGGCCCAGGTGGGAGGCGCGGCCGGCCGGCGTCTGCATGATGCCGTTGTCGTGCAGGTGGTGCTGGTTCTCGGCGACGGCACCGACCACGACCGGCTGGTCGGACAGCTGCCCGGCGAGGGTGTCACCGGTGTCCAGGTCGAGGACGTCGGCGACGATGACCGTGATGTTGTCGGGGCCGCCGCCGCGCAGCGCGAGCTGGATCAGCTCCTGCACGGTCTCCTGCGGGCCCTGGTAGCTGGCGAGGGTCTCCTCCATCGTCTGGTGGGAGACGACCCCGGACAGCCCGTCGGAGCAGATCAGATAGCGGTCGCCGGCCCGGACCTCGCGCACCGACAGATCGGGTTCGACGTGCTCGCCGCTGCCGAGGGCGCGCATCAGCAGGGAGCGCTGCGGGTGGGTGGTGGCCTCTTCCTCGGTGATCCGGCCCTCGTCGACGAGGCGCTGCACCCAGGTGTGGTCCTGCGTGATCTGCGTGAGCGCGCCGTCGCGGAGCAGATACGCGCGCGAGTCGCCGACGTGCACCAGGCCGAGCCGCTGCCCGGTCCACAGCAGGGCGGTGAGGGTCGTCCCCATGCCCTCCAGCTGCGGGTCCTCCTCGACCATGGAGCGGAGCTGGTCGTTGGCGCGCTGCACGGCCACACCGAGGGAGGTGAGGAGGTCGGAGCCGGGCACGTCGTCGTCGAGGGTGACCAGGGTGGAGATCACCTCGGAGGACGCGACCTCGCCCGCCGCCTGGCCGCCCATGCCGTCGGCGATGGCGAGCAGGCGCGGACCGGCGTAACCGGAGTCCTCGTTGCCCTCGCGGATCATGCCCTTGTGCGATCCGGCGGCGAAGCGCAGTGACAGACTCATGCGCACCTCGCCCGTCGGCTCCGGGTACAGCCGGTCGTGTCGAGCCACACTGCCCACCCTCCGGTCGGGAGCGCGCCGGAGACCGGGTGGCGGCCTGCCGCTGCGTGCTCGCTCCGCTCGCGCTTACTCATGACGTAGCACTACTTCCGCAGCTCGATTGCGGTCTTGCCGATGCGGATCGGCGCGCCCAGCGGGATCGGTGTGGGGGTCGTCAGCCGGGACCGGTCCAGATAGGTGCCGTTGGTGGAGCCGAGATCCTCGATGATCCACTGGCCGTTCTGGTCCGGGTAGATCCTGGCATGGCGGCTGGAGGCGTAGTCGTCGTCCAGCACGATGGTGGAATCGTGCGCCCGGCCCAAAGTGATGGTCTGGCCCTGCAACGCGACGGTGGTACCCGTGAGGGTCCCCTCGGTCACGACCAGCTTGGAGGGGGCGTTGCGGCCACGCCTGCCGCCGCCCTGCTGCCCGCGCTGGGGCGGGGGCGTCGCGGCGGCCTGCTGCCGGGTCTGCGGCCGGGGGGCCGTCTGCTGCTGGCGCCCGGCCTCCCTACGCGATCCGCGCTGAGTGACGCGCGTACCGAACAGGTCGCTCCGGATGACCTGCACGGCCACGATCACGAACAGCCACAGTACGGCCAGGAAACCCAGCCGCATGACCGTGAGGGTCAGCTCTGACATTGCCCCCGCTTCACCCTTCGGCTTGCCTATAGATAACGGTGGTGCTGCCCACGACGATCCGCGAGCCGTCGCGGAGCGTAGCGCGGGTGGTGTGCTGCCCGTCCACCACGATGCCGTTGGTGGAGCCGAGATCCTGGATCGTCGAGGGCGTTCCGGTCCGGATCTCGCAGTGCCGGCGGGAGACGCCGGGGTCGTCGATCCGCACGTCGGCGTCGGTGCTGCGGCCCAGCACCAGCGTCGGGCGGGAGATCTGGTGGCGGGTGCCGTTGATCTCGATCCAGTAGCGGGTGCGCGCGCCGGTCATCGGGGCGGCGGCGGGTCGCTGGGTGGCGGGCTGCGGGTAGCCGTAGCCGCCGGGGCGGGCGCCGGGCGGCGGTGCGGCCGGCATCGGGGGAGGTCCGGCGGGCGCGGCGGGCGGGGGGCCGTAGCCGCCCGGGGCGCCGGCGCCCGTGGGACCGGGCCGTCCGGCCGGTGCGGCGGGCGCCTGGCCCTGCTGGTCGCTGGAGGAGGCGAGGGTGCGCGAGCGCACCCGGTACAGGCCCGTGTCCAGGTCCTCGGCCTTCTCCAGGTTGACCTTGATCGGTCCCATGAAGGTGTAGCGCTGCTGCTTGGCGTAGTCGCGCACCATTCCGGCCAGCTCGTCGCCGAGCTGCCCGGAGTAGGGGCTGAGGCGCTCGTGGTCGGGCGCGCTCAGCTCCACGATGAAGTCGTTGGGCACGACCGTCCGGTCGCGGTTCCAGATGGTGGCGTTGTTGTCGCACTCTCGCTGGAGCGCTCCGGCGATCTCCACGGGCTGGACCTCGGACTTGAAGACCTTGGCGAAGGTGCCGTTCACCAGACCTTCGAGACGCTGCTCGAACTTCTTCAGGACTCCCATGGGGCACCTCCTCCGTCCCTGCCGCTGTCTTGCCCTGCTGTGTGCCGCTGGCTTGCCGCGTACTTCCGGTACTGCTCACTGATCGTATCTACGCGCCCGCCAATCAGCCGGTTCCCCCAGCGGCTCCCCTTCGAACTCCTGGCGCGTGTCCTGCTGGCATGGATCGTAGATGCGGGCGGAGACCAGTGTCCCGCACCCGGCTGTGGACCCGGTCCGCCTCCTGGTGAGATGGCCGGGACCGGTACGAGGTTGATACGTGAACCGTGTCTTCTTGATACCCGCGCCACCGCCTGGGAGCCGCGGGCGCGCCGCGTTCGGACCCGGGGGCCGGCGGCATGGGGCGGCCGGGAAGGGATGTGAATCCACCCCGTCCCACGTGCTAATGTTCTGCGTGTCGGAAGGGGCCAGCCCGCAAGGGCCGGAAACGGAAGACACACCCAATGCGCGGGTGGCGGAATAGGCAGACGCGCTGGATTCAGGTTCCAGTGCCCGAAAGGGCGTGGGGGTTCAACTCCCCCCTCGCGCACAACGAGAACCGATGAAACGGGTCTCCACCGGTGACGGATGTCACGGTGGAGGCCCGTTTCTCGTCGTGCCGCGACGTGTGAGGCATCGCACAGCCACGGGGCCGGCCGGGCCGGTGCCCGGTGAGCTATCTCACGGGGGCTCAGGAGGCGGTGATCGCCTGATGCGTTCCCGTCACCGGTTGTACGGTCTCCCCCGAGTCGGTGTGGATACCGACGCCTGTTCGGCAGGCGTGCGGGAGTATGGGGGAGGCGGTCGTGGTGACCGGAACCGGTGTGGTGGCCGTGTCGGAGGGGGCCGAGGGGGCGGACCGGGGCGCGCGTTCGCTGCCCCGGGTGCGCGGGTTCGCCCAGTGGCCGCCGCAGGGTTCGCCGAAGAAGGAGGGCAAGGCCCTCAGGGCGAGCGTGCCGCGCGACGCGCACCGCACCCTCGGCCTGGACTCCGCCCGCCCCGACGCGGTCAGCGCGGTGGCCGAGTCGAACGCCGGGCGGCTGCCCGAGCTGACCCCGATACGGGTGGGCCGGATGGCGGCCACCCCGTTCGCCTTCCTGCGCGGCTCGGCCGGGCTCATGGCGTACGACCTGGCCCGCACCCCCGTGACCGGGATCGCCACCCAGCTCTGCGGTGACGCGCACGCGGCCAACTTCGGCCTGTACGGCGACGCCCGCGGCGGCCTGGTCATCGACCTCAACGACTTCGACGAGACCGTGCAGGGTCCCTGGGAGTGGGACCTGAAGCGGCTCGCGGCCTCCCTGGTGCTCGCCGGGCGCGAGACCGGCGCCGACGAGGACACCTGCCGCGCGGCGGCACGGGACGCGGCCGGCGCCTACCGGCGCACCATGCGCCTGCTGGCCGCACTGCCCGTCCTGGACGCCTGGAACGCCATCGCCGACGAGGAACTGGTCTCCCACAGCGACGCCCACGACCTGCTCGGCACGCTGGAACGGGTCTCGGAGAAGGCGCGGGCCAACACCAGCGGCCGGTTCGCGGCCAAGTCGACCGAGACGGTGGCGGACGGCGGGCGCCGGTTCGTGGCCGCCCCGCCGGTGCTGCGTGAGATCCCGGACGCCGAGGCGGCAGCCGTCGCCGCGTCCCTGGAGTCGTACGCCGGCACCCTCGGCGAGGACCGGCACCCGCTGCTCGCCCGGCACGCGGTCCACGACGTGGCCTTCCGGGTGGTCGGCACCGGCAGCGTCGGCACCCGCTCCTACGTCGTGCTGCTGCTGGACCACCGCGGGGAGCCACTGGTGCTCCAGGTGAAGGAGGCCCGTCCGTCCGCGCTCGTCCCGCACCTGGCCACCGCCGGTTTCGAGGCGCCACCGGTGCCGCACGAGGGGCGCCGGGTGGTCCTCGGGCAGAAGCGGATGCAGGTGGTGAGCGACGTCCTGCTGGGCTGGACGACCGTCGAGGGGCGGCCGTACCAGGTACGGCAGTTCCGCAACCGCAAGGGCAGCGTCGACCCGGCCGCGCTCGCCGCCGACCAGGTCGACGACTACGGCCGCATGACCGGCGCCCTGCTGGCCCGCGCCCACTCCCACAGCACCGACCCGCGGCTGATCGCCGGGTACTGCGGGAAGAACGAGGAGCTGGACGAGGCGGTGGCCGGCTTCGCAGTCGCCTACGCCGACCGCACCGAGACGGACCACGCCGACCTGGTCGCGGGCATCCGGGCGGGACGGATCGCGGCCGAGTCGGGGGTGTGATCGGGGCCTGAGGGGGTGTGAGGGGGTGTGAGGGGAACAGGCCGGTTCTGCCGCGGCAGCGGAACCGGCGGAACCGCGGCTTCCCACGGGGGCGCTGTCTCCCCGCAGGGGGACGGCCGCCGCTCCCGCCATCGCCCGAGAAGGGTCCCTCGTGACACCCAGGTGCGGTCAGGCCAGGCCGGCCCCGGGTGCGTGCCGGTCCCCGGGTGCGTGCCGGTCCTCGGGGTACGTGCCGGTTCCCGCGGGGCGCAGAGGCTAGTCTGGGCGGGTGACGACCCCGGAAGCCGATCAGTCCCAGTCGCCGCGTCCCGAGGAACGGCTGGAACAGGCCGTACGGGCCGCCGAGCAGGCGTTGATCGAGTTCGAGATCGCCGTGGAGACCTACCGCGTCGAGGTCGAGAACTTCTCCCGCCTGCACGAGCAGCGCCTCGGCCCGCTCTACCTGCGTCTCGAGGAACTCGACGCGGAGATCGCCGAGGCGAAGGCCGCCCGCACCCAGGACCCCGAGGACATCCGGCGGGCCGCGGAGGCCCGCGCCCATGTCCTGCCGATCCCGGGCGTGGAGGAGCTGCTGCACGGCTGGATGGACGGTGACGGCCTCTTCCCGGAGGCCGCCGCCATGCTCACCGACCAGGCGGTACGGCCCCCGCAGCGGGTACGGCCCAGCGAGGAGGCCCGCAAGCTCTACCGCGAGCTGGCCCGCAAGGCCCACCCCGACCTGGCGCAGGAGGACGAGGAGCGCAAGCGGCGCGAGGAGTTCCTCTCCCGGGTCAACGCGGCCTACGCCCGCGGCGACGCGCCCCTGCTCAGGGAACTGGCCGCGGAGTGGGCGGCCGGCCCGGTGCCGCCCGAGCGGCGGCCGAGCCCCGCCGAGGAGCTGTACGCCCGCCTGGAGTGGCTGGCCCAGCGCAAGGAACTGCTGACCCTCGTCGCCCGCGAGCTGGAGGACGGCGCCATCGCCGGCATGCTCCGCCTCGCGCCCGACGACCCGGACGGCCTGCTCGACGAGATCGCCGGCCGGCTGCGCGCCGACATCGCCGAGCGGGAGGCGGAACTGGCGGGCCTGCTGGGGCAGGCCTGAGCCGGACCGTCCCGGGCCGCCCGGTCCTGTCCTTCGGGTAGCGTCGGAGTCATGAATATCGGAGCTGGTGTGCCCACGGTCCCGGTCACCGACCTCAAGGACGGCGACTTCCTGCTGGACGTCCGCGAGGACGACGAGTGGCAGGCGGGTCACGCCGAGGGAGCGCTGCACATCCCCATCAGTGAGTTCGTGGCCCGGTACGGCGAGCTGACCGAGGCCGCCCCGCAGGACGGCCGCGTCCACGTCATCTGCCGCTCGGGCGGCCGCTCCGCCCAGGTGACCATGTACCTGGTCCAGCAGGGCATCGACGCGGTGAACGTCGACGGCGGCATGCAGCACTGGCACGCCACGGGCCGCCCGGTGGTCACCGACGACGGCAAGCCGGGCTTCGTCCTGTAACCGGCCCGGTCGGCCGTGGTCACGGTGCCGGGCGAGATCGGCCGTGGTCGCGGTGCCGGGCGAGGTGGGCCGTGGTCGCGGTGCCGGGCGAGGTGGGCCGTGGTCGCGGTGCCGGGCGAGGTGGGCCGTGGTCGCGGTGCCGGGCGAGGTGGGCCGTGGTCGC
>NZ_JBEXRO010000005.1:0-134011 GCF_040613095.1 Streptomyces sp. NPDC006309 | reverse complement strand
CGCGGTGCCGGGGGTGCGCCGGTCCCGGGCGGCGCCGGTCCGGGTCCTCCGGTTCGGGGTCTCCAATCTGGGTCCTCCGGTCCGGGGTCTCCGGTCCGGGTCCGGCGGTCCGGGTCCGGCGGTCCCCGTGCGGCGCCGGTCAGCGGTCGAAGTCCAGCTCCACCTTCTCCGTCAGCGGGTGCGACTGGCAGGCCAGTACGTATCCGGACTCCGTCTCCTCCTTCTCCAGCGCGAAGTTGCGGTCCATGCGGACCTCGCCCGAGACCAGGAAGGCCCGGCACGTCCCGCACACCCCGCCCTTGCAGGCGTAGGGCGCGTCGGACCGGTTGCGCAGCACCGTCTCCAGCAGTGACTCGCCCTCCCGCACCGGCCAGGTGCCACCGCGTCCGTCCAGCCGCGCGGTGACGGTGCTGTGCGCGGGAGCCGAAGCGGTGACCACCGTGGCGCTCCCCGCGTCCACGTGGAAGATCTCCTGGTGGATCCGCGACCGGTCCACGCCCAGTACGCGCAGCGCCCGCTCCGCGTCCTCGACCAGCCCGTACGGCCCGCACAGGAACCAGCCCGCCACCCGCTCCGTCGGCATCAGCGCGGGCAGCAGCCGCACGAGCCGCTCCCGGTCCAGCCGGCCCGACGGCAGGCCCGCCTGCTGCTCCTCCCGGGAGAGCACGGTCACCAGCTGGAACCGCTCGGGGTAGCGGTCCTTCAGGTCGGCGACCTCCTCCAGGAACATCGTCGAGGCGGCCGTCCGGTCGCTGCGTATCAGGCAGAACCGGGCCGCGGGCTCGCGTGCCAGCAGCGTGGTGACGATGGACAGCACCGGGGTGATGCCGCTGCCGCCGACCACCGCCGCGTACAGCCCCGGCGCCGGGTCCAGAGTGAAGCGGCCCGCCGGGGTCATGACCTCCAGCTCGTCACCGACGGCGATCTCCTTCAGGGCGTACGAGGAGAAGGCACCGCCCTCGACCAGCCGCACCCCCACCCGCAGGGTGTCCGGGCCCCCGCCGGCCGGGTCTGGCGCGGGGGAGCAGATCGAGTAGGTGCGCCGGATCTCCGTGCCGTCGACCCGGCGGCGCAGCGCGAGATGCTGGCCGGGCCGGTGCCGGTACTCCTCGCGCAGCCCGGGCGGGACACTGAGGGTGAGGGCCACGGAGTCGTCGGTGAGCGGGTCGACCGCGGCCACCGGGAGCGGGTGGAAGCGTGCCATCACAACTCCTTGAAGTGGTCGAACGGTTCACGGCAGGCCAGGCAGCGGCGCAGCGCCTTGCAGGCGGTGGACGAGAACCGGCTCAGCAGCTCGGTGTCGGCCGAGCCGCAGTGCGGGCAGCGGACCGGCTCCACCGCGCCGTGCGTGCCGGTCTGCGTGCCGGTCTCGGTGCCGTGCGTGCGGGTCGGGCCGAGTGCCAGCGGGACCGGGCCGGAGGCGGCGTGCAGGCGCGGGGGCGCGATGCCGAACTCCTGGAGCTTGCGCCGTCCCTCGGGGGTGATGTCGTCGGTCGACCAGGCGGGCGTGAGCACGGTGCGGACGGTCACCTCACGCATCCCGTGGGCGCGCAGGGCCCGTTCGATGTCGAGGCTCATCGCCTCGACGGCCGGGCAGCCGGTGTAGGTCGGGGTCAGGTCGACGTCCACCGCGTCCGCGCCGTGCACGCGTACCGAGCGCAGTACACCCAGCTCCCGCAGGGTGAGCACGGGCAGTTCGGGGTCGGGCACCGCGCCGGCCAGCTCCAGCAGCTCCGCCTCCAGGGCGGTCGGGGTCACCATGACGCCCCCGGATGGCTGCGGGGCAGGTGCTGCATCTCGGCGAGCATCCGCCCGAACGGTTCGGTGTGCAGGCCCTGCCGGCCGGCGCCGGCCGCCCAGGCCCCGGTGCGCGGTCCCTGGGGGACCGTGAGGGTGGCACGGACGAGCACGTCGCCGACGTACTCCAGCCAGCGGGTCTCCAGCGCCGGCCAGTCGGCGTCCAGGCCCTCCACCGGCTGGAACATCTCGCCGGTGAACCGCCACAGCGCGTCGCAGGCCCGCTGCATCCGCTCGTGACTGGTCGGCGTGCCGTCACCGAGCCGCAGCGTCCACTGCTCGGCGTGGTCGCGGTGGTAGGCGACCTCCTTGACCGCCTTGGCGGCGAGCGGCGTGAACGGGCCGTCCCCGGTCGCCAGTTCCCCGTAGAGCAACTGCTGGTAGACGGAGAAGTACAGCTGGCGGGCGATGGTGTGCGCGAAGTCGCCGTTCGGCTGCTCGACGAGCTGGAGGTTGCGGAAGGCGCGCTCCTCGCGGAGGTAGGCCAGGTCGTCCTCGTCACCGGCGAGTGACAGCAGCACCCGCGCCTGGCCGAGCAGGTCCAGGGCGATGTTGGCGAGGGCGACCTCCTCCTCCAGGACCGGAGCGTGCCCGGCCCACTCCCCCAGGCGGTGGGAGAGCACCAGGGCGTCGTCGCCGAGGGCGAGCGCGGCGGTCACCGGGACGGCGGCCGGGCCGGCGGGGGTCACCGGGTCGGGGGCGGGGCCGGTGGCGGTCACAGGTGCTTCACCCCTTCCGGGATCGCGTAGAAGGTCGGGTGCCGGTAGGGCTTGTCGGCGGCCGGCTCGAAGAACGGGTCCTTCTCGTCCGGTGACGACGCGGTGATCGAGGCGGCCGGCACCACCCAGATCGAGACGCCCTCGCCGCGCCGGGTGTACAGGTCGCGGGCGTTGCGCAGGGCCAGCTCGGCGTCGGGGGCGTGCAGGCTGCCGGCGTGGGTGTGGGAGAGGCCGCGCCGGGAGCGCACGAAGACCTCCCACAGCGGCCAGTCGGTGGTGCTCATGCGCGCGTCGCTCCCCTCTCACCGGCGGTGCCGGTGTGCTTGGCCGCGTAGGCCGCGGCCGCTTCCCGTACCCATGCGCCCTCGTCGTGGGCGCGCCTGCGCTGGGTGATCCGCTGTTCGTTGCACGGGCCGTTGCCCTTGAGGACGTCCCAGAACTCGGTCCAGTCGATCGCGCCGAAGTCGTGGTGGCCCCGCTCCTCGTTCCACCGCAGGTCCGGGTCGGGAAGGGTGAGGCCCAGCGACTCGGCCTGCGGGACGCAGATGTCGACGAAGCGCTGGCGCAGCTCGTCGTTGGAGTGACGCTTGATCTTCCACTCCATCGACTGCGCGGAGTGCTGGGACTCGTCGTCGGGCGGGCCGAACATCATCAGGGACGGCCACCACCAGCGGTCCACCGCGTCCTGCGCCATCGCGTGCTGCTCGGGGGTGCCCTGGCTCAGCGCCAGCAGCAGTTCGTAGCCCTGGCGCTGGTGGAAGGACTCCTCCTTGCAGATCCGCACCATCGCGCGGGCGTACGGGCCGTAGGAGCAGCGGCACAGGGGGACCTGGTTGGTGATCGCGGCGCCGTCCACCAGCCAGCCGATCGCGCCGACGTCGGCCCAGGTCAGCGTCGGGTAGTTGAAGATCGAGGAGTACTTCTGGCGGCCGGAGTGCAGTTTGCCGAGCAGTTCGTCGCGGCTGGTGCCGAGGGTCTCGGCCGCGCTGTACAGGTACAGGCCGTGGCCGGCCTCGTCCTGGACCTTGGCCATCAGGATCGCCTTGCGCCGCAGGGAGGGCGCGCGGGTGATCCAGTTGGCCTCCGGCTGCATGCCGATGATCTCGGAGTGCGCGTGCTGGGCGATCTGCCGGACCAGCGTCGCCCGGTAGGCGTCGGGCATCCAGTCCCGCGGTTCGATGCGTTCGTCGGCGGCCACGGCCGCGTCGAAGGCGCCTCGGTAGGCCGCCGTGTCGACGGTGCCGGCGCCGTCCGCTTCCGTACGGGCCGTGCGCTGCGCGGCTGCTGTGGCCATGCGGTCCCCCTGACCTCGGGCTCTGCGGTGAGCACTGTCCGGTCGGGGCCGCCACCCATGTCCCGACCGATCGTTCGGTTCGTGCGCATCCATGGTGTGCCGGGCCGCCACGGGGTGTCAACCGCTGTGGAAAACTCGGCCGACCGCCTGTGGACGACGCCCGCGAGCTGGCCCGGGGACCGGCCTGGGGCCCGGGCCGCGCACGCTCCATGAGACCGGCTGGGCGAGGCCGGCACGCTGCCTGAGGCCGGCCTGGGCGGGGCCGGGCACGCTGCCTGAGTCCGGCCTGGGCGGGGCCGGGCACGCTGCCTGAGTCCGGCCTGGGCGGGGCCGGGCACGCCGCCTGAGGCCGGCCTGGGCGGGGCCGGACTCGCACCGCGTGGTGGGGCCCACCCGCGCCCGTCCCCTACCCGGGGCTGTGCCCGGTGCCCGGGGCTGAGTACCGTTCCGTCGAGCGGCCGAGACGTGGCGCTCGTGAGGCATGCGGCGCCTGTGCCGGGCGCGGCACAGGCGGGCCGTCCCGCCCGGCCGCACCGCTGGGCCGGGCGACCGGGCCGTACGACCGAGCGGGACGCATGACCGAGCGGACGAACCGACCGAGCGGGACGACCGAGCCGACCGCATGAGCCGAAACGGGGGACGGGACCACATGGACGCGTACGACGAGGACCCGACGGGCCCGCGGGCCCCGGACGGGTCGGCCGGGACGCGTCTCCCGGAGGAGACGCCGCGGCACGTGCCGCCCCCACCCCGTGCCGGGGTCGCCGCGCTCTCCCCCCGCTACCAGATCGGCGCGGCCCTGGCGCTCGCGGTCGTCGCCGTCGCCGCCTGCGTGCACGTGCTGATGGTGTTTCTCAGCCTCGCGCCCGCCAACACGGTGACCAAGCAGCACGGCAAGGCGATAGAGGAGTGGCTCTATCCGGAGTTCGAGCAGAACTGGAAGCTGTTCGCGCCGAACCCGCTCCAGCAGAACATCGCCGTCCAGGTGCGCGCCCAGGTGCGCCTGCGGGACGGCGGCGTGCGCACCACCGGCTGGACCGACCTCTCCGCCCAGGACGGCGCCGCCATCGACGGCAACCTGGTGCCCAGCCACACCCAGCAGAACGAGCTGCGCCGGGCCTGGGACTACTTCGTGGCCACGCACGGCGCCGACAACCGTGCCGTGGGCCTGCGCGGCTCTCTCTCCGAGCAGTACCTGCGGCGCATCGTGGTGATGCGCCTGTACCGCGACGATCCGACGAGCCGGGAAGGTGTGATCCAGCGCGTGCAGGTCCGCTCCAGCACGACCAACGTCCAGCCGCCGGCGTGGAGCCGTGAGCGGGTCTCCGGCAAGCCCGTCTACCGCCAGATGCCCTGGTGGTCCCTGACGGCCGACGAGGCGGCGGGAGGCGTGCGGTGAACGAGCTGTCCGTGGCACTGTCACGCGGCGTCGCCCGGGTCACCGAGGCGGCCCTCGGCCCCTACCAGAGCGCCGTGATCCGGATCGGCTTCTCGCTGACCTGGCTGCTCTTCCTGCTGCGCGAGTTCCCCCACCGCCGGGAGCTGTACGGTCCCACCGGCCCGTGGGGCTGGAACCTCGCCAAGCAGCTGACGGCCGACAACCACGCCTTCACGGCGCTGCTGTGGTCCGACAGCCGGCTCTGGTTCGAGTGCTGCTACACGCTGGCGATCCTCGCGAGCGCCGCCCTGCTGCTCGGCTGGCGCACCCGCACCGCCTCCCTGCTGTTCATGGTGGGCGTGCTGTCCCTCCAGAACCGCAGCGTCTTCGTCGGCGACGGCGGTGACAACGTCCTGCACCTGATGTCCTTCTACCTGGTGTTCACGCGCTGCGGCCAGGTGTGGTCCCTCGACGCGCGGCGCGCGGCCCGCGCCGGGGCGGCACGCGCGCGTGGCGAGCACGTGGCCGCCGACCGGGTTGGGCCGGTGCTGTGGGCGGTGCTCGGCGGGGCGCTCTGCACGGTCACGCTGACCGGCCGCTTCGACAACGGCTGGCTGGTCCCCGCGCTGCTGTGGACGGCCTGGGCGGCGTTCGGCCTGTGGTGGGCCGCGGGCCGCCGGCCGGCCTGGGACCAGCCCAGGATCCTGCTGGACGTCATCGCCAACGTCCTGCACAACGGAGCCCTGGCCGTGATCATGGCGGAGGCGTGCCTAATCTACGCCACGGCCGGCTGGTACAAGATCCAGGGCTCGCGCTGGCAGGACGGCACCGCCGTCTACTACCCGCTCCACCTGGACTACTTCTCGCCCTGGCCCGGACTCGCCGACCTGATGTCCTCCAGTGGGACGATCATGATGGTCGTGGCCTACGGGACCGTCATGGTGCAGGTCGCGTTCCCGTTCACCCTGTTCAACCGGCGGGTCAAGAACGTCCTGCTGGTGCTGATGATGACCGAGCACGCGGTGATCGCGGTCGTCCTCGGCCTGCCGTTCTTCTCGCTGGCGATGATCGCGGCGGACGCGGTGTTCCTGCCGACGGGCTTCCTGCGCCGGCTGGGCGGGCTGGTGACACGCGCGCGGGAACGGCTCGTGCGGCGCGGCGGCCGTACGGTGCCCCCGCCACGCTCCCCCGAGGAGGCCACGCCGGGCCGCGTAGGGTTCAGCGCATGACCGATCCCCTGGCCCGCTGGCGCGCACACGCGCAGGACGCCGTGCTGCTCGACGGCTTCCACGCGCTGAAGCACGCGCTGCGCTTCGGGGCCGAGGTGCCGGTCGCGGTCACCACCGACCGGGAGGCCGCGCTCGCTCTCGCCGAGGAGCTGGCCGGGGACGTACGGGACACGCTGGCCGCCCTGCTGACGGAGGTGTCCGGACCGGCGTACGCCGGTCTCGTCCCGCGCCCGCATCCCACCGGTGTGGCCGCGCTCGCCGTACGGCCCTCGCGCGCGGCCGGCCTGCGGGCGCTCACCCGCACGCCCCGCACCGCGCCCGTCGTGGTCCTGGACAACCCCCGCAACCTGGGCAACGCCGGTGCCGTGATCCGGCTGGCCGCCGGCTTCGGGGCCACCGGTGTGGTCACCACGGGCACGCTCGACCCCTGGCATCCGGCGGTGGTGCGCGGCGGCGCGGGCCTGCACTTCGCGACCACCGTGGAACACCTCGACGTCGCCGACCTGCCCGCCGGCCCGCTGTTCGCCCTCGACCCGGAGGGCGAGGACATCCGCGGCACCCGGCTGCCCGACGACGCCGTCCTGGCCTTCGGTTCGGAACGCACCGGTCTCTCCGCGGAGCTGCGGGCCCGCGCCGACCACCTGCTGCGCCTCCCGATGCGCCCTCAGGTCTCCAGCTACAACCTGGCCACCAGTGTGGCGATGACGCTGTACCACTGGAGCGCGAACGGCACCCCCGGGGACGCGCGCTAGCAGGGTGCCCCGGCCGGCCCGCTGTGCGCGCGGGGTCCCCGGGCCGTCGTCCGCTGCGACGGCCCGCGGCACCCGGCCGGTGAGGGCGACGCCCCTACGCCTCCCGGCGGACCTCCACGACCCGGAAGCGGCCGGCCACGAACGCGCCGTCGCACAGGGCCGCGTTCGCCGCCGGGTTGCCGCCCGAGCCGTGGAAGTCGGAGAACGCGGCGGTCTGGTTGACGTAGACCCCGCCGGTCAGGTTCAGGGAGAGCTGGGCCGCCTCCTCCAGGCAGACCTCCTCGACGGCCCGCTCGGTGTCGGCGTCGGTGGTGTACGCGCCGACCGTCATGGCGCCCTTCTCCCGGACCGTGCGGCGCAGCAGCTCGACCGCGTCCGTCACCGAGTCGACGGCGACGGCGAAGGAGACGGGGCCGAAGCACTCGCTCATGTAGGCCGCCTCGTCGTCCGGCTTGGCGCCGTCGAGCTTCACGATGACGGGGGTGCGGACCACCGCGTCCGGGAACTCCGGGTTGGTGATCTCTCGGGAGGCCAGGGCGACCTCGCCGAGGCCGGCCGCCGCCTCCAGGCGGGCCTTGACGTCCGGGTTGACGATCGCGCCGAGCAGGGCGTTCGCGCGCGCGTCGTCGCCGAGCAGGCCGTCGACCGCGCGGGCGAGGTCGGCGGTGACCTCGTCGAAGGTCCTGGGGCCCTGGTCGGTGCTGATGCCGTCCCGGGGGATCAGCAGGTTCTGCGGGGTGGTGCACATCTGGCCGCTGTACAGGGACAGCGAGAACGCCAGGTTGGACAGCATGCCCTTGTAGTCGTCCGTGGAGTGCACGATCACCGTGTTGACGCCGGCCTTCTCCGTGTAGACCTGCGCCTGGTGGGCGTTGGTCTCCAGCCAGTCGCCGAAGGACGTCGACCCGGTGTAGTCGATGATCCTGATCTCGGGGCGGGTGGCGAGGGTCTTGGCGACGCCCTCGCCGGGGCGCTCGGCGGCCAGCGCGACCAGGTTCGGGTCGAAGCCGGCTCCGGCCAGCACGTCCCGGGCGACCTGCACGGTCAGCGCGAGGGGCAGCACCGCGCGCGGGTGCGGCTTGACCAGGACCGCGTTGCCGGTGGCCAGGGAGGCGAACAGGCCCGGGTAGCCGTTCCAGGTGGGGAAGGTGTTGCAGCCGATGACCAGGCCGATGCCGCGCGGGACCGCGGTGAACCGCTTGGTGAGGGTCAACGGGTCCCGCTTGCCCTGCGGCTTGCTCCACTCCGCCGTGTCGGGCGTGCGGACCTGCTCCGCGAACGCGTACGCCACCGCCTCCAGGCCGCGGTCCTGGGCGTGCGGGCCGCCCGCCTGGAACGCCATCATGAACGCCTGACCGCTGGTGTGCATCACGGCGTGCGCGAACTCGTGCGTCCGGTCGCTGATCCGCTTGAGGATCTCCAGGCAGACCACCGCCCGCACCTCCGGGCCCGCGTCCCGCCACGCCCGCTGCCCCGCCCGCATGGCCGGCAGCAGCACGTCGATGTCCGCGTGCGGGTAGGTCACGCCCAGCTCGACGCCGTACGGCGAGACCTCGCCGCCCACCCAGTCGTCCGTGCCGGGCTGGCCGAGGTCCAGGCGGGTGCCCAGTAGGGCGTCGAAGGCGGCCTTGCCCGCCGCCGCGTCCAGGCTGCCGTGCTCGCCGTACGCCTTGGGGTGCTCGGGGTGCGGGGACCAGTACGCGCGCGTGCGGATCGTTTCCAGGGCCTGGTCGAGAGTGGGCCGGTGCTTCGCGGTCAACTCGTGCGCGGTCAGTTCGGCGGCCATGCGGGACCAACTCCTCGTCTGGAGAACTCTTCGTCGAGTTCACGACCTGGCAGAAAGAGCAGCGGGATGGGGCAGTCAGAGCTAGAGTAACCGAACGATCGGTCGGGACAAGGGGGTCCGCCGCATCTGTGGAAAACCCCGTGCGGGAGGATCGCGCACATGACAGCAATCGACCTCAGCAGCCCCGTGGCCGTCGTCGGCACCGGCACCATGGGCCAGGGAATCGCCCAGGTCGCGCTGGTCGCCGGCCATCCCGTGCGGCTGTACGACGCCGTCCCCGGGCGCGCCCGGGACGCGGCCGACGTGATCGGCGCACGCCTCGACCGGCTGGTGGCCAAGGGCCGGCTCACCGACGCCGGCCGGGACGCGGCCCGTGCCCGTCTTCGGCCCGCGGACGGCCTCACGGAGCTGGCCGACTGTGCGCTCGTCGTGGAGGCCGTCCTGGAGCGGCTCGACGTCAAACAGCGGCTCTTCGGCGAGCTGGAGGACATCGTCGCCGAGGACTGCCTGCTCGCCACCAACACCTCCTCGCTGTCGGTGACGGCCGTCGGCGGCGCCCTGCGCCACCCCGGACGCTTCGTCGGCCTGCACTTCTTCAACCCGGCGCCGCTGCTGCCGCTGGTCGAGGTGGTCTCCGGGTCCGCCACCGACGTCACGTCGGCCACGCGCGCGTACGAGACCGCCCGCGCCTGGGGCAAGACCCCGGTGGCCTGCGCGGACACCCCGGGCTTCATCGTCAACCGCATCGCCCGGCCGTTCTACGCCGAGGCGTTCGCGGTCCACGAGGCCCAGGCCGCCGACCCCGCGACCGTCGACGCGGTCCTGCGCGAGTGCGGCGGTTTCCGGATGGGCGCGTTCGAGCTGACCGACCTCATCGGCCAGGACGTCAACGAGTCCGTCACGCACTCGGTGTGGCAGTCCTTCTTCCAGGACGTGCGCTTCACCCCCTCCCTTGCCCAGCGCCGGCTGGTGGAGTCGGGCCGGCTCGGCCGCAAGAGCGGCTACGGCTGGTACGACCACGCCGAGGGCGCCGAGCGGCCCCGCCCGCACACCGCCGACCGGCAGCAGCCGCCCGCCCACGTCGTCGTCGAGGGCGGTCTGGGCCCGGCGGCCGGGCTGATCGAGCTGATCCGCGAGGCGGGCATCGAGGTCCGCGCGGAGGACGCGTACGACGGCACCCGCCTGGTGCTCCCCGGCGGCGGCCGGCTGGTCCTCGCCGACGGCCGGACCTCCGTGGAGTCCCGGGACGTCGTCCACTTCGACCTCGCCCTGGACTACCGCACGGCCACCCGCATCGCCCTCTCCGCCTCCCAGGACACCTCGCCGCAGGCCCTCGCCGAGGCCACCGGCCTGTTCCAGGCGCTCGGCAAGGAGGTCAGCGTCATCGGCGACGTGCCCGGCATGATCGTCGCCCGCACCGTCGCCCGGATCATCGACCTCGCCCACGATGCCGTCGCCAAGGGCGTGGCGACCGAGGAGGACATCGACACCGCGATGCGCCTGGGCGTCAACTACCCGCTCGGCCCCTTCGAGTGGGACCGCAGGCTCGGCTCCGGCTTCGCCTACGACATCCTGTACGAGATGCACGACCGCGACCCCTCCGGACGGTATGCGCCCTCCCTCGCGCTGTACCGCCACGCGTATGCCACCGACCAGCGGGAGGGCACCGCATGACCACGGCCAGGCGTGACACGTACACCCCCGAGACGCTGCTCGCCGTCGCCGTCCGCGTCTTCAACGAGCGCGGCTACGACGGCACCTCCATGGAGCATCTCTCCAAGGCGGCCGGGATCTCCAAGTCGTCGATCTACCACCACGTCAGCGGCAAGGAGGAGCTGCTGCGCCGCGCCGTCAGCCGCGCCCTCGACGGCCTGTTCGCCATCCTGGACGAGGAGCACGCGCGCGTGGGGCGCCCCGCCGACCGGCTGGAGCACGTCGTGCGCCGCATGGTCGAGGTGCTCATAGCCGAGCTGCCCTATGTGACGCTGCTGCTGCGCGTGCGCGGCAACACCGCCACCGAGCGGTGGGCGCTGGAGCGCCGCCGCGACTTCGACCACCGGGTCGCCGAGCTGCTCAAGGAGGGCACCGCCGAGGGGGACGTGGGCGGCGACGTGGAGGTCCGCCTGGCCACCCGGCTGGTCTTCGGGATGATCAACTCGATCGTGGAGTGGTACCGGCCGGACCCGCGGGGAGCGAGCGCCCGCGACGTGTCCGACGCCGTCGTCCGGCTGGTGTTCTCGGGGCTGCGCCGGAGCTGACCTCAGCCGTCCGGCTCCAGGTCCTCCTCCTCGAAGACCAGCAGGGTGCGGGTGCTGAGCACCTCGGGGATCGCCTGGAGCCGGGTGAGCACCAGCTCGCGCAGTGCCTTGTTGTCGGGCGTGTGCACCAGCAGCAGCACATCGAAGTCACCGCCCACCAGCGCGATGTGGGAGGCCCCGGGCAGCAGCCTGAGCTGTTCGCGGACCGTGCGCCAGGAGTTCTGGACGATCTTCAGGGTGATGTACGCCGATGTGCCGTGACCCGCGCGCTCGTGGTCCACGCGCGCGCTGAAGCCCCGGATGACCCCGTCCTCGACGAGCCGGTTGATGCGGGCGTAGGCGTTGGCGCGTGAGACGTGCACGCGTTCGGCGACGGACCGTATCGAGGCCCGGCCGTCGGCCTGGAGGATCTTCAGGATGTCCTGGTCGATGGCGTCGAGCGGACGGGCCGGCAGCAGGGCCCCCTCCTGCGGCCCGTCGGCCATTTGTTCAGGTGCCATGTCCCCCCGCTCGGTCGCCGTGGACGTCCTGGCTTCATTGCAGGCTGTGCAGAACCGTTTGTCCACAGCCTGGCGGTGCCTGTAGCCAAAATGCGCCGACGACCGAACAATCGGTTGGTGAGGCGGGTCACATCCGACACGCCTCCCGTAGCCGCTCCCACGAGGAGGTGCCGTCATGACGGTTCTGGAGCAGCGGGGCGCGTACCGGCCTTCGCCGCCGCCCGCCTGGCAGCCCCGTATGGACCCCGCGCCGCTGCTGCCCGACGCCGAGCCCTACCGCGTCCTCGGCACCGAGGCGGCCGGAAAGGCCGACCCGGACCTGCTGCGCCGGCTGTACACCCAGCTGGTGCGCGGGCGCCGCTACAACACGCAGGCCACCGCGCTGACCAAGCAGGGCCGGCTCGCCGTCTACCCGTCCACCACCGGTCAGGAGGCCTGCGAGGTCGCCGCCGCGCTGGCCCTGGAGGAGCGCGACTGGCTCTTCCCGAGCTACCGCGACACGCTCGCCGTCGTCGCCCGCGGCGTGGACCCCGTGGAGGTCCTCACCCTCCTGCGCGGCGACTGGCACAACGGCTACGACCCCCACACCCACCGGGTGGCCCCGCTCAGCACCCCGCTCGCCACCCAGCTCCCGCACGCCGTCGGCCTGGCCCACGCCGCCCGCCTCAAGGGCGACGACGTGGTGGCGCTGGCCATGGTCGGCGACGGCGGCACCAGCGAGGGCGACTTCCACGAGGCGATGAACTTCGCCGCGGTCTGGCAGGCGCCGGTCGTCTTCCTGGTGCAGAACAACGGCTTCGCCATCTCGGTTCCGCTCGCCAAGCAGACCGCCGCGCCCTCCCTGGCCCACAAGGCCGTCGGGTACGGCATGCCGGGCCGGCTGGTCGACGGCAACGACGCCGCGGCCGTGCACGAGGTCCTCAGCGACGCCGTACGGCACGCGCGCGCCGGCGGCGGTCCGACCCTGGTGGAAGCGGTGACGTACCGCATCGACGCCCACACCAACGCCGACGACGCCACCCGCTACCGCGGCGACGCCGAGGTCGAGGCCTGGCGCGCGCACGACCCGGTCCAGCTGCTGGAGCGCGAACTGACCACCCGCGGGCTGCTCGACGGGGCCGGGATCGAGGCCGCCCGGCAGGACGCCGAGACGATGGCCGCCGACCTGCGGGAACGCATGAACCGGGACCCCGGACTCCAGCCCATGGACCTCTTCGACCACGTCTATGCCGAGAGCACCGCGCAGCTGCGGGAGCAGCGCGCCCTGCTGCGGGCCGAATTGGAGGCCGAGCAGGAGCAGCACGGCACGCAGGAAGGCGACGCCCGATGACCACCGTGGCCGTCAAACCCGCCACCATGGCGCAGGCCCTCACGCGCGCGATGCGCGACGCGATGGCCGACGATCCGGCCGTGCACGTCATGGGCGAGGACGTCGGCACCCTCGGCGGTGTCTTCCGGGTCACCGACGGGCTCGCCAAGGAGTTCGGCGAGGACCGCTGCACCGACACCCCGCTCGCCGAGGCCGGCATCCTCGGCACCGCCGTCGGCATGGCCATGTACGGCCTGCGGCCGGTGGTGGAGATGCAGTTCGACGCCTTCGCCTACCCGGCGTTCGAGCAGCTGATCAGCCATGTCTCCCGGATGCGCAACCGCACCCGCGGCAGGATGCCCCTGCCGATCACCGTCCGCGTCCCGTACGGCGGCGGCATCGGCGGCGTCGAGCACCACAGCGACTCCTCCGAGGCCTACTACATGGCCACCCCGGGCCTGCACGTCGTCACACCGGCGACCGTCGCCGACGCCTACGGACTGCTGCGCCGGGCCATCGCCTCCGACGACCCGGTCGTCTTCCTGGAGCCCAAGCGGCTGTACTGGTCGAAGGACGCCTGGAATCCCGAGCAGCCCACGGACGTCGAACCCATCGGCCGGGCCGTGGTCCGACGGCCGGGCCACAGCGCCACGCTCATCACCTACGGCCCCTCGCTGCCGGTCTGCCTGGAGGCGGCCGAGGCCGCCCGGGCCGAGGGCTGGGACCTGGAGGTCGTCGACCTGCGCTCGCTGGTGCCGTTCGACGACGAGACGGTCTGCGCGGCCGTCCGGCGCACCGGACGCGCGGTCGTCGTGCACGAGGCCACCGGGTTCGGCGGGCCGGGCGGGGAGATCGCGGCCCGGATCACCGAGCGCTGCTTCCACCACCTGGAGGCGCCGGTGCTGCGCGTGGCCGGGTTCGACATCCCGTATCCGCCGCCCATGCTGGAGCGGCACCACCTGCCCGGCGTCGACCGCATCCTGGACGCCGTGGCCCGGCTGCAATGGGAGGCCGAGGGCTGATGGCTCAGGTGCTGGAATTCAGGCTGCCCGACCTCGGCGAGGGACTGACCGAGGCGGAGATCGTGCGCTGGCTGGTCCAGGTCGGTGACGTGGTCGCCGTCGACCAGCCGGTGGTCGAGGTCGAGACGGCCAAGGCGATGGTCGAGGTGCCCTGCCCCTACGCCGGCGTGGTCACCGCCCGCTTCGGCGACGAGGGTGCCGAACTGCCCGTCGGTGCCCCGCTGCTGACGGTGGCCGTGGGGGAAGCGACGGCGGAGCCCGAGGGCTCCGGAAACGTGCTGGTCGGCTACGGCACCCAGGCACCGGCGGCGCGGAGGCGCCGGGTCAGGACGGCGACGACCGCGACCGGGACGACGGGCACGGCGACGGCCGGTACGGTCACGGCCGGTACGGCGACCGGGCATGGCCAGGGCGCAGGCGCCGGCCAGGGCGCAGGCCCCGGGCCGGGCGCCGGTCCTGGGCACGGCGCCCACAACGGGCAGCCCGCAGCGCGCGGGAACGCTCCGACGGGTGTCCACGCGCGCGTGCCCACCGCGGAACCCGCACCAACCCCCGTGCCCGCAGCAACTCCCGTGCCCGCCCCGTTCCCCGCGTCCGCCGACGGGCCGGTGCCCGTGATCTCGCCCCTCGTGCGCCGGCTCGCCCGTGACAACGCGGTGGATCTGCGGCAGCTGGCCGGCTCCGGGCCGGACGGGCTCATCCTGCGCGCGGACGTCGAGGGCGTCCTGCGGGCCAAGGCCGTGCAGGCACCGGCGGCCGAGGAGACAGCCGTAGGCACGTCCGTCGCGGCCCCGGCAGGGGGCGAGGTCCGCGTCCCGCTCAAGGGAGTGCGCGGTGCCGTCGCGGACAAGCTCTCCCGCAGCCGCCGGGAGATCCCGGACGCGACCTGCTGGGTCGACGCCGACGCCACCGAGCTGCTGCACGCTCGCGCGGCGGTCAACGCGGCCGGGGGCCCGAAGCTCTCCCTCCTCGCGCTGCTCGCCCGCATCACCACGGCCGCCCTGGCCCGGTTCCCCGAGCTGAACTCCTTCGTCGACACCGACGCCCGCGAGGTCGTCCGGCTCGACCGGGTCCACCTCGGGTTCGCCGCCCAGACCGAACGCGGACTGGTCGTACCGGTCGTCCGGGACGCCCACGCGCGGAACGCCGAGTCGCTGACCGCCGAGTTCGCCCGCCTCACCGAAGCGGCCCGCGCGGGAAAGCTCACGCCCGGGGAACTCACCGGCGGCACCTTCACCCTGAACAACTACGGGGTGTTCGGCGTCGACGGATCCACCCCGATCATCAACCACCCCGAGGCGGCCATGCTCGGCGTCGGCCGCATCGTCGCCAAACCGTGGGTGCACGACGGCGAGCTGGCCGTCCGCCAGGTCGTGCAGCTCTCGCTCACCTTCGACCACCGGGTGTGCGACGGCGGCACGGCGGGCGGCTTCCTGCGGTACGTGGCGGACTGCGTGGAACAGCCGGCGGTGCTGCTGCGCACCCTGTGAGCGCGTCCCGTGCACGCACCCCGCGAAAGACGGAGCGCGCCCCGCGCGAGGTGAGCGGGCGCACGGTGTGACGTAAGCCAACGCCGGAAGGAGAAGCGGGCAGGACATACTCGGAGGGTGACCGACACCACCGCCGCCACGCCCGGGGCGTCCGCGCCGTACGACGCCGTCGTACTGGCCGGCGGCGCCGCCCGGCGGCTCGGCGGGGCCGACAAACCCGGTCTCCGGGTCGGCGGCCGTACGCTCCTCGACCGGGTGCTCGCGGCCTGCGCGGGCGCCCGGACGACCGTCGTGGTGGCCGCGCCCCGGCCCACCGCCCGGCCGGTGCGCTGGGCGCGCGAGGAGCCGTCCGGCGGCGGACCGGTCGCCGCGCTGGCGGCCGGCCTGCGGCTCGCCGCCGCCGCGCACACCGTCGTCCTCTCCGCCGACCTGCCGTTTCTTCAGGAAGCCACCGTGCTACGGCTGCTGACCGCTCTTCGGGACACCGGTGCCGACGGCGCGCTGCTCACCGACGCCGGCGGCCGAGAGCAGCCGCTCGTGGCCGCCTACCGCACCGCCGCGCTCCGCCGCGAGCTGACCGCCCTCGCCGCCACGCCCGACGGCCTCTCCGGGCTGCCCCTGCGCCGGCTGACGGGCGCCCTCCACCTCACCCGCGTCCCGGATGCGCAGGCGTCCTTCGACTGCGACACCTGGGACGACATCGCCCATGCCAGGGCACGCATCAGGGAGCATGGGCACGTGTTGGATGAATGGATCTCCGCAGTCAAGGACGAGCTGGGCATCGACCTGGACGTCGACACCGGCGCCCTGCTCGACCTGGCCCGTGACGCCGCGCACGGCGTGGCCCGGCCAGCCGCCCCGCTGACCACGTTCCTCGTCGGTTACGCCGCGGCCCAGGGACCAGGCGGCCCCGAGGCCGTCGCGGAGGCCGCCCGCAAGGCCGCCGCGCTGGCCCTGCGGTGGGCGCAGGAGAGCGACGGGGGCACGGAAGCGAACAGCGGGGGCCCGAGCGCCCCGGACGCCGGATGACCGCCCCCGGTACCCGGGCGCAGGCAGCCGCCGAGGAGAGCGACGACCTCGATGTCGAGGAGGCCCTGGCCCTCGTGAGGGAAGCCCCCCGGGAAGCCGGGGACGACAGCGAGGGCCACGCGCCCGCCCCGGCCCCGCAGCCGTCCGGCGGGCAGCCCGCCGAGCGGCACAGGGCCACGGCCTGGCCCCGGGCCCGCGAGATCGCCGCCCGCGCCGCACGCCGTCCCGCGCCGAACGGCACGGCGGCGCCCGCCGGTGCCCGCCGCACCCCCGTCTCCGTCCCGCTCGGCGACGCCCTCGGACTGGTCCTTGCCGCCCCCCTCGACGCGCTGACCGACCTGCCCTCCTTCGACACCTCCGCGATGGACGGCTGGGCGGTCGCCGGACCCGGCCCCTGGCAGGTACGGGCCGAGGGCGTGCTCGCCGGCCACGCGCAGCCCGAGCCGCTGACCGACGGCGAGGCGGTCCGCATCGCCACGGGCGCCCGCATCCCCGCCGACACGACCGCCGTCCTGCGCGCGGAGCACGGCCGTACCGACGCCCAGGGCCGCCTGCACGCCACCCGCGACATGCTCCACGGCCAGGACATCCGCCCCCGCGGCCAGGAGTGCCGCAGCGGTGACCAGCTGCTGCCCGCCGGCACCCTGGTCACCCCGGCCGTCCTGGGCCTGGCCGCCGCGGCCGGATACGACACGGTCACCGCCGTACCCCGCCCCCGGGCCGAGGTCCTCGTCCTCGGCGACGAGCTGCTGACCGGGGGACTCCCGCACGACGGTCTGATCCGGGACGCGCTCGGCCCCATGCTGCCGCCCTGGCTGCGGGCGCTCGGCGCCGAGGTCGTCGCCGTACGCCGGCTCGGGGACGACGCGCGGGCGCTCCGCAAGGCGGTCACCTCCTCCGGCGCCGACCTCATCGTCACCACGGGCGGCACCGCGGCCGGACCCGTCGACCACGTCCACCCGGTCCTGGAACGCCTCGGCGCCGAACTCCTCGTCGACGGCGTCAAGGTGCGCCCCGGCCACCCGATGCTCCTGGCCCGCACCAAGGAGAACCAGCACCTCGTCGGGTTGCCCGGCAACCCGCTCGCCGCCGTCTCCGGCCTGCTCACGCTCGCCGAGCCGCTGCTGCGCACCCTCGCCGCCCGTCCCGCCCCCGAGCCGTACACGCTGCCGCTGCGAGAGGCGGTGCACGGGCATCCGTACGACACCCGGCTCGTCCCCGTGGTGCTGCGCGGTGACCATGCCGTGCCGCTGCACTACAACGGCCCGGCCATGCTCCGCGGCATCGCCGCGGCCGACGCGCTGGCCGTCGTACCGCCGGGCGGGGCCCGGCAGGACGAGGAGGCGGAGCTGCTGGACCTGCCGTGGGCGACGGCCGGGATCGGCGTGTGTTTCACGTGAAACTTCCGGGCCGGGAGGTGCCACCCGCAGTGACGTGCTCGGACGGGCGGCGGCGCACCGGGCACCCAAGCAGTCCGGAGCGGACGCGGTCATCACCGGCGCCGACGCGGCCGGCCGGCTGCTGGGGCTCTCCGTGCTCGGTCCCGCCGCCGGCATCGTGATGGAGGACCTGATCCAGCAGGGCAGCGGCCCGGACATCGTCGAACGACCGGTCGTCCGCGGCGAGGTGGGCAGGACGCCGCGCGAGACGGACGACCTCGTGGTCAGCGTCGTCCGCGGACACCGCGTGCTCGGCTACGACGATCCGGCGCCGGCACCCTCCAGCTGACGGACCGGCTCATCTCCATCGTCCGCGTCACGCCCGGCGCCCGGCCCGCCCCGGACACCCGCCCCCTCCCACACGGGTGACGGGGCCCGCGGGGGGTAGCGTCACCCGCATGCATGCGATCACGATTCCCCAACCCGGCGGTCCCGAGGCTCTGGTGTGGGACGAGGTCCCCGATCCGGTGCCCGGCGAGGGCGAGGTGCTGGTCGAGGTGGTGGCCAGCGCCGTCAACCGCGCCGACATCATGCAACGGCAGGGCTTCTACGACCCGCCGCCCGGCGCGTCCGCTTATCCCGGCCTGGAGTGCTCCGGCCGGATCGCCGCGCTCGGCCCCGGGGTGGCCGGCTGGTCCGTCGGTGACGAGGTGTGCGCGCTGCTCGCCGGCGGCGGCTACGCCGAGAAGGTCGCCGTACCGGCCGGACAGCTGCTGCCCGTCCCCCGGGGCGTCGACCTCCGGCAGGCCGCGGCGCTGCCCGAGGTGGCCTGCACGGTCTGGTCCAACGTGTTCATGGTCGCCCATCTGCGTCCCGACGAGACGCTGCTGGTGCACGGCGGCTCCAGCGGCATCGGCACCATGGCGATCCAGCTCGCCAAGGCCCTCGGTGCCAGGGTCGCGGTGACCGCCGGCACGAAGGAGAAGCTGGACTTCTGCGGCGAGCTGGGCGCCGACGTGCTGATCAACTACCGCGAGCAGGACTTCGTCGCCGAGATCAGGGATGCCACCGACGGCGCGGGCGCCGACGTCATCCTCGACAACATGGGCGCCAAGTACCTGGACCGCAACGTCCAGGCCCTCGCCGTCAACGGGCGCCTCGCCATCATCGGTATGCAGGGCGGCACCAAGGGCGAGCTGAACATCGGCGCGCTCCTCGCGAAGCGTGCCGCGGTCAGCGCCACCTCGCTGCGCGCCCGTCCGCTGGACGAGAAGGCGACCATCGTCGCCGCCGTACGCGAACACGTGTGGCCGCTGCTCGCCGACGGTCACGTCCGCCCGGTCGTCGACCGCGAAGTGCCGATGCCGCAGGCTCCCGAGGCCCACCACCTGGTGGAGGCCAGCGGCCACATCGGCAAGGTGCTCCTGGTGGCGCCGTGACGGAAGCGGCCGGCGGACGGCTGGTGCGGGTCCCGAGCGGGGCCGGAGAACGCCCGGGGCTCCCGGGAGTCAGGCTCTGCGGAGTCTCAGGCCGAGGAGGGCCAGGGCCAGGCCCAGGCCGATGAGGACCAGGCCCGTGCCCAGCGGGAGGATCCGCAGGACCGGCTCCGTGGGGCCCTCGCCCTGCTGGACCGCCTGCCGGGCCGCGGGCCGCAGCGGGGGTCTGGCGGGGTCGAGTCCGGCTTCCTCGGGCGGCGGTGAGGCCGTCGGCGTCCCGTCCGGTACGTCCGCCGTCTCCTGCTCCTCCGCCCGCGCGGCCTCGGTGTCGGGCTCGTCGCCCTCCACCTCGGCGGCGGGCCCGTCCGGCCGGCCCGGCCGTATCCGTCCCTCACCTGCCCGGCTGCCCGCCCGGGAGGGCTCGGCGGCGAGGCGGGCGGAGACCGAGGGGCGGACCGACGCCGACGCCGAGCCGGACGGCACGGGGACGACGGCGGCCGGCAGTTCGACGGCGGGCGGGTCCGGGTCGCGCACGCCGGGTGCGGGACCGAGGGCGGCGGCGGTGGCGGGAGCGGGGAGGCCGTGACCCGGCCGGCCGTGGCCCGGGCCGTCGCCGTCGGGGCCGTCCCGGCCCGGTCGCCCGAGGCCCGGTGCCGTGGCGCCCGGCAGCACCGGCCCCCGCTGGTCCCGGTGCCCCGGAGCCGACGGGCGGACGGGGGCCCGCTCGCCGGCGTGGGCGGGCGTAGCGCCGTACGCGACGGTGGCGCCGTACGCCGCCGGCAGAGCCGCCGCCGTGAGGAAGAGCAGCAGCCGGACGCAGCGGAGCGCGAGTCGCAGGCATGGAGTCACGTCGGTGACCTCCCGGAGCCCAGGTGTCGTGACCGATGGAAACCCGACGGGGACCAGCCTCACATTCGTCGGCCGGCGGGGCATTCCGGATTGCGCCGTCAGGTCTAAACGGCGGATCAGCCACACGGGGGGGCACCACGGTGGTGAGGTGGTGGTGTGCGAGAGAATGGCGGCATGGAGATGCCGAGGAACGAACGGTCGCCGGAGAATCCCCAGATCCTCGTCGTGGGGCAGGACGGGATGGCGCTCGGTGGCGGCGGGGACGAGGACTCCCGCGAGACCCCGGTGACGGAGATGGTGGAACAGCCGGCCAAGGTGATGCGGATCGGCAGCATGATCAAGCAGCTCCTGGAGGAAGTGCGCGCGGCTCCTCTCGACGAGGCCAGCCGGGTGCGCCTGAAGGAGATCCACGCCAGCTCGGTGAAGGAGCTGGAGGACGGGCTGGCGCCGGAGCTGGTCGACGAACTGGAACGGCTCTCCCTGCCGTTCACCGACGAGGGGACCCCGAGCGACGCGGAACTGCGGATCGCGCAGGCGCAGCTGGTGGGCTGGCTGGAGGGCCTCTTCCACGGGATCCAGACGACGCTGTTCGCCCAGCAGATGGCCGCGCGGGCCCAGCTGGAGCAGATGCGCCGCGCCCTTCCGCCGGGCGTGTCCGGCCCCGACGGGCTGGGTGACGACCCGCGCGGCGGCGCCCACACGGGCGGACCGTACCTGTAGGCACCCGACCCGGCCACGAGGTCACGGGTCATGACATCCGAAGGGCCCGGCGGACACCCGCCGGGCCCTCACCGCGTCCGGTTCGGCCTCACCGCGCCCGGTAGGGCGTCACTGCGGCGGATTGCCCGTCGACACGCTCAGGTCGATGGTGCCCACGTCGTGGGGGTCGACATCGGTGCCATGGTCGGGGAACTGCTTGAGCACGGTCCCCTCGCCCCAGGTGTCGTCGTCCTCGTGGTCGATGCTCCACTTCCAGCCCGCGGCCTGGAGGCACTGCTTCACGGAGCCGATGTCCTTGTACCGGAAGTCGGGCATCTCGACCTTCTTGGGGTCGGTGTACGACTCCTGCGGCTCGGTGCACTCCGACTTGTCGATCTGCCGCGTGGTGTCCGGCCCGCGGTAACCGGTCCGGTGCGAGGCGGACGCCGAGGCGCTCGAACCGCCGGTCACATCCTTGATGTCGTCGCCGGCGTTCTTCAGCGTGAGGGCGACGATCAGTCCGGCGACCGCGACGGCCGCCACCGTGACCGAGCCGATCACCAGCGGCCTGCGGCGCTTGCCCCGCCCGGCACCGGCAGGGTGCGGGGCGGTCTGCGGCCCGACCGTGTACGGCGGCGGGGTCGGGGCGCTCTGCGGGCCGTAGCCCACCGGGGGCGTCTGGTAGCCGCCCTGCTGGGGGTAGCCGTAGGCCGGGGCGGGCGCCGGCCGGCCGTACGGGTTGTGGGCCGGGTCCGGGGTGTGCGGGTACGGCGTCTGCACCGGCCCGTGCGGCGCCGGGGCCGACCGGTCGACCGGCGGGAACACCGCGGAGGCGACGCCCGCGCCGCTCCGGGCCGGCCCGGCGCCCGGCACGATGCTCGGCGGGGCCGCCTGGAGGGAGGCGGCGACGCGCAGGCACTCGTCCCGCATGGACTCGGCGGTCGGGAAACGCTCGTTCGGGTTCTTCCTCAGCGCGCGGGCGACCAGCGCGTCCACGGCCGGCGGCAGCGCGCGGTTGACCGAGGAGGGCGCCACCGGCTCCTCCTGCACATGCGCGTACGCGATGGCCAGCGGCGAGTCCGCGTCGAACGGCAGCCGCCCGGTCACCAGCTGGAACAGCATGATGCCGACCGAGTACAGGTCGGAGCGGGCATCCACACCGCGGCCGAGGGCCTGCTCGGGCGAGAGGTACTGCGGGGTGCCGACGACCATGCCGGTCTGGGTCATCGAGGTGACGCCGGACTGCATGGCGCGGGCGATGCCGAAGTCCATGACCTTGACCACGCCGCGCTTGGTCATCATCACGTTGCCCGGCTTGATGTCGCGGTGGACGAGCCCCTTCTCGTGGCTGATCTCCAGTGCGGCGAGCACGTCGGCGGTGAGCTTCAGGGCCTTGTCGGCGGGCATCGCGCCGTACTGCCGGATGTCCTCGGCCAGGACCGAGCCCAGCGGACGGCCCTCGACGTACTCCATGACGATGTACGGCGTCGCCATGCCGCTCAGCTCGTCCTCGCCCGTGTCGAACACGGAGACGATGTTGGTGTGGGTGAGCTTGGCCACGGCCTGGGCCTCGCGGCGGAACCGCTCGCGGAAGGCCTGCTCCCGGCCGAGTTCGGTGTGCAGCGTCTTGATGGCCACCTGGCGGTCCAGCACGGCGTCGTACGCGAGGTGCACCGAGGCCATGCCGCCCTCACCCAGCAGGTCGCGCAGCTGGTAGCGGCCCCCGGCCAGCGCCTGCCCCGCGTACCGGCCGTGGCCGTGTGCGCCGTCCTGGCTCATCTCTCCGCGTCCCCCACCGGCCCCGGCGCCGTCACCGGCGAGGCCTTGATCGAATGGCTCATTCCCGGCCAAGTCTGCCCCAGGGCACGGGCACGTCAAGCTCGGTGCCCGTTCCGTGACCGTACGCGCAAGAAGCGTCGCGCAAGCGTTACCGGTGTCGTACGGCAGGCACACGGAATTTGCACGACAGCGCGTGCTAAAGGTTTCATGACCGGTCCGTCGCGGACCCGTCCCGGTTGCGGTTCCGGACCGGTGGCCCCCGCGGAGGCTGTAGCGTGGCCGACGGAGACCGTGACAACACCGCGCGCACCGCGGGCAGAAACGACGGCGAGGACTGATGGCACAGCAGCAGCGCTCTCAGGGCCCGTCCGACCCCGAGGCGACTGGCGGCGGCATGTCGGACTCGCCGGAGATGTGGGGCAACGGAGGGCTCGTCGGCGACGGCCGGTACCGGCTCACGCACCGGCTGGGCCGGGGCGGCATGGCCGAGGTGTTCGCGGCGGAGGACGTCCGCCTGGGCCGTACCGTCGCGGTCAAACTGCTCCGCGCGGATCTGGCCGAGGACCCGGTCTCCAAGGCCCGCTTCACCCGTGAGGCCCAGTCGGTCGCCGGCCTCAACCACCACGCGATCGTCGCCGTGTACGACTCCGGCGAGGACAGCGTGGGCGGCCAGTCCGTGCCGTACATCGTCATGGAGCTGGTCGAGGGCCGCACCATCCGCGACCTGCTGCTGAACGCCGAGGCGCCGGGCCCCGAGCAGGCACTGATCATCGTCTCCGGGGTGCTGGAGGCGCTCGCCTACTCGCACCAGCACGGCATCGTGCACCGTGACATCAAGCCGGCGAATGTCATCATCACCCACAGCGGTGCCGTCAAGGTGATGGACTTCGGCATCGCCCGCGCCCTGCACGGCGCGTCCACGACGATGACGCAGACCGGCATGGTCATGGGCACCCCGCAGTACCTCTCCCCGGAGCAGGCGCTCGGCAAGGCCGTCGACCACCGCTCCGACCTGTACGCCACCGGCTGCCTGCTGTACGAACTGCTCTCGCTCAGACCCCCGTTCACCGGTGAGACCCCCCTGTCGGTGGTCTACCAGCACGTCCAGGACATTCCGGTGCCGCCGTCGCAGGTCGCGGACGGGACGTGCCCGCCGGAGCTGGACGGCCTGGTCATGCGCTCCCTCGCCAAGGATCCCGACGACCGGTTCCAGACGGCCGAGGAGATGCGCGGCCTGGTGCAGTACGGCCTCCAGATGCTGTACGAGCAGGGCGGCCACACCGGCACGTGGAACACCGGCGCGGTGGCGGCGCACGACGGCCGGCACACCCCGGGCGGCGGCTTCGCCGGCACGACCGTGATGCCGCACCCGATGGACGCCTCGGGCACCGCGCAGATCCCGCAGCCGATCCTGCCGACGGGCTACGGCAGCGGCGACGACGGGGGTTTCGAGGGGCACGGCAACAAGGGCAGCGGACGCGGCAAGATGTGGATCCTCGCCGTCCTCGCGGTCGTCGCGATCGCGGCGGGCGTGGCGCTGGCGCTGAAGGGCGGCGGTGGCGGCGGGGGCGGCGGTACGGGCACCGACACCAAGCCGTCGAGCACGCACTCCAAGAGCACCAAGCACGAGAAGCCCTCCGCGAGCCCGTCCGACGAGGACACCGGCCGGCCCTCGGACCCGTCCACGCACTCCGGGTCGGACACCGGGACGGGTACCGGCAACGGCTGGCCGCCGGCGTCCACGCCGTCGTACACCCCGTCGCAGCCGACCGGGTCCACGCCGAGCGACGAGCCGTCGGATCCGCAGACCTCGCAGTCCCCGCCCGCCGACCCGACGAACGGCGGCACGGACGCCGGCACCACCGTCGGGGGCACGGACACCGGCACCACCGTCGGGGGCGCGGACGCGGGCACCGGTGACGGCGGTACCACCGCGGGCACCACGACGGACGGCAGCACGGCCGACACCACCGGTTGAAGGACACCCCCGGCGACCGGGACGGCGGTCCCCGGGGTCTGACCCCGTTCCCGGCCCGCCGCCCGGCTCACCGCACGAACGCGTCGCACACGGCGTCGTACTCGCGGGTCCACCACACCGCGAGCGCCGACGCGGCCGGGAACTGGCAGTCCGCGCGCGTGTCGCCGCGTTCGTAGTGCCAGCGCAGCATCCAGAAGTCGTTCAGCCGTTCCCACCACACCCGGTGCGCGGCCGCGGCGAGCTCCGCGGACGGGGCACCGGCCGCGCGCCGGTACGCGCGCGCGTAGGCACGCACTTTCGGCAGGTCCAGCGTCCCGCCGGGGCCGACGAAGAAGATCACCGCGGCGCGTACGGCCTCCTCCGCGCGCGGCTGCACGCCGAGCCGGTCCCAGTCCACGATGGCCGCCGGGGCGTCGTCCTTGTAGAGCAGGTTGAACGGGTGGAAGTCGCCGTGCACCCAGCCCACCGAGCCGCCGCGCGGCGGGCGCCGGCCGGCGTGCTGCTCCAGGAGGGCGCGGCGTTCCAGCAGCCGGTGCCGGGCCAGCTCGTCGAAGGCGTCGGCGGGGCGGTGCCGGCGTACGTGGCCGAGCAGGGTGTCGATGAGGGCGAAGGTGTCGGCCGGGTCGGCGCTCCGTACGGGATGGGGGCCGGTCGCCGGGCGCGTGCGCCCCTTGGGCGGCATGACGCGCTCCAGACAGGCGTGCACGGCCCCCAGGAGGGCCCCCAGGCGTGCGCTCTGCCCGCGCGTGAGCTGGCCGCCGTGGCGGTGCCTGCCGTCGATCCAGGGGTGCAGGGCGTAGGCGTGGCCGCCGACGACGGCGACCGTACGGCCCTCGCGGTGGGCGAGCGGCGGGGCGACCGGGACGCCGAGGTCGGCCAGGCGCTGCGTGGCCCGGTGCCGGCGTTCGATGGCGGCCGGGTCGGCGGTGTCCGGGTCGAAATGATGCTTGAGGAAATAACGGCCGCGCGTGGTGCACAGCCGGTAGCCGCGGTTGAGCAGCCCCTGGTCGACCGGCTCACAGGCGAGGGCGGTGCCCGCGCCGTACAGGCGCAGCAGGGGGCCCAGAGGGGGCGCGTGGGACATGAGGGGTGGTACACATGAGCGCGGCACGCGGCAGATGGTAGGGCACGCACAGGCCCTGTGAGCTGCGCGTTGTCACAGTCAGTCATCGATGGTCGCTTTCGGTCACACGAGGTGATTTTCCGTCGGCCAGCGGGCGCCCGGCGCCCCGCCCGGTGGCCGCCGGCCGCGCGTGGCGACGGACGAGGGCCGGACCGTCACGGGAGATATCCCGACTTGTCCCTCTTCGTGTGCGAGGTCAGTCTCACATACGACTCTTCCCGTGACCTGGGTGCGCGGGATAACGTGCGGGTGCTCCGGACTGCCGCAAGGCTGTGACCAGCACGCTTTCCCGTTCCCTCGATTTACTTGGAAATCCAAGCAAAATCGCAGGTCAAAGGGGGTTTCACAGAAATGTGAAGCACTGGGTAACGTGTTGGTCGCAGGGCGCTCGCCGGGGCACCTGTCACGCCTGTTCCCGGTCGAGTGGCACCCACCCCGTGCCCGGTGGTCGGAACAGGTGAGCCGCACTGGCCTACCGGCAACCCCGGGGGCCGGAACGACGGAGGAGCACACGTGACCGTGGAGAGCAGTGCCGCGCGCAAGCCGCGACGCACCGCCGCAGGCAAGGCCGGCACGTCCGGCGACACGACCGGAGCCACCGGCACCAAGCGCACCACCCGCAGCACCGCCGGGAAGGGCACCGGCCCCGAACTGGTGCAGCTCCTGACCCCCGAGGGCAAGCGGGTCAAGAACGCCGAGTACGACGCCTACGTCGCCGGCATCACCCCCGACGAGCTGCGCGGCCTGTACCGCGACATGGTGCTCACCCGTCGCTTCGACGCCGAGGCCACCGCCTTGCAGCGCCAGGGCGAGCTGGGCCTGTGGGCCTCCCTGCTGGGCCAGGAGGCCGCCCAGATCGGCTCCGGCCGGGCCACCCGGGAGGACGACTACGTCTTCCCGACCTACCGCGAGCACGGCGTCGCCTGGTGCCGCGGTGTCGACCCGGCCAACCTGCTCGGCATGTTCCGCGGCGTGAACAACGGCGGCTGGGACCCGAACAGCAACAACTTCCACCTGTACACGATCGTCATCGGCTCCCAGACGCTGCACGCCACCGGCTACGCGATGGGCATCGCCAAGGACGGCGCGGACTCGGCGGTCATCGCCTACTTCGGCGACGGCGCCTCCAGCCAGGGCGACGTGGCCGAATCGTTCACCTTCTCCGCGGTCTACAACGCCCCCGTGGTGTTCTTCTGCCAGAACAACCAGTGGGCGATCTCCGAGCCGACCGAGCGCCAGACCCGTGTCCCGCTCTACCAGCGCGCCCAGGGCTACGGCTTCCCCGGCGTCCGCGTCGACGGCAACGACGTGCTGGCCTGCCTCGCGGTCACCAAGTGGGCGCTGGAGCGCGCCCGCAACGGCGAGGGCCCGACCCTGGTCGAGGCGTACACGTACCGCATGGGCGCCCACACCACCTCCGACGACCCCACCCGGTACCGGGGCGACGAGGAGCGGCTGGCCTGGGAGGCCAAGGACCCGATTCTGCGCCTGCGCCGCTACCTGGAGGCCTCGAACCACACGGACGAGGGATTCTTCGCGGAACTCGAGGCCGAGTCCGAGACGTTGGGCAGACGAGTGCGCGAAGCGGTCCGCGCCATGCCCGACCCGGACCACTTCGCCATCTTCGAGAACGCGTACGCGGACGGGCACGCGCTCGTCGACGAGGAGCGCGCCCAGTTCGCCGCCTACCAGGCGTCGTTCGCGGAAGAAGGGGGTCACTGACATGGCCGAGAAGATGGCGATGGCCAAGGCCATCAACGAGTCGCTGCGCCGCGCCCTGGACGCCGACCCCAAGGTCCTCGTCATGGGTGAGGACGTCGGCAAGCTCGGCGGTGTCTTCCGTGTGACGGACGGCCTCCAGAAGGACTTCGGCGAGAGCCGGGTCATCGACACCCCGCTCGCCGAGTCCGGCATCGTCGGCACCGCGATCGGCCTCGCCCTGCGCGGCTACCGCCCGGTGGTGGAGATCCAGTTCGACGGCTTCGTCTTCCCGGCCTACGACCAGATCGTCACCCAGCTCGCCAAGATGCACGCCCGCTCGCTGGGCAAGGTCAAGCTGCCGGTCGTCATCCGCATCCCCTACGGCGGCGGCATCGGCGCGGTCGAGCACCACTCCGAGTCCCCGGAGGCCCTGTTCGCGCACGTGGCGGGCCTGAAGGTGGTCAGCCCGTCCAACTCCTCCGACGCGTACTGGATGATGCAGCAGGCCATCCAGAGCGACGACCCGGTGATCTACTTCGAGCCCAAGCGGCGCTACTGGGACAAGGGCGAGGTCGACCCCGAGGCGATCCCGGCCCCCCTGCACAAGGCCCGCGTGGTCCGCGAGGGCACGGATCTCACCCTGGCCGCCTACGGCCCGATGGTGAAGCTGTGCCAGGAGGCTGCGGACGCGGCGGCCGAGGAGGGCAAGTCCCTGGAGGTCCTGGACCTGCGCTCGATCAGCCCCCTCGACTTCGACGCCGTCCAGGCCTCGGTGGAGAAGACCCGCCGTCTCGTGGTCGTCCACGAGGCACCGGTGTTCTTCGGCTCCGGCGCGGAGATCGCCGCGAGGATCACCGAGCGCTGCTTCTACCACCTGGAGGCACCCGTCCTGCGGGTCGGCGGCTACCACGCCCCGTACCCGCCGGCCCGCCTGGAGGAGGAGTACCTGCCCGACCTGGACCGCGTGCTCGACGCCGTCGACCGCTCGCTGGCGTACTGAGGAGAGGGTCGTGACGACGATGACGGAAGCGTCCGTACGCGAGTTCAAGATGCCCGACGTGGGCGAGGGACTCACCGAGGCCGAGATCCTCAAGTGGTACGTCCAGCCGGGTGACACGGTCACCGACGGCCAGGTGGTCTGCGAGGTCGAGACCGCCAAGGCGGCGGTGGAACTCCCCATCCCCTACGACGGCGTGGTCCGGGCACTGCACTTCCCCGAGGGCACCACGGTGGACGTGGGCACGTCCATCATCGCGGTGGCCGTGGCGGGCGCGGCCGCGCCCGAGGCCCCGGCCGCACCGGCCCGGGCGGTGCCCGAGCAGCCGAAGGACGAGCCGAAGCCGGAGGGCCGCCAGCCGGTCCTGGTCGGCTACGGCGTGGCCACCTCCTCCACCAAGCGCCGCCCGCGCAAGGGCCCCGAGGTCACCGTTCCGGCGGCGGCCCCGGCGGCGCAGGTGGCGCAGGCGGAGCTGAACGGCCACGGCGCGGTCGCTGACCGGACCCGTCCGCTGGCCAAGCCCCCGGTCCGCAAGCTCGCCAAGGACCTGGGCGTCGACCTCGCCACCATCACCCCCTCCGGCCCGGACGGCGTCATCACGCGCGAGGACGTCCACGCGGCGGTCACCCCGCGCACCGCCGAACCGGCGGCACCGGCGGCACCGGCGGCACCGGCGGCATCGGCCGCGACGGCTCCCGCGGCGCCCCCGGCGCCCGTGGCGTCGTACGACACCGCGCGCGAGACCCGCGTCCCGGTCAAGGGCGTCCGCAAGGCGACCGCGCAGGCGATGGTCGGCTCGGCGTTCACGGCGCCGCACGTCACCGAGTTCGTGACGGTGGACGTGACGCGCACGATGAAGCTGGTGGAGGAGCTGAAGCACGACAAGGAGATGCAGGGCCTGCGGGTGAATCCGCTGCTGCTGATCGCCAAGGCCCTGCTGGTCGCGATCAAGCGCAATCCCGACGTCAACGCGTCCTGGGACGAGGCCGGCCAGGAGATCGTGCGCAAGCACTACGTCAACCTGGGCATCGCGGCGGCCACCCCTCGTGGGCTGATCGTCCCGAACATCAAGGACGCCCACGACAAGACGCTCCCGCAGCTGGCGCAGGCGCTGGGCGAACTGGTGACGACGGCCCGCGAGGGCAAGACCTCGCCCGCCGCCATGCAGGGCGGCACGGTGACCATCACCAACGTCGGCGTGTTCGGCGTCGACACCGGCACGCCGATCCTCAACCCGGGTGAGTCGGCGATCCTCGCGGTCGGCGCGATCAAGCTCCAGCCGTGGGTCCACAAGGGCAAGGTCAAGCCCCGCCAGGTCACCACGCTGGCCCTGAGCTTCGACCACCGCCTGGTGGACGGGGAGCTGGGCTCCAAGGTGCTGGCGGACATCGCGGCCGTGCTGGAGCAGCCGAAGCGGCTGATCACTTGGGCGTGAGGGCCTTCACCGGGTAACCTTCACGCCTGCGGGGGGCGGCCGCAACTTCGGTTTGCGACCGCCCCCCGCTTTTTTTCAGCCCTGGTTGAGCACGTACACCGGTGCGCCGTCCTCGGCACCGCCCTGCGAGCGGATGCAGGCGTGCGTGCGCAGGAGACGCAGACACGCGTTGACCTGGCGCACCGTCAGCCCCGTGCGGGCCGCGATGGATTCCAGCGGCTCTCGCAGCTCACCCGTCTCGGCCAGGATCGGGGCGATCACCACGGCGACCGTCCACACGTCCTCCGTCACGGACAGCCGCTGACGCCAGTCGGCGAGTACGGACTGCGTGGTGGTCGGCGCCGTGAGGCGGCCCCCGGGGGCCGGACGCGCGAGGACGAGGGCGTCGAGCCGGTCCGCGATGCGTTCCATCGCCCGGACCATGGCCTGATGCACGGCCAGTGTGGCCTTCTGCGTCGCCAGCGTCTCCCGTTGGACGGCCAGCGTCTCCCGTTGGACGGCCAGCGTCTCCCGCTGGACGTCCAGCATCTCCTTCTGTAGCGCGTTCGATTCCCGCTGCCCGTCCGCGAGTTCCTCGTCCAGCTGGAGGTTGTGCGCCTCGAGCCGGACGATGGCCTCCGCGACCTGCTCGGGCATGGCGTACGCGACGGGCGCCCCCGGTCCGGCCGGCTGCACCTCGGCCTCTTCGAGAGTGTAGGCACCATCCCGCTGCACGGTCTCGATGACCTCGGCGACCCACTGCTTGAAGGGGGCGCAGGCGGGCTTGGTGCAGGCGCTGACAAGGAGGACGAGCCCTTGCAGAGAGATGAGGTTCAGGTCTCGGCGCCACTCCCTGCCTGCGGGAATGCTGAGACCGTAAGCTCCAGTTACGGTCTCGAGAATCTCTCGATGGCTCTCGGGGACATGGTCGGAGAGCGCCTGCCGAGAGTTGGTGTGCCCGAGCTCCTTGCAGACGTCGACCGCCGGGAACCAGTGACTTCCGTCCGGCATGGTCAGCCTGCGGACGCGGGCGCCGGTCGCGGCGTACACGAAGTCGCTGACGTCGATCGCCTCGCGCCGTGCCGTCGAGCCGGACTCGGACTGCTTCTTGGGTTCGTTCATGTGAACCACCTCCGCTGCGGAACGTAGAGCGGATGAAATGGAATATGCCAGCGGAAAGCGGGATGTTCACGATGTCGAGTGAAAAGCGGCGATATCGCTGGCCGGACAGGGCGAAGGGCCCGTCGCAGGGATGCGACGGGCCCTTCTCTGTTCCGCCGGCGTCAGCCGAGCTTGGCGAAGCTGTAGGTGAGGAGCTTCTTCGCGTCCGTCTCGCGCTGGGCGATGGACGTGGAGGCGAGGACGGTGCCGATGACCGTCCTGCCGTTCCGGGTGGCGGCGAAGACCAGGCAGTACTTGGCCTCCGGGCCGGAGCCGGTCTTCACACCGATGGTGCCGCTGTAGCTGCTGAGCAGCCCGTTGGTGTTCTTCCACGTCTTCATGGTGCGGGTGCTGCCGGTCTTCGTGATCGTCTTCGCCGTGTAGGACTTCGTCTTGACGATCGTGCGGAAGGTGGAGCTCTCCATTGCACGGCTGGCGAGCATCGTCAGATCTCGCGGAGTGGAGTAGTTGGCGCCATGCCCGATGCCGTCGAAGGAGTCGAAGTGCGTGTTCTTCAGCCCGAGGTTCTTGGCGGTGGTGTTCATCTTGCCGATGAACGACTTCACGCGAGCTGCCCGCGTCGAGCCCGAGCCGAACTTGTCGGCAAGCGCGTACGCGGCATCACAGCCGGACGGCAGCATGAGACCGTACAACAGCTGGCGGACGGTGACCTTGTCGCCGACGATCAGCCCCGCGTTCGAGGCGTAGTTGTTGTCGACGATGTAGTCGCTGTACGCCTTCTGGACCGTGACCTTGGAGTCGAGGTTGAGGTTCGACTGCGCGAGCACGACCTTGGCGGTCATGATCTTGGTGGTGGAGCCGGTGGACCGCTGGGTGTCGGCCGCCTTGTTGTACAGCGTCGAGCCGGTGACGTTGTTCATCACGTAACCGCCCTTCGCCACGATGGAGGGCGTCGCGACGGCCTGTGCGGGCGCTGCGGTGAGGGCACCGGTGGCGAGCAGCGCGCCGGAGCTGACGGCGACGACGGCGGCTCTGCGGAGGCGGGTGCCCTGAATGCCGGTAATCAAAGTGAATACCTCGAATGTCTTGAATGCCCGTTGTGTGCGGCCTAGTTGAGATGGCAACGGAGCGGGCCGCACGTGTGTGACACGTAAGTAGCACAGAAGGTTGTGCGGTCGCTGCGAGGCGCTTTCGTCACGTCCGCATGATGGACGGCACTCCTGCTTGCGTACGTGTTGTATCTATGCTGTCGGCATGAAAACGGCCGTCGAGCAGTCCGCGCCCCAGTCCTTGAAGCCGCCACCCGCTGCCGACCGCGTGTACGCCCATGTCAAGCGGGGTGTGCTCGACCGCCACTACGAGGGCGGCACCCTGCTCACCGAAGGGGAGCTCGCCGAGGCCGTCGGGGTCTCGCGCACCCCCGTCCGGGAGGGGCTGCTGCGGCTGGAGGCCGAGGGCCTGATCCGCCTCTACCCCAAGAAGGGCGCCCTCGTCCTGCCCGTCTCCGCGCAGGAGATCGCCGATGTGGTGGAGACCCGGCTGCTGGTCGAGGAGCACGCGGCCCGAAAGGCCGTACCCGCCCCTCCGAGCCTGCTGGCACGGCTGACGGAGCTGCTGACGCGGCAGAAGGCGCAGGCCGCCGCCGGTGATCTGGCCGCCGCCGCCGTCACCGACCGCTGCTTCCACGCCGAGATCGTGCGCAGCGGCGGCAACGAGATCCTCTCCCGGCTCTACGACCAGCTGCGCGACCGTCAGCTGCGGATGGGCGTCGCCGTCATGCACTCGCACCCCGACCGGATCGCCAAGACGCTCGCCGAGCACGAGGAGATCCTCGAAGCGCTGCGCGCCGGGGACGCCGAGGCGGCCGTCGGGGTCGTGCACCGGCACGTGAGCTGGTTCTCGCACCTCGCGCGAGGTGAGGTCCGGTGAGCGGTCCCGCGTGCAACGCCACCCTTCCGGGTGATCCGCCCGGCGGCCGGGGCGCCGTCGCCGTGTGGTCCGTAGGCGTGGCCGTCTACTTCGTCGCCGTCATCTTCCGTACGTCGCTGGGCGTGGCCGGGCTCGACGCGGCCGCCCGCTTCCACGTGAGCGCCTCCGCCCTGTCGACGTTCTCCATCCTCCAGCTGCTGGTCTACGCCGGCATGCAGATACCCGTCGGCCTCCTGGTCGACCGGCTCGGCACCAGGAAGGTGCTGAGCATCGGGGCGGTGCTGTTCACCGCCGGGCAGCTGGGCTTCGCCTTCTCCCCCTCGTACGGCACCGCGCTCGCCTCCCGGGCTCTGCTGGGCTGCGGCGACGCCATGACCTTCATCAGCGTGCTGCGGCTCGGCACCCGCTGGTTCCCCGCCCGGCGCGGCCCACTGGTCGCACAGCTCGCGGGCCTGGTCGGTATGGCGGGCAACCTGGTCTCCACCCTCGTCCTCGCCCGGCTGCTGCACGGCATCGGCTGGACCCGGGCGTTCGCGGGCAGCGCGCTCGCGGGCGTGGTCGTCCTCGTCCTGACCCTGCTCTTCCTGAAGGACCACCCCGAGGGACACGAACCGGAGCCGTCGACGCACCGGGGTTCGGTCTACGTCCGCCGGCAGATCGCCGCGGCCTGGCGGGAGCCGGGGACGCGGCTCGGACTGTGGGTGCACTTCACCACCCAGTTCCCGGCGATGGTGTTCCTGCTGCTGTGGGGACTGCCGTTCCTGGTGCAGGCCCAGGGGCTCAGCCGGGCCACGGCCGGCGAGCTGCTCACCCTCGTCGTCCTGTCCAACATGGTGATCGGTCTGGTCTACGGCCAGGTCGTCGCCCGGCACCACGCGGCACGGCTGCCGCTGGCGCTCGGCACGGTGAGCGCGACGGCGCTGCTGTGGGCGGGGACGCTCGCCTACCCCGGGGAGCACGCGCCGATGTGGCTGCTCGTGGTGCTGTGCGCGGTGCTCGGGGCGTGCGGGCCGGCGTCCATGCTCGGCTTCGACTTCGCCCGGCCGGCCAACCCGCCCGAGCGGCAGGGCACCGCGTCCGGCATCACCAACATGGGAGGGTTCATCGCCTCCATGACGACGCTCTTCGCGATCGGCGTGCTGCTGGACGCCACCGGGGACGACTACACCGTGGCCTTCTCCGCGGTGTTCGTGCTCCAGGCGCTCGGGGTCAGTCAGATCCTGCGGTTGCGGGGGCGGGCGGTTCGGCGGGAGCGGGAACGGTTGGTGGCGAGCCGGGTGGAGACGGTGCACGTGCCTGCGGCGTGAGGCGGTGGCTCGCCCACCTTCGCGCCCCGTTTCCGGTGTGTGTGGGGGGCGGGTGTCCGTCGGCGTCTGCGCGCCGGGGGGCCTAGTTGGGGGTTCTCCCACCCGCGCACCCCCCGTTTCGGGTAGGCCGAGAGGCTGGACAGCCTGTGGGGGCGGGCGTCCGCCGGCGGCTTTCCCCCGGTGATCGGGGTCCGCACGGGGACGCCTGCCGCCGAGGCGCCCGGTCCCGAGGCGTCCGGTCCCGAGGCTCCCGGCCCCGAGGCGCCCGGCCCCGGACAGCAGCCCCCGGGATATGTCGCCGGGGGCTGCTCCCGGCATGACTTCCCACCGGGAGCCCCCAGGGACCGCCCCGGGCCCCCGGGGAGCCTCCCCCCGAAATATCTTCCGCGCGACACCTGTCCCCCGGTGTGACTCCCCCCGGGACACCTGCCCCCCGGGACCCCGGCCCCGGGATATCTCGCCCCGGGACCCCTGCCCCCGGCACACCTGCTGCCCGGGACCCCTGCCCCCGGGGCGCCCGGGCTCGGGGCATCCGGGATCGGGACACCTGCCCCCGGCACACCTGCTGCCCCCCCGTGTGACTCTCCCCGGGACACCTGCCCCCCGGTACGAGTCCCCCGGTATGACTCCCCCCGGGACCCTGCCCCCGGGACCCTGCCCCCGAGATATCTCCCCCCGGGGCGCCCCGGGCGCGGGGCGGCCGGGGTCGGGGCGCGCCCGATGTCCGGGCCGCTACGGCGTCACCGTGAAGTTGTGGAGGATGGCTGCCGCCAGGTCCTGGTCGCCCTCGGTCTTCACCCGGTCCGCCACCGCCTGGGGGGTCACCCGGCCGCAGGCCAGGCGGACGTAGGTCTCCCAGTCGAGGGTGAGCGTGGCCGCGGGGCCGAGGGCCGGGGCGGTTTCCACGGTGCCGCGGCCCTGGATGTCGACGCGGACGGTGCGCAGGAACTCGACCGGGCCGTGCACGTCGAACACGATCGCCGAGCTGCGCGGGGCGTCCGCGTCCTTCGCGACGACCTTGGGCAGCGCGGCCAGCAGGACGTCCCGGGTGACGTACGCGCCCGGCGAGTCCAGGTTGCCGGGGCGGCCGAGGGCCGTACGCAGGTCCTGTTCGTGCACCCACACGTCGAACGCGCGGACGCGATAGGCCTGTTCCAGGGTGATCTCGCTGCCCAGCGGGCCGCGCACCATGGTCGCGGGATCGCGGGACTCGTTGCGCAGCTGGCGGTTGCGGCGGATGACGGTGTACTCCAGCTCGGCCGTCATCTCAGGCGCCGTGTGGTGACGGCGGACGTCGACCTGCATCTCCATGTACCGCTGGTGCTCGGTGGCGACGTGGAAGAGGTCGCGCGGCAGGGCGTGGATGGGGCGCGGGTCACCGAGCATCTCGCAGTCGAGCCCGATGACGTGCGACACGATGTCCCGGACCGACCAGCCGGGGCAGGGGGTCCGCCGGTTCCACTCGCCCTCGACGAGCGACTGCGCCATCTCGGATATCGCTTCGATGGAGTGCGTCCAGGCGTCGGCGTAGGGCTGGAGGGTGGGATGCAGACTCACGGAAACGGGACCCCTCGGCGGTCGGTACACGGGCAGGTTGTGGCGGCGTTGCCAGCGGGCGGTGGCTGCACTTCGGCGGGTGTCTTGACGCTAAGTTACGCTGCGGAGAGGCACCCCGGCAGTGCTTTCGTGTGACGATCGTAGGCCCGTGTGGACGACTCGAATTGCCAGGACGGTGGTAGTGTGCGCGCCTCGCTGATCCAGATCGCCGTGGACGAGGACGAATCGGTCGGCTCGCGGCGGCGGCGGGTGGCCGCGCTGGTGCGGGAGCAGGCCGGTGCGGACCTCGTCGTACTGCCCGAGCTGTGGACCACCGGCGCCTTCGCCTACGAGGACTTCGGCCGCGAGGCCGAGCCGCTCGAAGGGCCGACCTGTCAGGCGATGGCCGGAGCGGCGCGTGACGCGGGCGTGTGGCTGCACGCCGGCTCCATTCCCGAGCGGACGGCGTCCGGCGGCGGCTCCGCCACGCAGGACGGTCCCCTCTACAACACGTCTCTCGTCTTCTCCCCCTCCGGTGAACTGGCCGCGGCCTACCGCAAGATCCACCGATTCGGCTTCGACAAGGGCGAGGCCGTACTGATGGGCGCGGGCCGGGAGCTGGTGACGGTCCGGCTGCCCGGGACCACGCTCGGCGTGGCCACCTGCTACGACCTCCGTTTCCCCGAACTCTTCCGTGGACTCGTCGACGCCGGCGCCGAGATGCTGGTGATCCCGGCGGGCTGGCCCGAGCGGCGACGCGCGCACTGGACGCTGCTGGCTCAGGCGCGGGCGGTGGAGAACCAGGCGTTCGTGCTCGCCTGTGGAACGGCCGGGACCCACAGCGGAGTTCCGCAGGCGGGTCACTCGATCGTGGTCGATCCGTGGGGCGAGGTGCTCGCCGAGGCCGGCTCGGGCGAGGAGGTCCTCACCGTCGACCTCGACCCGGCGAAGGTGTCCGCCACCCGCGAGCAGTTCCCTGCGCTGAAGGACCGCGTCCTCGGTCTTCAGGCGCCCACGCACCGGGATTAGCCCGGCCGCCGGGGTCAGTCCTCCTCCCCCTCCTTCTCCGAGAGGTGGATGACGCACACCGCCACCGCGATCAGCAGCGCCGGGTCGGCGTCCTCCCGTACGACGTCGACGCCGTAGGTGTCGCGCACGGTCAGCCAGCGGCGCGAGATCACCGCGAGCAGTTCACCGTCGTACTCGACGGCGAACTCGCGGTCCAGGATCTTTCCGCTGACGTCGAGTTCGGTGCCGTCCACCAGGGAGACCCGGTAGTGGTTGCGCAGCAGGGACAGCCGTTTGCGCCTGATCCTGGCCAGGGCCTCGCCGTCCCGTTCGATCACCATCGTGTCGCGCAGGGCGAACATCTTCTGGTGGATGTCGATCAGGATCCGCCCCTGGGCGTCCTTCAGCTCGAAGGTGTCCCGCAGCCGCATCGCCTTGCCGTCGACGAGGAACACCTTCCGGCCGTGCTCGTCCTCGATCCACCAGTCGTCACCGATGCCGAGGATCCGGTCGCGTACGAGGAATCTCATACAGGTCATGCTTCCCCGGCACCGGCTGATCGTCACAGGGCCGTGCCCGCCGGCCTCCTCCCGGCCCGGATGTCATGGTCGACCGGGGCTCATCCACGAGGCCGACGGCTGCGGCTGCGGCTGCGGTTACGGCGCTCGCGACCGTGGGGCCGCCCGCACGGAGGAGCACGGCCGCGCGCTCCGGGTTCCCGACGGCCGCCCCCGCCGCCGCCCCTCCGGCCGGCCCCCCGCCGAACCGTCTCCGGTACGCCGACGGGCTCAGCCCCGTCTCCCGCCGCAGCCGTGCCCGCAGGTTGGCCGCCGTACCCAGGCCGCTGCGTGCCGCCACGACGTCCAGCCGCTGTTCGCCCCGCTCGATCAGCCGGCAGGCCAGCGCCACGCGCTCCCCGGTGAGCCAGGCCAGCGGGGTCGTCCCCAGCTGGCCGCGGAAGCGGCGGTGCAGAGTGGCGGGGGAGACGGCCGCGCGGGCGGCGAGAGCCGCGACGGTCAGCGGCTCGCCCAGCCGTTCCTGGGCCCAGGCCAGCAGCGGGCCGAGCGACGCGTCGGGCACCTCCGGCACCGGCCGCTCCACGAACTGCCGTTGTCCGCCGTCCCGGTGCGCGGCGAAGACGAGGCGGCGGGAGACGGCGTTGGCCGTCTCCGCACCGTGATCGCGCCGCCAGATGTGCAGGCCGAGGTCGAGCGCGGCGGCGCTGCCCGCGGCGGTGAGGACGTCACCGCCGTCCACGAAGAGCACGTCCGGCTCCAGCAGCACCGCCGGATGCAGCTCCCGGAAGGCGTCCGCCCACATCCAGTGCGTGGTGGCGCGGCGTCCGTCCAGCAGGCCCGCCTCGGCGAGCGCGAAGGTGCCGGTGCAGAAGCCGACGATACGGGCGCCACGCGCGTGCGCGCGGCGGATCGCGGCCAGGACGTCGGGTCCGCGCGGTACGACGTTGTCCGGGCGGCCGGGGACCACCAGGGTGTCCGCCCCGTCCACCGCCCGGAGTCCGGGCAGGCCGCTCATGGTGAAGAAGCCGTGGTTCATCCGCACCGCGCGCGTGGGCGCGCACAGTGTCACCTCGTAGAGGGGCTGCCGCCGGCCCAGCTCGGGCCGGGGCAGCCCGAACAGCTCGGTGGCGACGCCGACCTCGAACGGGTTCGTGCCCTCGTCGACGATCACGACGACCCGGTGCGGTGCCTGAGAGGATCGTTGCGGCATGTGCGATTCCTAGCACTCGTGGGACGGTCCCGTCACCCGCACGATGAGCGCATGGAACCGATCTCCCTGGAAACGGCCCTCGCCTCCTTCACCGCGCGGTGGAGCCCCCGCATCGTCACGACCGTCAACGACTACGACGTGCGCGTGGCGAAGGTGGAGGGCGAGCACGTCTGGCACGTCCACGACCACACCGACGAGTTCTTCCTGGTCCTCACCGGCGAACTGCGCATCGGCCTGCGCGAGCCCGCCGGCGAGCGCACGGTGGTCCTGCCCCGGGGCTCGGTGTTCACCGTCCCGCGCGGCACCGAACACAAGCCGTACGCGCGCGTGCCGACCGAGATCCTGCTCTTCGAGCCCAGCGGCACCCTCACCGTCGGCGACCGGCACGAGGACGTGCCCGGCCACGTGGACGCGACCACGGGCCACGCGCTCACCTGACGGGTTCTCACCCGGCCGAGGCCACCGGGCGGCCCCACCGGACCGGGCCTCAACTGACCGGCACCGGAATCCGCCGGGACGGCGGGTGATGCCCGGGTGAACTTCACTGCCGCCCTCGCCGTGCCGTGCGTCCTGGCCGGCAGTGCCGCCGCCGTCCCGGTCTCCGCCGTCCCGGTCTCCGCCGGCGCGGCGGTCCCCGGGGCCACCGCGGAGGTCGACCGGTACGGCTGGCAGCTCGCCCACACCGCCGCGCCCGGCCAGGCCGACAAGGTGACCGTGACCGCGTCCCGCACCACCGACGGCATCACCTAGGTGATCGACGACGTCGTCCCGGTCGGCGCGGGCAACGGCTGCGTCCATCCGGACGCCGCTGATCACACCAAGGTCTCCTGCACGGTCACCGCCGAGGAGAGCCAGGACCCGTACGCCGCCCTCGCCATGGACCTCGGCGACCGCGACGACACCGTCGCCTACGCGAACAGGACCGACCAGGTGTACCGCTTCGCCCGGATCTCCCTGGGCGCCGGCAACGACCGGCTCACCGACAGCGGGCGCCTCGACGGCAACGACGTCTCGGGCGGCGCCGGCGACGACACCCTCACGGTCGGCGAGGCGGATCCGGCCTTCGGCGGCGCCGCCGACGACACGGTCCACGCCGACGGCGACCTGGTCATCGCCAAGGGCGGCAAGGGCGACGACGTGCTGCGCGGCGGTGCCGACGGCCAGGACCTGTCCGGCGACGACGGTGACGACACCCTCTGCGGCGGGGCCGGCGCCGAGACCCTGTACGGCGGCAGGGGCGCCGACGCCCTGCACGGCGGCGCCGGGAGGGACAGGCTCCACGGCAACAGCGGGAACGACCGGCTGTACGGCGGCCCCGGCCGGGACACGCTCTCCGGGGGGCCCGGCCGCGACGTGGTCCACCAGGGCTGACGACCGGACGGACCGGAGTTGTCCACAGGGCCGGACCGGTCGTCGGCGCCGGATGGCACCCTGGGAACCATGACCGACTCCGCACCCCGGCGCGTCCGCGTCCGCGCCCCCGAGCTGACCGGCAGGGGCGGTTGGATCAACACCGGCGGGAAGAACCTGAAGCTCGCCGACCTCCGCGGCCGCATCCTGGTGCTGGACTTCTGGACCTCCTGCTGCATCAACTGCCTGCACGTCCTGGACGAGCTGCGTGAGCTGGAGGAGAAGTACCGGGACACGGTCGTGGTGGTCGGGGTGCACTCGCCGAAGTTCGTGCACGAGGCCGATCACCGGGCGGTCGTGGACGCGGTCGAGCGTCACGGCGTGGCGCACCCGGTGCTGGACGACCCGGAGCTGGCCACCTGGAAGCAGTACGCGGTCCGGGCGTGGCCGACGCTCACCGTCATCGATCCCGAGGGGTACGTCGTCGCGCAGCACGCGGGCGAGGGGCACGTGCACGCCATCGGGCGGCTGGTCGAGGAGCTGGCGGCCGAGCACGGGGCGAAGGGCACCCTGCGCCGCGGTGACGGCCCGTACGTGCCGCCGGAGCCGGAGCCGACGGCGCTGCGCTTCCCCGGCAAGGCGCTGCTGCTGCCGTCGGGGACCTTCCTGGTCAGCGACACCACCCGGCACCAGCTGGTGGAACTGGCCGAGGACGCCGAGACCGTCGTACGCCGGATCGGCTCCGGCGTGCGCGGGTTCACCGACGGCGGCCCGCGGGAGGCGTCCTTCGACGAGCCGCAGGGTCTCGCCCTCCTCGACGACGGTGCGGTCGTGGTCGCCGACACCGTCAACCACGCCCTGCGCCGACTGGATCCGGCCACGGGTGAGGTGACCACCCTGGCGGGCACCGGGAAGCAGTGGTGGCGGGGATCGGCGACCTCGGGTGCGGCCCGGGAGGTGGATCTTTCCTCACCGTGGGACGTGGCGGTCTTCGGCGGCCGGGTGTGGATCGCCATGGCGGGCGTCCACCAGCTGTGGACGTACGACCCGGCCGCCCGCACGGTCGCCGTGGCGGCGGGCACCGCCGACGAGGGCCTGGTGGACGGCCCCGCCGCCGAGGCCTGGTTCGCCCAGCCGTCCGGGCTCGCGGCCACCGCCGACCGGCTGTGGCTCGCCGACTCCGAGACGAGCGCCCTGCGCTGGGTGGACCACGACGGGCAGGTTCACACGGCCGTCGGGACCGGCCTGTTCGACTTCGGCCACCGGGACGGCGCCGCGGACCGGGCCCTGCTCCAGCACCCGCTGGGGGTCACCGCCCTGCCGGACGGCTCGGTCGCCGTCGCCGACACGTACAACCACGCCCTGCGCCGCTACGACCCGGCCACCGGTGAGGTCACCACGCTCGCCACCGATCTGCGCGAGCCCGCCGACGCGGTCGTCGCCGGCGCGGACATCGTGGTCGTGGAGTCGGCGCGGCACCGGTTGACCCGGCTGCGGCTGCCGGAGGAAGTGGTGCGGGCGGAGTCGGTCGCCCACCGCACCCGGCGGGCCGTCACGGAGGTCGCTCCCGGCCGCCTCCGCCTGGATGTGGTCCTCCAGCTCCCCGCGGGCCGGAGACTCGACACGGGCTACGGGCCCGCCACCCGCCTGATGGTCTCCTCCACCCCGCCCGAGCTGCTGCTCAAGGGCGAGGGAGCCGGCCCGGACCTCTTCCGGGAGCTGGCGCTGGACCCGGCCGTCCCGGAGGGCGTCCTGCACGTCCGCGCCAGGGCGGTGTCCTGCGACGACACCGCGTCCGGCGGCGGCCCGGCCGGGGACGCCGACGCGTATCCCGCCTGCCATGCCCATCAGCAGGACCGGGATGTCCCGGTCCGTCTCACCGAGGGCGGCGCCGACCGCCTGCCGCTCGTCCTGGCGGGCCCGGACGAGCAGGAGGCGGTGGATCAGACGCCGTAGCCGTCGGAGTAGCCGTCGACGTGGTGGTGGCGGGGCTCCTCTTCCACCACCGGTGTCGTCGGCACCACGACGCGGCGGCGGCGCGCGATGCCGCTGAACGTCGCCACCCCGATCAGGCCCACGGCCATCAGGATGAGCCCGACCACGGTGACGTTGACGCCCGTCATGTGCCAGTCGGTCGCGAACGTCAGGATGGCCCCTATGCCGATGAGGATGATGCATCCGCCGAGACCCATGAGACCTCGCCTCCCCTTCCGGTTCCGGAATCTCCGGTGCCGTCCGGGTACCCGGCGCGGGCCCGACTAGGCCGTGTCGCCGAACTCCCGCCGCTTTCCCCGGGGATGGCGGCCGGCGTCAGCCCTCCAGGAAGGCCGTGAGGGCGTTCGCGAGGAGGAACGGGTCGTCCGCGCCGCACAGTTCGCGCACGCTGTGCATGGAGAGGATCGCGACGCCGATGTCGACCGTGCGGATGCCGTGCCGGGCCGCGGTGATGGGACCGATGGTGGTGCCGCACGGCATGGAGTTGTTGGAGACGAAGCTCTGGAAGGGGACGTCCGCCTTCTCGCAGGCCGCGGCGAACACCGCGCGGCCCGAACCGTCCGTGGCATAGCGGTTGTTGACGTTGACCTTGAGGATGGGGCCGCCGTTGACCCGCGGGTGGTGCGTCGGGTCGTGCCGCTCGGCGTAGTTGGGGTGCACGGCGTGGCCCGTGTCGGAGGACAGGCAGACCGTGCCGGCGAAGGCCCGGGCGCGGTCCTCGTACGTGCCGCCGCGCGCGAACACCGAGCGTTCCAGCACCGATCCGAGCAGCGGGCCGTCGGCGCCGGTGTCCGACTGGGAGCCGTTCTCCTCGTGGTCGAAGGCGGCCAGCACGGGGATGCGGGCGGGCGGGGTGTCCGAGGCGGCGACGGCGGTCAGCGCGGCCGCACCGGCGTGCACGGACAGCAGGTTGTCCATGCGCGGGCCGGCGACCAGCTCCCGGTCCCGGCCGAGGTAGGCGGGGGCCTCCACCGGGTGCGCCATCAGGTCCCAGCCGGCCACCGAGCCCGCCGCGAGCCCGGCCTCCTCCTCCAGGAAGGCGATCAGGTCGCCGTCGCGCACCTCGCCGCCGAGACCCCACACCGGCTGGAGGTGGCGCTGCTTGTCCAGCTTGAGTCCCTCGGCGGAGACCGAGCGGTCCAGGTGGATGGCGAGCTGCGGCACCCGCAGCAGCGGCCGGTCGACGTCGACGAGGGCCGAGGAGCCGTCGCGCAGGGTGAGCCGGCCGGCCAGGCCCAGGTCGCGGTCCAGCCAGGAGTTCAGCAGCGGGCCGCCGTAGATCTCCACGGCGACCTGGCGCCAGCCGTGCGCCCCGCTGTCGGGGCGGGGCTTGACGCGCAGGCTGGGGGAGTCGGTGTGCGCGCCGATGATGTGGAAGGGGGTGTGCGGCTCGGCGCCCTCGGGGACGTACCAGGCCACGATCGCGCCGCCGCGCAGCACGTACCGGCCGCCGTGCGTGCCGTCCCAGGCATCCGTCTCGGCGACCTGCCTGAAGCCTGCCTTCTCCAGCCGCTCGGCGGTGTTCGCGACGGCGTGGTACGGCGTGGGGCTCACCGCCAGGAAGGTCATCAGGTCGTCGGTGTGGCCGCGGTCGAAGCGGGCTGCTGCGCTCATGGGTTCACCTTAACGACGTGCACGGGCCCGCTCCCGGTGGGAGAGCGGGCCCGTGCGGGCAATCAACGGATACGGACGCCGGATTCCGGTTTGTGCTCCGGGCCGGGGCCGGGCCGGTGCCTAGAAGGCGGCCTCGTCCAGCTCCATCAGGTCGAGCTCGACGCCGGCGGCGACCTTGCGGGCGAGCGTGACGCCCGGCAGGACGTTCGCCGCGAAGAACTTCGCCGCGGCGATCTTGCCGGTGTAGAACGCCTTGTCCCTCGCCGAGGCCGTGGCCAGCTTCTCGGCGGCGATGGCGGCGCCCCTGAGCAGCAGGTAACCGACGACGACGTCACCGGAGGCCATCAGCAGGCGGGTGGTGTTCAGGCCCACCTTGTAGATGTTCTTGGTGTCCTGCTCGGTGGCGGCGAGGTCGGTCAGCATCAGGCCGACGATCGCCTCCAGCTCCACGGCGGCCTTGGCCAGGTGCTCGCGGGCGCCGGCCAGTTCCTCGCCGCCGGTGCCGAGCGCGAGGAACTTCTTGATGTCCTCGGCGAGCGAGTTCAGCGCGGTGCCCTGGTTGCGGACGATCTTGCGGAAGAAGAAGTCCTGGCCCTGGATCGCCGTGGTGCCCTCGTACAGGGTGTCGATCTTGGAGTCCCGGATGTACTGCTCGATCGGGTACTCCTGGAGGAAGCCGGAGCCGCCGAAGGTCTGGAGCGACTGGGCGAGCTGCTCGTAGCCCTTCTCGGAGCCGTAGCCCTTGACGATGGGCAGCAGCAGGTCGTTCAGCGCGTGCTCGGCGGAGGCGTCCTCGCCGTTCGCCTCCTTGATCTGGATGGCGTCCTGGACCGAGGCGGTGTGGAGCACGAGGGCGCGCATGCCCTCGGCGTACGCCTTCTGCGTGATCAGCGCGCGGCGCACGTCGGGGTGGTGGGTGATGGTGACCTTGGGCGCGGTCTTGTCCAGGAAGTTGGCCAGGTCCGGGCCCTGGACGCGCTCCTTGGCGTACTCCAGCGCGTTGAGGTAGCCGGTGGAGAGCGTGGAGATCGCCTTCGTGCCGACCATCATGCGGGCGAACTCGATGATGCGGAACATCTGGCGGATGCCGTCGTGCTTGTCGCCGATCAGCCAGCCCTTGGCGGGGTGCTTGTCGCCGAAGGTCATCTCGCACGTGTTGGAGGCCTTGAGGCCCATCTTGTGCTCGACGTTGGTGGCGTAGACGCCGTTGCGCTCGCCCAGTTCGCCGGTCTCGAAGTCGAAGAGGTACTTCGGGACGAGGAAGAGGGACAGGCCCTTGGTGCCGGGGCCGGCGCCCTCGGGGCGCGCGAGGACGTAGTGGAGGATGTTCTCCGACATGTCGTGCTCACCCGAGGTGATGAAGCGCTTCACGCCCTCGATGTGCCACGAGCCGTCCTCCTGCTGGATCGCCTTGGTGCGGCCGGCGCCCACGTCGGAGCCCGCGTCGGGCTCGGTGAGCACCATGGTGGAGCCCCACTGCTTCTCCACGGCGACCTTGGCGATGTGCTTCTGGACCTCGTTGCCCTCCTCGAAGAGGATGCCGGCGAACGCGGGGCCCGAGGAGTACATCCACACGGCCGGGTTGGCGCCCAGGATCAGCTCGGCGTAGGCCCAGATGAGGGAGCGGGGCGAGGTGGTGCCGCCGATCTCCTCGGGCAGGCCGAGCCGCCAGTACTCGGAGTCCATGAAGGCCTGGTAGCTCTTCTTGAACGACGCGGGGACCGGCGCGGTGTTGGTCTCCGGGTCGAAGACGGGCGGGTTGCGGTCCGCGTCGGTGAAGGACTCGGCCAGTTCGTTCTCGGAGAGGCGGGTCAGCTCCTCCAGGACGCTCTTGGCGGTCTCGACGTCCATCTCCTCGAACGGGCCGGTGCCGTAGACCTTGTCGCGCCCGAGTACCTCGAAGAGGTTGAACTCGATGTCGCGGAGATTCGACTTGTAGTGCCCCATGGCGACGGCTCCGTTGAGAGATCGGCGAGGCACTGACTCCTCGCACCTAGTTCACGTACCAACAAGTAGCTCCGATGATGCTACCCGTCGGTAATAAGACGCAACCCCTGCCGGCCGAAGTGTGAGAAGGGTCTACCCGGCCGCGCCTGTGAACAGGGTCGTCCGGCGGTCGGACTGCCCGGCCGAAGACGGGCGACCGCCCGGTACGGGCACCCCGCGCGCTCCGGGACGGCGCCCTGTTCCGGACGGGGCCCTTCCCGGGCCGCCGCCTCGGTACGCTTGCGCGCATGTACGGATACGGCCAGCCGATGGACGGGGGCACTGCCCAGCAGCAGTACGCCCCGCCGCAGCAGCAGATGCCGGGCGGTGCGGGCGGGTACGGCCAGCAGCCGCCGCTCTACCCGGAGCCGTCCCCGCCCTCGCTCGCGGACGCGGTGCGCGCCTTCACCACCGGCCAGCTGGCCGCCGAGGACTTCCAGCAGATCTTCGCCACCTCGAAGGTGTACTGCCCGCGCGGCGACACCCCCGGCTTCCTGGCCCTGCACAACACCCAGCAGCCGGTGATCCCGATGTTCACCTCCCTCAAGGAGCTGCGCCGGTACGCGGGCAAGGAGTCCAAGTACTTCGTCATCACCGGCGCCGAGGTGATCGACCTGCTGCCGACCGGCTACGGCTTCGTCCTGGACATGGAGGGCGAGCACCGGATGGTCTTCGACGCGAAGGCCGTCGAGCAGATGGTGGACTTCGCGATGCGCCGGATGTACGGCGGCTGACCGACCCCGTCGTGACCCAGGCCGGACGAGTGGCCCGGAGGGAATGCCCTCCGGGCCTTTCTTGTTCTCAGGAGCAAGAAGTTCAATCGTCAACTAAAGTAGGCCGTACCAAGGAGGTACCCATGCCTGCAGTGACTGTCGAGAACCCGTTGACGCTGCCCCGTGTGACCGCTCCCGCCGACGCCGTGGCACGTCCCGTGCTCACCGTGACAACCGCGCCGAGCGGTTTCGAGGGCGAGGGCTTCCCGGTGCGCCGGGCGTTCGCGGGGATCAACTACCGCCACCTCGACCCGTTCATCATGATGGACCAGATGGGTGAGGTGGAGTACGCGCCGGGCGAGCCCAAGGGCACCCCCTGGCACCCGCACCGCGGCTTCGAGACGGTCACTTACATCATCGACGGGATCTTCGACCACCAGGACAGCCAGGGCGGTGGCGGCACCATCACCAACGGCGACACCCAGTGGATGACGGCCGGTGCGGGCCTGCTGCACATCGAGGCGCCGCCGGAGTCCCTCGTCGTGTCCGGCGGCCTCTTCCACGGCCTCCAGCTGTGGGTGAACCTGCCGGCCAAGGACAAGATGATGGCGCCCCGCTACCAGGACATCCGTGGCGGCAACGTCCAGCTGCTGACGACGCCCGACGGCGGCGCGCTCCTGCGCGTCATCGCCGGTGAACTGGACGGCCACGCCGGTCCCGGCATCACGCACACGCCGATCACGATGGTCCACGCGACCCTCGCGCCGGGTGCGGAGGTCACGCTGCCGTGGCGCGAGGACTTCAACGGCCTCGCGTACGTCCTCGCGGGGCGGGGCGCGGTGGGCGCAGAGCGCCGCCCGATCCGCCTCGGCCAGACCGCGGTCTTCGGCAACGGCGGATCCCTGACGGTCCGCGCCGACGAGGCACAGGACTCCCACACGCCGGACCTGGAGGTCGTCCTCCTCGGCGGCCGGCCGATCCGTGAACCCATGGCGCACTACGGCCCGTTCGTCATGAACACCCGCGAGGAACTCCAGCAGGCCTTCGAGGACTTCCAGAAGGGCCGCCTGGGCACGGTCCCCGCGGTCCACGGGATGTCGGAGGGCGGGCTGTAGGCGCCCGTCCCGCCCGAAAAGTTCCCCCGACGAGCCCCGTCCGACCACGGACGGGCTCGGCCGCGCCGGCCCGCCGTCTCACCCGCCCGGCCCCTCTTCGCAGGACAGGCACCGGGGTCTGTGGTCGGGTGGGGGTGTGCTTCTGTTGCCCGCGGCCGTTCGGCGGCTCGCTGCCTGGTGTGTCGTGCTGCTGCTCGTCGCCGGGGTGGGCTGGGTCGGGGTGCGGTTGTGCGGGGAGTTGCGTACGGCCGTCACGCCGGTGCTGCTCGCGCTGCTGGGAACCGCGCTGCTCGGGCCGCTGTACCGGCGGATGGTGCGGGCCGGGGTGCAGCCGTCGGTCGCGGCCGGGCTGACCTGCGTCGCCGTGGTGGCCGTCGTCGGCGGGGCCCTGTACATCATCGTCGCCGCGCTGATCGACACCGGCGGACAGATCGTCGCCTCGCTCCGGGACGCCGCCCACAGCGTCACGCGGCACTTCGGGGTCTCCGGGGCCGGGCTCGGTGACCTCTCCGGCAACGCGCGCACGCTGCTGGGCAAGTTCGGCGGCACCGCCGTGTCCAACGTCATCAGCGGGGCCGGTGTCGTCGCCGAGACCGTCGCCATGGCCGTGCTCGCGCTGCTCCTCGTCTTCTTCTTCCTGCGCGACTCCCACCGGGCCGTGGCCGCCGCGAGGTCCCTCGCGCCCGGCGGCACCGCCGACACCGTGGAGGCCATCGGACGGCGGGCCTTCGCCGCGGTCGAGGGGTTCATGCGCGGGACCACCCTCATCGCCCTCATCGACGCCCTGTGCATCACCGTCGGGCTGCTCGTCCTCAGGGTGCCCGGCGCGGTCGGGCTGGGCGCGCTGGTCTTCGTCGGTGCCTACGTCCCGTATCTGGGGGCGTTCGTCTCCGGTGCGGTGGCCGTGCTGGTCGCCCTCGCCGACCGGGGGTTCGTCATCGCGCTGTGGGTGTTCGCGGTGGTGCTCGCCGTGCAGCTGCTGGAGGGGCATGTGCTCCAGCCGGTGATCCAGAGCCGGACCGTGCAGATGCACCCGGCCGTGGTACTGCTGGCGATCACCGCGGGCGCCTCCGTCGCGGGCGTCCTCGGCATGCTCCTCGCGGTCCCGCTGACCGCGGCGGCCTTCGGCGTCGTACGGGAGCTGAGGGAACGTCACACGGCCGGGCCCGGGCCGTCCGCCGGCGCGTCCGGCGGCTCGTAGAGGACGAACCAGATGCTCTTGCCCTCGCCCCGCGGGTCCACCCCCCACGCGTCCGCGAGGAGTCCGATCAGCATCAGGCCGCGGCCGGAGGAGGCCAGTTCGCCGGGGCGGCGCTTGTGCGGCAGGTCGTCGCCGGTGTCGAAGACCTCCACCCGCAGCCGCCGCCCGCCGCCCTCGCCCGTGACCTCGGCGAGCAGCAGCGCGTCGGCGTCGGTGTGCACCAGCACGTTGGTGACCATCTCGGAGACCAGCAGCACCGCCGAGTCCACCTGCTCGGCCGACGCCCAGTCGTGCAGCAGGTCGCGCAGGTACTGACGGGCCTCGGCGATCCGCTCGGGTTCGTCCTGCCCCACCGACAGCAGGGTGCGCCGCACCCTGGGCCGTACGGCCGTGCTCCGCACGGCGGCGCTCCCGTAGCCGCCGTCCTCGCCGGGCCGGCAGAGCAGCAGCAGCGCGATGTCGTCCTCGCGGCGGTCGGCCAGCGGGCCGGTGGTGTGGTGCGAGGACGGTCCGTGCACGCCCTGCACCAGCGCGTCGGCCAGCGTCTCCAGGTCGTCCCGGTGGTCCTCCAGGATCGCCCGCAGCCGGTGCCAGCCGGTGGCCATGTCGTGTCCGCCGGTCTCGATCAGACCGTCGGTGCACAGCATCAGCGTCTCGCCGGGTTCGAGCGCGAACCGGGTCGTCGGGTAATCGGCGTCCGGGTCGATGCCCAGCGGCAGTCCGCCCGCCGTCGGCCGCAGCATCACCGTGCCGTCGGCCATCCGGATCACCGGGTGCGGGTGCCCGGCGCGGGCGATCTCCAGCATCCCGGTCGCCGGGTCGACCTCGCCGTACAGGCAGGTCGCGAAGCGCAGGTCGGTCATCTCCTCGTCGTGCGTGATCCCGTGCAGGAAGCGGGAGGCGCGGGAGAGGACGGCGTCGGGGCGGTGTCCCTCGGCGGCGTAGGCGCGCAGCGCGATGCGCAGCTGGCCCATGAGCCCGGCCGCGCGGACGTCGTGGCCCTGGACGTCGCCGATGACCAGCGCGAACCGGCCGGAGGGCAGCGGGATCATGTCGTACCAGTCGCCGCCGACCTGGAGTCCGCCGCCGGTCGGGATGTAGCGGGCGGCCACCCGCATGCCCGGGATCTCCGGGCCCAGCGAGGGCAGCATGGAGCGCTGGAGGCCGTCGGTCAGCTCCCGTTCGGTCTCGGCGGTGCCGGCCCGGGACAGGGCCTGGGCGAGCATCCGGGCGACGGTCGCCAGCACGGCCCGCTCGTCGGGCGTGAACGCCACCGGATAGGTGAAGCCCGCCATCCAGGTGCCGATGGTGCGCCCGGCCACGGTCAGCGGCAGGAAGGCCCAGGACCGGCGGGCGAAGTGCCGGGCGAGCGGCCAGGTGGCCGGGTAGCGGGCCTTGTACTCCTCGGGGGAGGACAGATAGACCGCGCGGCCGGTGCGGACCACCTCGGTCGCCGGATAGTCGGTGGTCAGCGGCATGTACGCGAAGGGGCCCATGTCGCCGGGCTGGTGCCCGTGCTGGCCGGTGATGGTCAGCCGGTCGCCCTCGACGCCGAACAGGATGAGTCCGTCCGGGGAGAACCCCGGCATCGACAGGCCGGCCGCCACGCGCAGCACCTCCTCCGTCGACCGGGCCTCGGCCAGCGCCCGGCCCGCGTCCAGCAGGAACGCCTCCCGGGAACGCCGCCAGTCGCCGGTGACCGCGCTGCGGGCCGCTGCCGTGCCCGGGATCGGCTCGGTCACTTCCTGAAGAGTGCCGATCAGCTCGTACGCCCGCCGCTCGGGGTCGTAGGACGGCTTGGAGCGGCTGCGGACGACCCGCAGGACGTCGCCCTGCTCGTCCATGATCCGGATCCGGACCTCGGCGAGGGTGCCCTCGGCGACCGCCAGCGGCACCACGCCGGTTATCTCGTTCCAGTCGACCGGGTGCAGCCGGGCCCGGGTCTGGGCCTCGGTGAGGGTGACCGGCTTCGCGGGCAGCCCGAGCAGCCGGGCCGCCTCCGCGTCCACGGTGACCAGCCCGGTTGCCGTGTCCCAGTGCCACATCCCGGTCGCGAGGGCGGCGAGGACGTCCTCGACGGACGGGAGGGGCTCGCCTGTGCGCATTGCCCCACTTTAGGAAGATATGACCGATGACTGCCACTGTAGGCGGGCGGACGGTAATGGTGGGGAGCCGATCATGGGCCGCCCGGTACCCTTGACGGGTCCGGGCCCCGTGCCCGTTCCCGCCGGTCGGAGAGCCGGCGGGAGAAACCCCACCACGAAGGACGATGAACGACGATGCATCGGTACAGGTCCCACACCTGCGGCCAGCTCCGCGCCTCTGACGTCGGCACCGACGTCCGGCTGAGCGGATGGCTGCACAATCGGCGCGACCTGGGCGGCATCCTCTTCATCGATCTGCGCGACCACTACGGCATCACCCAGCTGGTCGCCCGCCCCGGCACCCCCGCGTACGAGGCCCTGGACAGCATCTCCAAGGAGTCCACGGTCCGCGTCGACGGCCGTGTCGTCTCCCGCGGCAGCGAGAACGTGAACCCCGACCTGCCGACCGGCGAGGTCGAGGTCGAGGTCGCCGAGGTCGAGCTGCTGGGCGCGGCCCAGCCGCTGCCCTTCACCATCAACACCGAGGACGGGGTCAACGAGGAGCGGCGCCTGGAGTACCGCTTCCTGGACCTGCGCCGCGAGCGCATGCACCGCAACATCATGCTGCGTACGGCGGTCATCGGCGCGATCCGCCAGAAGATGACGGCGCTCGGCTTCAACGAGATGGCGACCCCCATCCTGACGGCCACCTCCCCCGAGGGCGCCCGCGACTTCGTGGTCCCCTCCCGGCTGCACCCGGGCCGGTTCTACGCCCTGCCGCAGGCCCCGCAGCAGTTCAAGCAGCTGCTGATGATCTCCGGCTTCGACCGCTACTTCCAGATCGCGCCCTGCTTCCGCGACGAGGACGCCCGCGCCGACCGCTCGCCGGGCGAGTTCTACCAGCTCGACGTCGAGATGAGCTTCGTGGAGCAGGAGGACGTCTTCCGGCCGATCGAGCAGCTGATGACCGAGCTGTTCGAGGAGTTCGGGGGCGGACGCCACGTCACCTCGCCGTTCCCGCGCATCCCCTTCCGCGAGGCGATGCTCAAGTACGGCTCCGACAAGCCGGACCTGCGCGCCAAGCTGGAGCTGGTGGACATCACCGACGTCTTCGAGGGCTCGGAGTTCAAGGCGTTCGCCGGCAAGCACGTACGCGCCCTGCCGGTGCCCGCGGTCCAGGACCAGCCGCGCAAGTTCTTCGACCAGCTCGGCGACTTCGCCGTGACGCTGGGCGCCAAGGGCCTGGCCTGGGTCCGCGTCGGCGAGGACGGCGCGCTGTCCGGCCCGATCGCGAAGTTCCTCACCGAGGAGAACGTCGCGGAGCTGACCAAGCGGCTCTCCCTGGCCCCCGGCCACGCGGTCTTCTTCGGCGCGGGCGAGTTCGACGAGGTCTCCAAGATCATGGGCGCGGTCCGCGTCGAGGCCGCCAAGCGGGCCGGCCACTTCGAGGACAACGTCTTCCGCTTCTGCTGGATCGTCGACTTCCCGATGTTCGAGAAGGACGAGGAGACCGGCCGGATCGACTTCTCGCACAACCCGTTCTCCATGCCGCAGGGCGGCATGGACGCGCTGGAGAACCAGGACCCGCTGTCCGTCTTGGCCTGGCAGTACGACATCGTGTGCAACGGTGTCGAGCTGTCCTCCGGCGCGATCCGCAACCACGAGCCGGACATCATGCTGAAGGCCTTCGAGATCGCGGGCTACGACCACGAGACCACCGAGCGCGAGTTCGCGGGCATGCTCCGCGCGCTCCGCTTCGGCGCCCCGCCGCACGGCGGCATCGCCCCGGGCGTGGACCGTATCGTCATGCTCCTCGCGGACGAGCCCAACATCCGCGAGACGATCGCCTTCCCGCTCAACGGCAACGCCCAGGACCTGATGATGGGCGCCCCGACCGAGCTGGAGGAGTCCCGCCTGCGCGAGCTGCACCTGGACATCAGGAAGCCGCAGCCGAAGTAGGCGGCACGGCACTGCCGGTGCGCGCCGATCCGTCCTGACCCGCTCCCGACGATCGGCGCGCACCGCCGCTAGACGCCGGCGCCCGGGCCGGCCGAGTCGTCGCCGGCGCCCCCGTCCTCGTCCTCGCCCCCGTCCTCGTCCCCGTCCTCGTCCTCGTCCTCGGCGTCGGGAGAGGCTCCGTCCTCCAGCAGCCGTTCGGCGATGTCGTCGGACCAGTGCTGGGCCCAGGCGCGCAGGGCGGCGATCCGCTCACCGTCCAGGCCGAGGCGGAGGAAGTCCGCGTCGGCGTAGAAGTCCGTTCCGGTCAGCCGGGACTGGAGGGTGGGCAGGTCGAAGGGGTCGTGGGCGTGCCGGCGCCCCAGCTCCTCCAGCCGCGGCAGGGAGAACCGGTCCGCCGCCGCCCGCGCGTCCACGAGATCGACGGCCGCGCCCCGGTCGTACAGCGCGCGGATCTTCGTACCGACCGCGTCCTCCAGGGAGAGCGCCAGGCCGTACCCGGTGAGTTCCGGCGGCTGCCAGAACACCTCCCTGTGCAGCGTGAGCGCGCACTCCTCGCCGCTCACCGGGTCCGTGACCACCAGCTGCGCGGTGAGCGCGGTGCCGGCTCCGGTGCGCACCTGCCGCCCCCGCGCCTCCAGCGCCGCGCCGACGGCGGCGGCGATGTCCTCCATGGCCCCGGAACTCTCCGTGGCGAGGTCGAGATCGGCGTGCGGGCGCCGCAGCAGCCCGTGGGCCTGGAGGGCGTACCCGCCGGCGAGCAACAGGCCGTACGCTCCGCCCGCCGGGACGACGTCCGCGAGGAGGCGGTGATGAGGTTCGGGGATGTCCACGGGGAGATCATTTCCGGCTTCCCGCCACGCACACGCGACGCTCGGCGCCGCGGGGCCGCCGGGCGCCACGGATCACCCGGAAGAAGTGCGCCGTCCGGCGGCAACCTTCCGGCGGGCGGCGCCCACTGAGGGAGCGTAAGACTCGTTCAGCAGACCCGTAAGGACTCCTCCGTGGCAGCTCCCTCCCACCGCCGGTCCCTCCGCGGGCGGCGCACCCTCGCCGTGTCCGCCGCCGTGGTGGCCGCCGGTGTCGGCGCCGGGGTGTTCGTGATGACCGCGAACGCCGACGCCGTCGACCTGTACCACCAGACGCTCCCCGCCAAGGACGGCTGGGCCGCCGCCGGCACCGGGACCACCGGGGGCGCGAAGGCCGACTCCGCGCACACCTTCACCGTCACCAGCCGCGCCCAGCTCGTGAAGGCGCTCGGCTCGGCCTCCGACACCGCGCCCCGCGTCATCGAGGTCAAGGGCACCATCGACGCCAACACCGACGACAGCGGCAAGAAGCTGACCTGCGCGGACTACGCGGCCGGCACCGGGTACTCCCTGGCGGCCTACCTCAAGGCGTACGACCCCGCGACCTACGGCCGCTCCAAGCTGCCCGCCGGCACCCAGGAGAAGGCCCGCGCCGCCGCCCAGGACAAGCAGGCGAAGAACATCGTCTTCAAGGTGCCCGCCAACACCACGATCGTGGGCGTGCCCGGCACCGGCGCCGGGATCACCGGCGGCAGCCTCCAGGTGAAGAACGTCGACAACGTCATCATCCGCAACCTGGCCTTCTCCGCCACCGAGGACTGCTTCCCGCAGTGGGACCCGACGGACGGCGACGACGGCAACTGGAACTCCGCCTACGACGCCGTCACCCTGCGCGGCGCCACGCACGTGTGGGCGGACCACAACTCGTTCACCGACGCGCCCCACCTCGACCGGGCCAACCCCAAGTACTTCGGCCGCGAGTACCAGATCCACGACGGCGCCCTCGACATCACCAACGGCTCCGACCTGGTGACCGTCGAACGCAACCGGTTCACCGACCACGACAAGACGATGCTGATCGGCTCCAGCGACAAGGACAGCACCGGCAAGCTGCGGGTCTCCATCCACCACAACGTGTGGAAGGGCATCGTCCAGCGCGCCCCGCTCGCCCGCATCGGCCAGATCCACGTCTACAACAACGTGTACGACACGACGACCGCCGACGGCTACGCGCCCCTGTACAGCATCAACTCTCGCGCGAAGGCCCAGGTCGTCGCCGAGGACAACTACTGGACCGTGCCGTCCGGCGGCAAGGTCGCCAAGCTGCTCAGCGGCGACGGCACCGGCTCGGTCGCGGGCAGCGGCAACCTCGTCAACGGCACGGCCACCGACCTGGTCGCCGCGTACAACGCCGCCTCCTCGAAGAAGATTAGGACGACGGTGAACTGGACCCCGACGCTCACCGCGGGCCTCCAGACGTCGGCGAAGAACCTCCCGACGGAACTGGCGACGACCGCGGGTGCCGGTGTGCTGAAGTGACCCGGTAGCCCCGGAAGGCATGCGAAAGGGCGCCGAGCACCCGGCTCGGCGCCCTCAGCGCGGCGCGGTCAGCCCTCGCCGCCGCCGAAACGCTCCTTGTACGTCGCCAGGTCCTCGTCCGTCAGCTTGGCGAACAGCACCGGCGGCACCGTGAACGGGGTACCGGCCGGGACGGAGGCCAGGGCCTTCGCCTCGTCGGCGGTGACCCAGGCGGCGGTGTCGTCCGGCAGGGCGAAGGCCGCGCGCATCACCGCCGAGCTGGCCGGGATCAGCGGCTCGGAGACCACCGCGTACAGGTGGATCAGGTTCATCGCCGTACGCAGGGTGAGCGCAGCGCCGTCCTTGTCGGTCTTGATCTCCAGCCAGGGTGCCTTCTCCTCCAGGTAGGAGTTGCCGGCCGACCACAGGGCGCGCAGCGCCGCGGCGGCCTTGCGGAACTGGAGGGCGTCCATCTGCTCCTCGTACTCGGCGAGCAGCCGGGCGATCTCCTCGCCGAGCCTCGTCTCCGCCTCGCCGGGCGTGCCGCCGGCCGGTACGTCATCGCCGAAGCGCTTGCGGGAGAAGGACAGCACGCGGTTGACGAAGTTGCCGAGGGTGTCGGCGAGGTCCTTGTTCACCGTGGCGGTGAAGTGCTCCCAGGTGAAGGACGAGTCGTCCGACTCGGGGGCGTTGGCGACCAGGAAGTAACGCCAGTAGTCGGCGGGCAGGATGTCCAGCGCCTGGTCGGTGAAGACGCCCCGCTTCTGCGAGGTGGAGAACTTGCCGCCGTAGTACGTCAGCCAGTTGAACGCCTTGACGTAGTCGACCTTCTTCCACGGCTCGCGCACGCCCAGCTCGGTGGCCGGGAACATCACGGTGTGGAAGGGGACGTTGTCCTTCGCCATGAACTCGGTGTAGCGGACGGTGTCGTCCGCCTCGTACCACCAGGACTTCCAGTCCCGGATCTCCCCGTCGGGGGCGGCGTCCGCCCACTCCTTCGTCGCACCGATGTACTCGATCGGGGCGTCGAACCAGACGTAGAACACCTTGCCCTCGGCTGCCAGCTCCGGCCAGGTGTCCGCCGGCACGGGAACGCCCCAGTCCAGGTCACGGGTGATCGCGCGGTCGTGCAGCCCCTCGGTCAGCCACTTGCGGGCGATGGAGGAGGCGAGCTGCGGCCAGTCGTCCTCGTGCCGGGCGACCCACGCCTCGACCTCGTGCTGGAGCTTGGACTGGAGCAGGAAGAGATGCCTGGTCTCGCGGACCTCCAGGTCCGTGGATCCGGAGATCGCCGAGCGCGGGTCGATCAGGTCGGTGGGGTCCAGGACGCGGGTGCAGTTCTCGCACTGGTCGCCGCGGGCCTTGTCGTAACCGCAGTGCGGGCAGGTGCCCTCGACATAGCGGTCCGGGAGGAAGCGGCCGTCGGCCGGGGAGTACACCTGGCGGATCGCCCGCTCCTCGATGAAGCCGTTCTCGTTCAGCTTCCGCGCGAAGTGCTGGGTGATCTCCACGTTCTGCGGGCTGGAGCTGCGGCCGAAGTAGTCGAACGCCAGCGCGAAGCCGTCGTAGATCGCCTTCTGCGCGTCGTGCGCCTGCGCGCAGAACTCGTCCACCGGCACGCCCCGCTCCTTCGCGGCCAGCTCGGCGGGGGTGCCGTGCTCGTCGGTCGCGCAGATGTACAGGACGTCGTGGCCGCGCTGGCGGAGATACCGGGAGTACACGTCCGCCGGGAGCATGGACCCCACCATGTTGCCCAGGTGCTTGATCCCGTTGATGTACGGAAGGGCGCTGGTGATGAGGTGTCGAGCCATCGCGGGCTGCTCCCAGGTCGGGGGGTTGTACGAACCTTGAAATCGTAGCCGAGACGGGTGGGCCGCCCGCTTCCCGTTTTGCAGGGTGGGAAGGGGCGGCCGGGTCGCGCGGTGGTGGCGCGGTAATGGCGCGGGCGGTGGCGGGGTGGGTGACCGGCTGGTCACGGGCGCCAGGTGGCCAGTACGCCCTGGTACAGCTCGGTGTCCGTCAGCTCGCGGGGTGTCGGGCCGGCGTGGAAGAAGGACGTGTTGCCGGTCTTCAGCTTGCGCAGATAGTCGAAGGCCTTGTTGTCGTGCTCACCGAAGGCGACGAAGGAGAAGAAGACGGCAGGGTGGCCGGCCGCGGCCTTCGTCAGGGACTGGGTCGCCGGGGTCTTCGCGTCCGGGGCGCCGTCGGTCTGGAAGACGACCAGGGCCGGGGTGCCGGGGGCGGCGTTCTCGTCGTAGTGCGCGAGTACGGCGTCCACGGCGGCGTGATAGCTGGTCCGGCCCATACGGCCGAGGCCCGCGTGCACGTCGTCGATCTTCGTCTCGTGGTCCTTGGTGAGGGTGAGGTCGGTCGTGCCGTCCACCTCCGTGGAGTAGAAGACGACGTGGACCGTGGCCTCCGGGTCCAGGTGGGCCGCGAGGGCGAGGGTCTGGTCGGCGAGGGCCTGGGCGGAACCGTCCTTGTAGTACGGGCGCATGCTCGCGGAGCGGTCCAGCACGAGGTAGAGCTTCGCCCGGGTGCCGGTGAGGTCGGTCTTCTCGAGGGTGGCTGCCGCGGCCTTGTACGCGCTGGCCAGGGCGGGGGCCGCGCGCTTCAGCTCCGCGAGGGGGAGGGCGGAGGTTGCCTTGCCGGCCTCGGCCTCGGCCTCGGTCTCGCTTTCGCCTTCGGCGTCGGTGTTCCCTCCCGCACCACCCGTGCGGGTCGCGTCGTCGGGTGCGGGTGCTTCCTGCGGGGCGCCCTCGCCGTCGGCGGCCTGCGGCTGCTCCGGCTGCGGGTCCGCCTCGGCTTCGCCTTCGGCGTCGGTGTTCCCTCCCGCACCACCCGTGCGGGTCGCGTCGTCGGGTGCGGGTGCCTCCTGCGGGGCGTCCTCGCCGTCGGCGGCCTGCGAGGCCGTCGTCTCCGGTGCTTCCCCGGTGCCGGCCCCGGCCGCCGTCGGCTCCGGGGTGTCCTCGCTCGCGCTCGACACCGGTTCCGGCGCCGACTCGGTCGTCTCGGCCACCGGCGTGCCCTGCTCGGGCTCGGGCTCCGCCTCGGTGGCCGGGACGGTGCGCTCGGCCTCCTCGGCCGCCGCTGCGGGCGTCCGCGTGTCCTCGGCCGTCGTCCCGGCGGCCTTCGTGCCGGTCGGCTCCGCCTCGGTCTGCGCCTCGGCCGTGAGCGGCTGCTCGGTGGGCTCCGGACCGACCTCGACCATGGGCGGCTCCTCGGCGGCATCCCCCGTCAGGGCCGTCTCCTGAGCCGTCTCCTCAGGCTCGGCCTTCTCTTCGGCCGCGACGCCCTCAGGCTCGGTGTCCTTCTCGGCCGCCACCTCCGCGTCAGCCGCGACCTCAGGCTCGGTCTTCTCCTTGGTCTCGGCAGCGTACTCAGGCTCGGAAGCCTCGTCAGTCTCGGCGGAGACCTGCGCCTCGGAGATTCCCTTTGCCTCGGCAGCGACCTCTGCCCCGGTAGCTCCACCGGTCTCAGCGGTGACCGTCGGCTCGGCAGCCTCAGCGGTGACCGTCGGCTCGGCAGCCTCAGCGGTGACCCTCGGCGCGACAGGCTCAGCGGTGACCGTCGGCTCGGCAGCCTCAGTCGCGACAGCCGGCTCGGCAGGCTCAGCGGTGACCGGCTCGGCAGCCCCCTCGGTCTCGGCCGTGAACCCGGCCGTGGAGTTCTCCGTCGCCGTCGTCGTCCCCGTCGGGGCCGGGGTTTTCACCTTGTCGAAGGCCGCTGCCACCAGTTCGTGTTCGTCGGTGGGGGCCGGGGTGGTGGGGTCGGGGGTGCGCTCGGGGGACCGGTCCGCACCCTCCGCCTCGGTGGCTCGTGCCTTGCGTGAGCGGCCGAACGCGTTCCGCAGGAGAGTGAGAATGCCCATGTAGCAACCCTTCGCGTGAGTTGTAGCCCTTAAATCACTGGCCAGGACGGACACGTAAGGTTAGCGGCCCCGGATGGCCGGTCCGCGTCAGTGCGGGGACGTGATGGAGCGGGCCGCGGCCAGCTCCTGGCGCAGGGGTTCTAGGACGCTGCCCGCCGGGCCGGTGAGGTCGGTGCGGACGGCGGTCAGGGTCTCCGCGCCGCGCAGGGCCTCGGACAGCTCGCGCAGTTGCAGGGTGACCTGCGCGATCTCGACGCCGGAGGGGGCCGCGGCGCCGTGGCGGACGCGGACGCGGGCCGCTGTCGTGGCGTCCACGACGCGTTCGACGGCGACGACGAGCGGCCACCACGCGGCGGCGCGCCGGCCGGTCGGCGGGGGTTCGGTCAGGGCCCGCTGGAACTCGGTGCGGATGACGGACAGGTCGCGGTAGAGGCGGCGGCGCATGCGGGCGCGGGCGGCGGGGTCGGGGGCGGGTCCGAAGGCGGCTTCGACGTAGGCCGCCGTGTCGGCGACCGCGTCGGCCAGGCGGGCGCCGACGCGGGTGTGCCAGCTCTCGGGCCACAGGAGGTAGCCGGCGATCAGGGCGATGGCGCAGCCCAGGAGGGAGTCGGTCAGCCGGGGGAGCAGCAGGGCCGTTCCCTTGTTGTTCAGGATGTCGGAGAGGAGCAGGATCACGGGGGTGATGGCCGCGGTCTGGTAGCCGTAGCCCCGGGGGGTGAGGGCCGGGATCAGGGGGGCGAGGAGGAAGAGCGCCGGGACGTCCCACCAGCCCAGCGGGACCCCGGCGAGGACGACCGCGGCGACGACCAGGCCGGCCACCGTGCCCACGGCGCGCAGCAGGGCGCGGGAGAAGACCGAGCCGAAGTCGGGTTTGAGGACGAAGGTGATGGTCAGGGCGACCCAGTAGGAGCGGGGGACGGGGATGAGGGAGACCAGGGCCTGGGCGATGCCGATGCACAGGGCGAGGCGTACGCCGTAGCGCCAGGAGTTGGCGGACAGGACGACGTCGCGTGCCGCGCGGGCGGTGCGGACGCGCAGGGCGGCGGGGCGGCCGAGGCGGTCGTCGGTGCCCCGGGGGTCGACGTCGGGGCGGGCGACGACCTCGGCGGCGTGGCGCAGCGCGTGGTCGACCGCGCGGCCCGTCTCCGTGGTGGCGAGGGGGAGGGTGAGGGGGGTGGGGGGTGTCCGTCCGGTTTCGACGGCGTCCGCCAGGCGGTTCAGTGCGGCGGGGATCGCCTCGGGGAGGGGGCGGGCGGCCAGGTGGGCCGCGGGGGCGGCCTCGATCAGCGGGGTGATCGCGTTCAACTGGGCGAGCATCCGCGTCAGTTCGGGACTGCGGCCATGGTGGCGGGCGCGCCGGGCCAGGATCAGGTCGTACGACTGGTTCAGGGACTGGGTGACGGTGCGGCGGGCCTCCTCGTACTCCTCGGCGCGGTCCGTGCCGGCGGCGGTGAGGAGGGCGGCGACGGCGCGGTAGGCGGCGGCGACCGCGGCGCGTTCGGGGACGCCCGCGCGCAGTGGCCAGGCCAGCAGGGCGAGCAGGAGGATCAGCAGGCCGCCGCCGGTCATCAGGGCCGGGGCCAGCCACCAGGGGGAGGGCAGCGGGAGGCCCGCGCCGATCACGCAGTTCAGGAGCAGCAGCAGGCCGGAGACGGAGGCGACCGCGCCGATCGTGGAGATCATGCCGGAGAGCAGGGCGACGCCGGTGACGGTGGCCACCGCGTACCAGCCGTGGCCCTGCGCCAGTGCGCCCAGGGCCACGCCGGCCGCGCCGAAGAGCTGCGGTACGGCGATGTTGAGGATGCGCATGCGGTAGGCGTCGGCGGTGTCGCCGATGACGCCGGAGAGGGCTCCCATGGAGGCCAGGGCGCCGTAGGCGGGGTAGCCGGCGGCGAGGCCGAGGGCCAGGGGGAGGGACATGCCGAGGGCGGCGCGGGCGAGGGCGGGCCGGTTGAGCGGGGCCTGCTGGGGTCTGAGGTTCCGGATCAGCCAGTCGGGAGGGGTGAGGCCGATGGGGAACTCTCGGGACATGCGCCCATTATCGCCGGTTGGATCGCCGCCGGTTCAGGTGCGCCGGCGCAGGGTGAGGTCCACGACGAGGGCGCGGTGGTCGGTGCCGGCCAGGGACAGGAAGCGGGTGCCGGCCGCGGTGAAGTCCCGGGAGACCAGGACGTGGTCGGTCTGGACGCCGATGACGGAAGCGGTGCGCGACGGCCAGCTGGGGACGCGGTCGTGCCCGGTGAGACGGGCCGCGTCGGTCAGGCCCGTGTCGAGGATGTGCCGGAAGGCCGCGTGGTCCTGGGAGGCGTTGAAGTCGCCGGCGAGGACGGTGGGGGTGCGGGGGCCGGCGGCGGCGAAGGCGCGGAGCCGGCCGAGTTCGCGGCGCCACACGCCGACCTGGCCCGGCAGCGGCGGCATGGGGTGGGCGAGCTGGAGGCGTACGGGGTGGCCGTGGACGTCGGCGACCGCGCCGGGCATGCCCAGGGCGCCGTGGACGCCGGAAGCCGGGGTCAGCGGGTAGCGGCTGAGGACGAGGGAGCCGCGGGAGCCGTCCGCCTCGACGGCCCGGCGGTGCGGGTAGCGGATGCCGGCGCCGTCTTCCAGGGCGGCCCGGCAGCCGGTGTCGCATTCCTGGACGAAGACGACGTCGGGGTGCCGGTCGCGCACGGCACGGACGAGGGCGGGGGTGGCGTGGCCGAACCCGACGTTGGCGGTGAGGACGCGGAGGGCGGCGAGGGGCGGGCCGCCTGGCTCAGCGGTCCTGCCGTACGGCTCCACGTACCAGGCGAGCAGTGCGAGGACGGCGAGCGCCCAGACCAGGCCCGTCCACCAGCGGGTGAGCAGCGCGCACAGCAGGGCGAACGCGGCGGGTGCGAGCAGCCAGGGCAGGAAGGCGAGCAGCTGGGGCACGGGGGTGATGCCGTCGGTGCCGGCGATCCGGCAGCCGATGACCGCGCTCACCGCGGCGAGCAGCAGACCGGCACACCAGGCGCCGGGCCTGCGTCCGCGGTGCTGGGTCACGGGGACGAGCCTACGATCACCCGTCGAGCCGCGCCAGGAAGGCGGCCAGGGCCCGGTTGAACTCCTCGGGCCGCTCCAGGTTGGGCAGGTGGGCGGCGCCGTCGATGACGTGCAGGACGGAGTCGGGCAGGGCCGCGTGCAGGGCCTCGGCGTCGGGGACGGGGGTGTAGGTGTCGTCGGCGCCGACCAGGACGAGGGCGGGCACGCTCAACCTGGTCAGCAGGGAGCGGTAGTCGGGGCGTTCGGCCCGGCCGCGCAGGGCCGCCGCGGCGCCCTGCGGGGAGGTGGCCGTCATCATGCGGTGGACGTGCGCCTTGACCTCGGGGCGGGCATAGGGGGCGACCATCTTCTCCAGCACCTCGTCGGCGTAGCCGCGCATGCCCTCGGCGAGCAGCCGGCCGGCCATGGCGTAGCGGGCGCGCCGTCCGTCGGGGGTCTCGGCGGCGGCGAAGGTGTCGGCGAGGACGAGGCCCCGGACGCGGTCGCCGAGGCGGCCGGCGCACTCCATGGCGATCTGGCCGCCCATGGACAGGCCGGCGAGGGCGAAGGTGTTCACCCCGAGGTGGTCCAGGAGGGCGGTGATGTCCTGGGCGTGCCGGGAGAGCGGGACCGGGCCGGGGGTGACGGGGGAGGCGCCGTAGCCACGCAGGTCGGGGGCGATCACCCGGCGGCCGGCGGCGAACTCGGCCAGCTGCGGCTGCCACATGGTGCGGTCGAAGGGGTGGCCGTGGATCAGGACGAGGGGAACCCGGGAAGACGTTACGGGGCCTTTGTCCTCGTGGGCGAGGCGGGAGGGCATGAGCCGACCCTAGGCCGGGCCGTCACTCGGTGCAATAAGATCTTTGCGCTCGGTGCAATGCCAAGAGGCCGACGGACGGGGGAACTTGTGGACGACTACCGGCGCATCGCCGACCTGATCGCGCGGGACATCACGGGTGGCCGGCTGCGGCCGGGGCAACGGCTGCCGCCGCAACGGGCGTTCGCGCGCCGCCGGGGCATCGCGCCGTCGACGGCGGGCCGGGTGTACGCCGAACTCGTGCGCCGGGGACTGGTGGTGGGCGAGGTCGGACGCGGCACCTTCGTGCGGGCCGCCGCCCCGGACCCGCAGCCCGGGCACGCCCTGGCCGAGGCCGCGGGGTCCGCGCCCGTCAACCTGGAGCTCAACTACCCTTCCGCGCCGGGCCAGTCGGAGCTGCTGGCGCCGGCCCTGGCGCCCCTGCTGCGGCCGGACGCGCTCGGCCAGGCGCTGCGGCCGGCCGCCGCCGCGGGCACCCCGGACGCCCGGGACGCGGTCGCCGCCCTGCTGGCCCGGGCCGGGCTGCCGGCCCGTCCGGAGCGGATCCTGTTCACCGGCAACGCCCGCCAGGCGATCGCCGCCACCCTCGCCTCGCTGGTCCGGCCCGGCGGCCGGGTGGGCGTGGAACCGCTGACGTATCCGCTGGTGAAGGAGATCGCGGCCCGTCTCGCCCTCACGCTCGTCCCGCTCGCCACGGACGAGGAGGGGCTGCTGCCCGGTTCGGTCGTCGCCGCGCACCGGGGCGCGCCGCTGTCCGCCCTGTACCTCCAGCCGACCCTGCACAATCCGACCTCGCGCACGACGGGTGCCGGGCGGCTGCGGCAGCTGGCCGACACTGTCCACAGCCTGGGGATACCGGTGGTCGAGGACCGGATCTGGTCCTTCCTGCACCCGGGCGGCACCCCTCCGCTCGCCGCGCTGGCACCGGAGCGCGTCCACCTCGTCGACGGCCTGTCCAAGCGGGTCGCACCCGGCCTCACCGTCGGCTTCACCGTCGTACCGGACGACCGCGTCGACGCGGTCGCGCGGGCCGTCCGGTCCGGTGGCTGGAGCGCGGGCGGCTTCGCGCTGGAGGCGGCCGTACGGTGGCTCGGCGACGGGACCGTGGACCGGCTGGTGGCCGCCAAACAGCGCGACGCGCGGCGGCGGCAGCGGCTGGTCGCCGAGAAACTGGCCGGCTTCGCCGTGCGCTCCGATCCGGCCGCCTACTTCGCCTGGTGGGAGCTGCCCGCACCGTGGCGCGCCGACACCTTCACGGCCGCCGCGCGGGCGCGCGGCATCGCCGTCACCCCGGGTACGGCGTTCTCGGTCGGCCCCGGCCGGACCCCGGACGCGGTCAGGCTCGGGCTCGCGTCGGTGCCGGAGCAGGAGCTGGCGCGGGCGCTGGCGACCCTGGCCGGCGTCGCCCGGGACGCGTCAGGCGCAGGTACCGGGTGAGCCAGGCGGTGAGGGCCACCGCGAGACCGAGGCCGAGCAGCAGCCAGGCCACGGTGCGCAGGCTGCCGGTGAGGGCGTCGTAGACGGCGCCCGCGGCCGGATGGGGCACCCCGGCGGGCAGGCCGGCGAGGGTCAGGCTGCGGCCGGCGGCGAGGCAGCCGGCCAGCAGGGCGCCGCCCAGGGCCGTGCCCAGCGCGGTCGCGGTGACGGCCCGGCGGCGGCGGACGGCGAGGGCGATCCCGCCGACGGCGAAGGCGACGGCCGCCACCGGCAGCCAGAACCCGGCGACTTCGAGCACGTAGAACCCCTTCCGGAGCGCGGTCAGTTCGCCCGCCGGGAGCACGGCGACCGCGGTGTGCTGCACCGGGATGCGCGCGGCGAGCGGCACATGGTCGTGGGTGAGCTGGCGTTTGACCTGGGCGGTGACGGGGGCCAGGTCGACGGTGACGTCGCGGTCGTCCACCCCGCGCAGGGCGCGCAGGACGGCGTCGTGGGTGACCTGGTTGCCGGTGTCCCAGGCCAGCCGGAAGGCCCGGGTCTGGGTGAAGGAGCGCACCGCGTCGCGCACGAACGGGCGTACCGGGCCGGGTACCGGCGGGACGTCCAGGTGCCGGCCCACCGCGCGCAGGATGCCGTCGCCGACCGTGTCCGCGACGGCCTCGCGCACCGCCGGGTCGGCGGCGAGCGGCGCCATCGCGGTGACGTACCGGCCCGTGTCGGCGAGCCCGTACGCCGCCCAGGCCGCCAGTGCGCCGAACGGCACCAGGAGGCCCGACAGGGCGATCAGTACGGCCGACAGGGCGGTCCTGAGGCGTGGGGGCACGCTTCCAGGCAACGGCCCGAGGCGGCGGCGCGCGAGCGGGACGACTGCGTTCGGGTGGCCGACGACCCGTTCGGCGCAGCCGAGTTCCCGCTCTCCGGTGGAGGGTTCGCCCGAACGGGTGTTTCCTGGTGCTGGGGAGAAGGAGGCGGGTGCAGGCCCGTCACGGGGCGAACGCCCGCGCGGCGCCCGGCACTCGGCCCACCGCCCCACGCCGGCCGTACCCGGGACGGAGACGCCCCGCACCGTCCGCGGCGGAGCCTCCCGGCGCCGTCGCCCCGCGCACCGGCGGCACCGGCCGGCACCGGCGCACCGGCCGCGCCCGTCGCGGTGACGCCGGTCGGCACCGGACCACCGGCGGGGCCCCCTGTCCGGTTCCTCAGGATCGTGGAGCCGGACAGGGACCGGTGCCCCGCACCGGCCGCGGCGGAGCCCCCCGGCGCCGTCGCCCCGCGCACCGGCGGCACCGGCCGGCACCGGACCACCGGCGGGACCCCCTGTCCGGTTTCTCAGGGTCGTGGAGCCGGACAGGGACCGGGAGTCCCGGCGCCGTCGCCCCGCGCACCGGCGGCACCGGCCGGAACCGGACCACCGGCCGGAACCGGACCACCGGCCGGAACCGGACCACCGGCTGGCACCGGCCGCACCGGACCACGGGCGGCACCGGCGCACCGGCCCACGGGCGGCACCGGCGCACCGGCCGCGCCCGTCGCGGTGACGCCGGCCGGCACCGGACCACCGGCGGGACCCCCTGTCCGGTTCCTCAGGCACCGGACCACGGGCGGCACCGGACCACCGGCCGGCACCGGCGGCACCGGACCACGGGCGGCACCGCCGCACCGGCCGCGCCCGTCGCGGTGACGCCGGTCGGCACCGGACCACCGGCGGGACCCCCTGTCCGGTTCCTCAGGGTCGTGGAGCCGGACAGGGACCGGGGGTCCCGTCCGGTGAGGAGGAGGGGGACACAGGGGAGTGCGGGGGCCCCGGTCACCCGGCCGGGGCCCCCGCACGCGCGCTCAGCGGATCCGGTGTCCGAACGCGTCCTCATGCGTGTAGTAGCGGTAGAAGAGCACGGCGAAGACGGCCGCGGCCACCACCACGGACAACAACGCCGCGCCCATCGCCGTCACGCCGCTCTGGCTGTAGAGGAAGCCGAACGCGCACCCGGCGAACGCCGACCAGAGCAGCGCGTGCACCTCCCGCCGCATCCGCGGGGCCAGCACCAGCAGGGCCGCGCACGCCACCGCGAACACGAGCGCGCTCACGAGGCCGAGCAGCACGTTCCAGCCGGTGATGGGGCCGCCGAAGCGGTTGTCGGCCGCGACCCAGTAGCCGTAGACCAGTCCCAGTACGACCGGGACGGCCAGCCGGGCGATCCGGTGGGCGCGCGCGTCGAGGACGTCCGGCGGCCGCTGACGCACGTCGGTGTCGCGCCGCTCCGCCTCGGGCGTGCGGCCGGGCCGGGAGGTTCCGCCGGGTGCGGGTGCCGCTTGAGCCATGAGAGCACTCCTTCCTGTCCTCTCCCCCGTTCGCCCCCGCCTTCCAGGGCACACCGGTGCGCATGGCCCGGCAACTCGGCCAGGAGGGTGAGGAGTGCCCGGATGCGTGCCCGTGACCGCCGTGGTTCGCTGAAGCCATGGAGGGCTGCCCGCCGTGACGGAGATCGAGTACGGGCGGCAGCGCCCGCTCCTGCGGGCGCGCGGACGGAGCATCGCCTGGCTGCCGCCGCTGCTGCTGCTCACCGGGGTCATCCTGCTGGACCTCGACACCGGTGAGAACTTCCGGATCATCACCTGGATCGTCCTGGTCCCGGGCATCGCCGCAGCGATCTGCGGGGTGTGGACGACGGCCGTCTACAGCGTGCTGTCGCTGGTGACGTACGTCGCGGTCGACAGCGTCTGGCCCGACCAGTACCGGGCCGGGTTCGCCAACTTCCTCCTCGTCGCCCTCGGCGGCCTCCTCGCCACCCTGGCCGCCGCCGTGCGCGTCCGCCAGGAACGCAAGGTCCTGCACATCCGGGACATCGCGGAGACCACACGGCGGACCGTGCTGCGCCCGCTGCCGGTCCCCTTCGGTGGCCTGGAGCACGCGGGGGTGTACCTGGCCGCCGACGTCGACGCCAGGGTCGGCGGCGACTTCTACGACATCCAGCCCGGCCCGCACGGCACCCGGCTCCTCGTCGGCGACGTGCAGGGCAAGGGACTCGGGGCCGTGGAGACCGCCGCCGCGCTGCTCGGCACCTTCCGCGAGGCCGGTTACCACGAACGGGACCTCGCGACCGTCGCCGCCCGCCTGGAGACCCGGATGCTGCGGCACCGCTCCCACACCACCGCCCTCGGCCACCACGACGGCGACCGCTTCGCCACCGCCGTGCTCATCGCCTTCCCCGAGGACAGCCCGGAGACGATCGAGATGGTCAACTTCGGCCACGAACCCCCGCTCGCCGTCGGTCCGCGCGGCCTGCGCGAGCTGCCCAGCGGCGACGGTGCCCCGCTCGGGTTCGGTGACCTCGCGGGCACGCTGCCGCCCGTGCGCCGGGTACCGCTGGCCGCCGACGAGACGCTCCTGCTGGTCACCGACGGGGTCACCGAGGCCCGTGACAGGCCCGGCGCGTTCTATCCGCTGGCCCGCGACATCGCCGGCGCGGTCGCCGACGACCCGGGCCGCACGGAGCCCCGGCTGCTGGTCCGCCGGGTCCGCGACGGCGTCCTGCGGCACAGCCGGGGCCGGCTGGAGGACGACACCACGGTCTTCGCGGTCCGGCGGGCGCAACACGCGGTGGGCGAACCCCCCGAACGGGGACGTTTGCGTGCCTGAAGCGCCGGTGAGCAGCGCCAGCGGCTACGGTGCTGGCTGGTAAGCGGATCCACAGGTGACAGGGGGAGGCACGATGCCCGGAACCGTGCTGCTGCTCGCGGCGTCGCCGCTGGGCCGGGGGCGCCTGGTGGACGCGGCCGGTGTGCTGCCGGTGCTGGCCGCCGTCGCCCCCGCCGTGCTGTCCGGCGCCGACACCGCGAACGTGGTCGAACTCGCCGACCCGCTGGAACCGCAGGCCGTCCTCACCCGGCTGCGCGCCGCCGCCGCCACGCCCGGCCCGCTCACCGTGTACCTCACCGGCCAGCTGCACCTGGACCGCCGCCAGCACCAGCCGCATCTGGCCCTGGCCCGCACCACCCCGGCGACGGTCCGCTACACGGCGGTGCCCTGGCACTGGATCCGCGAGGAGCTGCGGCTGCGCTCCGCCGCGGACACCGCGCTCGTCGTCGACCTGCACGCCGACGCGGAGGCCTGGCGGTACGTCACCGAGCGCGGCCTCGACTCCGGTCCCAGCACCGCCGTGTACGGCCGCGTCGCCCCGGCGCCCGGGCGGCGGGGCCCGGCCGGGCCGGCGTACATGAAGGCGGTCGCCACGCTGTTGCGCAGCGGCCACCGGCCACCGCTGGAGGTCCTGCACCGGCAGGCGCTGGAGCGCATCCCCGAGGAGATCCGGGGGAACGCGCTGCTGGCGGGCGTGGGCGGCGGCTTCGCCGGTGGCGCCCTGGGCGGGGTGGCGCCCGCCGCGGCGGCTGTCGTAGCGGCCGGCCCCGTGCCGGGTGCCGGCGCCGGCGGGTTCGTCGCCGTACCCCGCCCGGGTGGTGGTCCCGGGGCCGGCGCGCGCCCGGACGATCCGCACGCGGCCATCAGCGACGCCGTACGGGCCGGGCGGCACGAGGAGGCCGACGGGCTGGCCGCGCGGCACGAGGAGGCCGCGGCGCGGGCGCACGGGGCCGCTTCCGAGCAGGCGCTGCACTGGACCGAGGTCCGGGCCGACCTCGCGATGTTCGCGGGGGACCCGGCGGGCAGCTGCCGGGCCTGGCTGGCGGTCGCGGCGGCCCGGCTGGCGGCGGGACAGGCGGTGGACGCGCCCGCCGTGGAGGCGGCCGTGGACCGCGCGCACCACCAGTGGGGCCGGATCGACGACACGGCGCGGGCCCGGGAACTCGGGCCCGCGCTCGCGGAGCTGCGGCTCCGGGTGCCGGGACGCCGGCGCGGCGCGCTGGAGAACGTCCAGCACCAGCTGTGCCGGCTCCAGGCCGCCCGGTAGCGCTACTTGGTGAAGGTGAAGTACTTCCAGGCGCCGTGCGTCGTGGAGTTCACGGTGTCACCGGAGGCGCTGTTGATGTACGACGAGCGGATCCGGAACCGCCAGCCGACGTCCTGGCCGTGGTCGCCGTCGATGCGGACCTTGGAGACGCCGTCGGAGCCCAGCTTGAAGTAGGCGGGGTCGCCCGGGTACCAGCGGCCCTGGTAGTACACCTCGAACTCGAACTTCTGCGCCCGGCCCGGGTAGTACGGCATCTTCGTCGTGGCCAGCGGGTCCTTGGTCTTGTGGAAGAAGGCGTACGTGTGGCCCCACGCCGACTTCGACCTGTACTGGCCGGCGAGCGACGTCGACACGCTGACCTTGGCGCCGACGGTGCTGGACGCGGCGGCGGACGTGTAGCGGGAGTCGCCCGAGAACCTCGCGGTGACCTTGGTGTCCCGCTTCAGGTCCAGGGTGACCGAGAGGTTGCCGGCCGAGTCGACCGTGCCGGACTTCACCAGCCTGCCGGGCTTGTCGGGGCCGAACGGGTCGGCCCAGATCTGCACCGTGCGGTTCTTGTAGGTCTTGCCCAGGTGCGCGGTGAACCTGACGTCCTTGCCGTACGCGTACACCTTGCCGTCGTTGTCGACGCTCAGCGCCGGCCTGGCGCGGGAGACGTCGACGGTGTCCGAGCCGGAGCCGGCCGCGTGGCCGTCGTCGCCCGCGTACGCCACCGTGTACGTCACCCTGCCGCCGGCCGGCGGGGTGTCGGTGAACGAGAACGTGCCGTCGGCCCCGGTGGCCGCCGCGGCCAGGACCTTGCCCTTCGGTGACTCCAGGTCGGTGCGGGTCACCGCCAGCCTGCTGCCGGCGGGGAGGGCCGCCGTGGAGGTGACCTTGCCCTTGACGGTGAGCTGCTTGGCGCGGGTGGCGGTGGCCGGCGCGTCCACGGTGACGGTGGTGGCGGCCTTGGTGGGCGCGGTGAGGACGCGCAGCGAGTAGGCGCCCAGGCTGTTGCTGGTCACCGCGAACAGCCGGGAGCCGTCCGGGGCCCAGGCCAGCCCGGCGGGCGCCAGGAGGTCGGAGCCGCTGCTCTGGCCGGTGTTGGGGAAGTCGTAGCTGCGCAGCGCCTCGCTGCTGCCCGGGCGGAAGATGTAGACGTCCGGGGTGTAGGAGCCGTCGATGCCGGCGGCGACCGTGCCGTCGGGGGCGACGGCCACGGAGTTGGGGTAGGCGTTCGTGACGTACTTGCCGTCCTCGTTGAGGTCGGAGGTCCGGAACACCTGCTGGTAGTAGGGCGCGCCGCTGGCCACCACGACGTCCTTGCCGTCGGGGGTGACCTGGAGGTCGCCGAGGTTGTCGCCGGCCTCCCGGGTGCTCGCCAGCTTCGTGGCGGTGCCCGAGGAGACGTCGTAGGAGGCCAGCTCGACCGGGCTCTGCCCGACCGCGCCCGCGACCAGCGTGCCGGAGCCGGGCGCGGCGTCCAGCACCGGGGCCTGGTACCAGCTGCTGTCCTGGTCGAGCGTCACCTCGTGCTGCTCGCCGGTCAGGTCGACGGAGCCGATGTTGCCCGCGGCTGCGCCGCCGTAGCCGAACCACAGCCGGCCGCCCGCGAGAGCGACGCTGAGCGGCTTGTCGCCCACCGCGTACCGGGTCGTCTCGGTGTCGGTGGCGGTGTCGAAGGCGGCGATGGTGTCGAGGTCCTGCACGGCCGCGTAGAGCGTGCGGGAGTCGGCGGACAGTTCCAGGCCGCTGACGCCGGAGAGGTTGGTGGCGAGCTGCTTGAGTGTCCTGCCGGTGTAGTCGGTGACGACGATCTTGCCGTTCAGCGGGTCGCTGACGAAGACCTGCTGGTGGACGGCGTCCACGACGATGTCACCGGTCGCCCTGACCGGCAGGCTCGCGCTGGAGTCCGCGTGGGCCGCGGTGGCGGTGAGGGCCGCCGAGCTGAAGAGGACCGCCAGAGTGGTGGCAGTCGTGAGAGAGCGCTTGCGCACGCTGATTCGAACCCCCCGGAACGAATGGGAAAGGCATGGGTGCCGCGCGGGCACGGCGTCGCGTGAGCCCCCTGTGCATGAGCCGTGTGTGCCTCGCGTGGCGAGTGTGCAAAGAGTAGGTCATGCCTCTGACAACTTCGACAGGGATACGGGGACTTCAGGGGGGTGTGGGCCCCGGGGGAGGGGGTCAGGGATGCGCCTGCTGGGGCGCCGCCGGTGCCGGTGCCGGTGCCGGGGCCGCCGTCCGCGCCGCCGGTGCCGGTGCGGAAGCCGGTGCGGGGGTCACCGCGCGGGCCGGGCCGGCGTTGGCCGCGAGGAGGAGGGTCGTGGCGGCGACGACGGCCGCGATCACCCCGCGGGCGGGCGAGGACGCCCCGGTCGACCGCAGCGGGGCGTGGGGGCGTGCGTAGGGTGCGGATGTACGTCCGGACACGGCTACCTCGCAACACGAAAGCGGCGTATCAAGCATGCTTGACCCGCCATTTAACCTAGGGGCTGCCGGAGCCGAACGGCAAGAGGCACCGGGGGAGTTGGGGGATGAGGCGCGTGCGGGAGAGGGACGACCCCGAGGTCATCGGACGGCGCGTGCAGCGGCTGCGCGCCCAACGGGGCCTGACCCAGCGGCAGCTGGCCGAACCGGCGTACACCCCCGCCTACATCTCCACGCTGGAGGCCGGGCGGGCGCGGGCCTCCGAGGAGGCGCTGAGGCATATCGCGGGGCGCCTCGGCGTGGCCTTCGAGGAGCTGACCACCGGCCGGCCCGCCCACCTCGCCACCGGTCTCCGGCTGCGGCTCACGGAGGCCCAGCGCGTCCTCGCCGACGGCCGGGCCGAGGAGGCGGGCGCGCAGTACGGGGTGCTGCGGGCGGAGGCGGAGGCCCACGGACTCGGCTGCGAACAGGCCGCCGCCCTGCTCGGGCTCGGCGAGTGCGCCCTGGAGACCGGCGAGCTGACCAGGGCCCGGGAATGCTTCGAAGAGGCCGAGAAGCAACTGGCCGGCGCATCCCTGCCGACGCGCGTGCCCGCCGTCCGCGGCCGGGCGGTCGCCCACTACCTCGCCGGCGAACTCCGCTACGCCGTCTACCTCCTGGAGAGCGCCCTCGACGAGCTGAACCGCGGCGGACTGCACGACCCCGACGCCCTCCTGCTGCTCTACGCCGCCGTCATCGGCCCGTACATGGACATGGGCGCCCACGCCCGTGCCGCCCAGGCCGCCGAGTTCGCCCTCGCGCTCGCCCCGCGGGCCGGCGACCCCGCGCTCATCGCCCGCATGCACCGCTCGGTCGCCCGTACCCTGCTCGCCGAGGGCCGGGCCGCCGAGGCCGACGCCTCCCTGGCCAAGGCAGCCGGGCTGTACCGGCAGCTGAGTCTGCGCACCGAACTGGCCAACTGCCACTGGATGCGCGGCTACGTCTGCGCGCAGAACGGCGAACTCGAGCGGGCCGAGGCCGAGCTGCGCCAGGCCCACACCATGCTCGCGGAGAGCCGGGCCGCCCTGTACCGCAGCCAGGCCGCGGTCGAACTCGCCGACGTGCTGCACCGCCGCGGCAAGTCGGCGGAGGCCGCCGGGCTGCTCCGGGACGTCGCCGGGGACTTCTCCTCCGAGCGCGGCGCCGTCCACGCCGCCGCCGCGCACCGCCTGCTCGGCATCATCGCCGAGGACGCGGGGGACACCGAGTCCGCCGAGGAGCACTACGTCCGCGCCCTCAGCCTCCTGGAACGCGCGGGCGCCGCCGGTGACCTGGCCGACCTGTGCCGCCTCCTAGGCGACCTGCTGCGCCGTACCGGCCGCTTCGAGGCGGCCCTGGACACCTATCGCACCGGCCTGGGCCACCGCACCGCCCCGGGCACCACCACCCTGGGCCCCGCCCCGGCCCACCCGCCCCTGTGAACCTCACACCTGGGCGCGGCCCTGCCTGCGGATGTCGGCCAGGCGCAGGGCACCGACCTGGACGGCGGCCTGCGTCGCGTCGTTCGGTACGTCGCCCAGACCACCGTTGGTGAGCGCGAAGGAGTCCTCGCCCACCCGGACCGCGGCCAGGTCCAGCGTGAGCAGGCTCTCCTCGCCGTCCGGTGCCGTACTCGCCACCCTGATCCTCAGGCCCTGGCGCGCGTCCCCGACCTCGGGCAGCGGCGCGTCGGTCACCTGGACGTCCTCCACGGTCCCCAGCTCGGTGGTGGCCGTGAACCGCGCGCACAGCGCCGGCGTCGTCCGCAGCCAGGCCAGTACGCCGTCCACGTCCGCCGGGCGCCGGGTGCCGATCTGGTAGCGGAGCTGGGCGTCGGTGTCGGCGTCGTCCAGGCCGGTGGCGGCGCGGGCCGGGGCGCCGAGGAGTTCGTCGCTGTAGAGGGCGTCCAGCAGCCGCTGGCACTCCCCGGCCGAGGTGGTCGCCTTCAGCAGCCCGTCCCGCCAGGTGGCGGCGCCGCGCGTAGGGGTCCAGGGGGCGCCGAGGTCGCTCTGCGTGAGAAGCGCCGCCTGCGCCTGCTCGTCGCTGAGCGTGGACCCGTCCGGCCGCGCGGACGCCCTGGGCGTCGCGGACGGCCGGTCGATGGTGGGCAAGGGGTGCGGGGCGGACGCGGGCTGGTGCAGGCCGAGGGCGGCGCAACCGCCGGCGGTGAGGAGACCGGTGCCGAGCAGGGACAGCAGGACGGCACGGGGGAGCCGGGCGATGCGGGTGGCTATCGCGGGGGTCATCGGTGCCTCCTGGGCTGCGTACGGACCGGCGGAACGCCTCCTCCCACGGCACCACCGCCCCGCCCCGCCCACCAGCGCTCCGGGGCCGTACGGGTGAGGAGCAGGCGGGAGGCCGCAGGGGGGCGCCGGGACACCGCGCACCGGCTGCGCCGGGATGCCGTGCGGGTGGCGGCGCGCGGGACCGGTCGCGCGAGGTGCGCCGGGTCGCCGCTCGGCGCGCGGGACCGCCCGGCGTGGTCACCCTGGTCGCGGCGCGCGGGACCGTCCGGGACCGGTCGCGCCACGTGCGCCGGGGGGCACCGGTGTGGAGGGCGGCGAAGCCGGCGTGCGCCTGCTCGACAGCTTCGGGGCACGTCTCGCGTTCGGCGGTGTTCGGCGAGCGCCCGGTAGACGCTCGCTACCGACGGGCTGCGTCCCTTGCAGCCGATTCCGTATAGTCGGTTCCGACTATTAGGGGTCGGTGATACAGATGGCGAAGCGGAAGATCTCCAACACACTGGCGCTGGCCGTGCTGGGCCTGTTGCAAGAACAGCCGATGCACCCGTACGAGATGGCGTCCACCCTGCGGGAGCGGCACAAGGACAGCAGCTTCAAGGTCAACTCCGGGTCTCTGTACGACACAGTCGAGGCGTTGGTTCGGCATGGCTGGATCGAGCCGGTGGAGACGGCGCGCGATGGCAGGCGGCCGGAGCGAACCGTGTACGCGACAACCGAGTTGGGCCAGACCGAGTTCGTTCGCTGGATCGACGAACTCCTCCGCATGCCCGTCGCGGAATACCCGAAGTTCATGGCCGCGGTGTCCTACCTCGGCGCACTCGGTCCGGACAGGGCAGCAGAGGCACTTGCCGAACGGGCGGGGCATCTGGCGCAGCGGATCGATGAGACGAACAGGGTGCTGGCCGACACGGTCGGCTCCGGTGCGGTCCCCCGGTTGTTCATGATCGAAGTCGAGTGCGCGTTGCACGCCTGGGAGGCCGAGTTGGCCTGGACGCGGCGGACCATCGCCGAGATCCGCGACGGCAGCCTGTTCTGGCCCGAGGCCGAGCGCACCGAACAGGGACGGACCTGGTCCGCCCCCTCGGACCGGAAGGGAAGCACCCGATGACCGACGTGTTGATCGTGGGGGCCGGTCCGGCCGGGCTGTTACTCGCCGGCGAGCTCCGGTTCGCCGGCGTCGACACCGTCGTCGTCGAACGCCACGCGCAGCGGCCGGGCTTCTGCCGGGGCTTCAACCTCAACGCTCGCGCCCTGGACCTGCTGGCGCGGCGCGGCCTCGCTGAAAGGCTCATCAGCGAGGGCTGGCAAGTCCGACACGCCGCGTTCTCCGGCCTGCCGGTGACGCTCAGCCTCGCGGGCACGCATACCGACCACCCGTACTCGCTGGGCATCCCGCAGACCCGGGTCGAGGAAATCCTTGAGGCGCAGGCTCTCGGCCTGGGAGCCGACATCCGGCGCGGCCACGAACTACGCGCCCTGGAACAGGATGCCGAGTCTGTCACCGCCACTGTCGCCACCGGCGACGGTGAGTATCGGGTCCGGGCAGCGTACTTGGTCGGCTGCGACGGCGGCCGCAGCACCGTCCGCAAACAGGCCGGCATCGACTTCCCCGGTACCGAGGCGACCCGCTTCTCCCTGCTCGGCGACGTCGAGTTCGCCGAACCCGAGGCATTGCCGTTCGGCGCGACCACCGGCCCCGGCGGGAGCGTGTTCGTCATCCCCCGCCCCGGCTACGTGAGGGTCATCACGACCGACCGGCAACCTCCCGCGGACAAGGACACCCCGGTCACCCTGAACCAGCTCGAAACCGCCGTGGCCGACGCGCTCGGCCGCCACATCGAGCTGCGCGCCGCACGCTGGCTGACCCGGTTCGGCAACGCCGCCCGGCAGGCGGCCGAGTACGTCCGGGGCAGGGTCATCCTGGCCGGGGACGCCGCGCACATCCACCCGCCGGCCGGGGCGATCGGCGTCAATGTGGCCCTGGACGACGCGTTCAACCTCGGCTGGAAACTAGCCGCCACCGTCCGCGGCACCGCACCGGCACATCTGCTCGGCAGTTACCACGCCGAACGCCACACCGCCGGTGCGCACGTGCTGGCCAACACCCAGGCCCAGGTGCTGCTCGGCGAGGCCGGTGATCGGCTCGGGCCGCTCACCGACCTGCTGACCCGCGTCGCCGGCCACCCGGCGGGAAACCGCGCCTTCGCCGAGACCATCACTGGACTGGACACGCGTTACCGGATGCGTCCCGACGCCGACCACCCCTGGCTGGGCCGCCTGGCGCCCGACCTCGCCCTGACCACGGACGACGGCTGTACGCGCCTGGCCGAGCTGCTCGCATCGGGACGTGGCCTGCTGCTCGACCTGACCGGAGGAAGCGCCGTCCTCGAGTCGGCCGCAGGATGGGCGGACCGAGTGGACCTCGTCACTGCGGCATGCCCCGACCACCCGGAACTCCATGCCATCCTCCTGCGGCCGGACGGGCACACTGCCTGGCTGCGTACTGCGGGTCACGGTCACGCCGACGGGCTCCACCAGGCGCTACAGCACTGGTACGGCCCGGCAGCACCATCCGACGCCGCGTCCGCGGAAGCATGCCACTCGTGAGCCAGGTGCTGCACCGCCGCGTGCGAGGACGTCCCGTCCGAGCCCGGCCGGCACGACTGGCGCATCCCGCCCACCGGCGAGCCTGCCGGTGGGGCCTGTCGCTACTCGTCCTCGCCGTCGTCCGTCTCGCCGGCGTCCGTCCCGTCGTCGCTGTGCGGGTCGCGCAACCGCCACAGGCGGTCCGGATCCCGGGGCTGATCTAAGGTCGGCACGACGGAAGGAGTGCGCTGTGACAGGTGAGCCGATCCCCGTGATCATCGACTGTGACACCGGCGTCGACGACGCCCTGGCCCTGCTGTTCGCCGTGCGGCACCCGGGTCTCGACCTGCGGGCGGTGACCTGTGTGGCCGGGAACACCGACGTCGACGGGGTGGTCCGCAACACGCTGACCGTGCTGGAGCGGGCGGGCGCGCCCGACATCCCGGTGGCGCGGGGCGCCGCACGTCCGCTGATCGAGCCGGCCCGCTCGGCCCGGCACGTGCACGGCACCGACGGCATGGGCGACCTGGGCCTGCCCGCGCCCACCAGGGCCCCGGCGGCCGTCGACGCCGTCACCCTGCTGCACCGGGAGATCCTCGCCTCCCCGCGCCCGGTGACCCTGGTCCCGACCGCCCCGCTGACCAACATCGCCCTGCTGCTGCGCACCCATCCGGAGGTGACGCGGAACATCGAGCGGATCGTGTTCATGGGCGGGGCCGTGGCCGTGGGCAACGCCACCCCGGTCGCCGAGTTCAACGTCTGGCACGATCCGGATGCGGCGGCGATCCTGCTGACGGCCGGGGTGCCGATCACGATGTACGGCCTGGACGTCTTCCAGCAGGTGGTCGTGCCCGGCCCGGAGGTGCACCGGCTGCGCGCGAGCGACGAGCCCGGCACCCGCCTGGCCGGCGACCTCCTCGCCCACCGGCCGACCTCGCAGGGCGGGCCGCCCGAGGCGGAGGAGGCGGGCGGCCTCGGTGACGCGGGCGCGGTGTGCGCGGTCGCCGACCCGCGGGGCATCACGACCCGGCTGCTGCCGGTGGAGGTCACCCTGGCCCCCGGCCCGTCCCGGGGCCAGACGGTCGTGGACCGCCGGCCCCGCCCCGGCGAGTCCGAGATCCACGGGGGCCGCCGCGAACAGGCCCTCGTGGACGTGGCGCTGGAGGTGGACGTGGACCGGTACGTGCGGCTGTACCTGGAGACCGTCGGCCGCTAGGCCGTGTCGTCGGACTGCCATGTCTAGTCGGCGGTGGCCGGTACCCGTTCCGACCAGCGCTCCTCCACCCTCGCCAAGCGCCAGTACGTCAGCGCCGCCGCCCAGACGACGACGAACAGGCCGACGATGAGGTAGCCGACGTTGTCCAGGTCGAGGCCGGCGACCCAGCCGGTGAGGTCGTCGTGCAGGCCGAACTTCTCGTGCAGGACGCCGACCAGTTCGATCGTGCCGATGAAGAAGGCGACGGCGATGGACAGTCCGGTGATCGCGAGGTTGTAGAACACCTTGCGGACGGGGTTGGAGAACGCCCACTGGTAGGCGAAGTTCATGAACGTGCCGTCGAGGGTGTCGAACAGGCTCATCCCGGCGGCGAAGAGCAGCGGCAGGCACAGGACCGCGTACCAGGGCAGGCCGGCCGCCGCGCCCGAGCCGGCCATCACCATCAGCGTGACCTCGGTGGCCGTGTCGAAGCCCAGGCCGAAGAGGAAGCCGAGCGGGTACATCTGGCCCGGCCGGTTCACGGACTTGGTGAGGCGGCCCAGCAGCCGGTTCATGAAGCCGCGCGAGTCCAGGTGCTGTTCCAGCTGCTTCTCGTCGTAGGCGCCGGCGCGCAGGGCGCGGAACACCCGGAGGATGCCCACCAGCGCGACCAGGTTCAGGGCCGCGATGAGGTAGAGGAAGGTGCCCGAGATCGTGGTCCCGAGGACGCCGAGCACCTGGTGGGTGCTGGATCCCTCGTTCATGACCTTCCCGGCGAGGGAGGTGCCGCCCGCGATGAGCAGCGCCAGTATGACGACGACGCTGGAGTGGCCGAGCGCGAACCAGAAGCCCACCGACACGGGCCGCTTGCCGTCGGCCATCAGCTTGCGGGTGGTGTTGTCGATGGCGGCGATGTGGTCGGCGTCGAAGGCGTGCCGCATGCCGAGGGTGTAGGCGGTGACGCCCAGTCCGACGCCGAAGACGTCGGTGCCCACCCGGTAGTGCTCGGGGGCGACGAGGAGGAAGAGGATCCCGAAGGCGACGACGTGCAGGGCGACTATCACCGCCATCAGCCCCGCCGTCTTGACGGTGTCCTCACGTCGCCAGCGGAAAGACGCGGCGTCGGTCATCAGGTTCACGCTCCAGCACCTCGTGGATCACTTCGTGAGTGCCGTGGCCGGTCTCCTGGCTTACAGGTCCGCGTCCGCCGTTCCTGCCTTCCCGGTCGTGTACGACCAGTGGCCCGGCGGCTGCCGGACGGAACGGGAACTCCCTGATCACAGTGGCGAGGGCCGCGTCGACGTCGCATCGACTTCCCGAGCACCACGGCCCGCCCACCGTAGAGGGGCGGGCGGTCGCCTGCATAGCTGCGTACCTGCGCAGGTATTCAAGATCACATCGGTGCCTGCGAGGATGGCGTCATGCATCTCGTGCCTGCCGACCGAGCCGACCGTCGCACCATCGACGGTCACCGGGTGTGCGAGGCGATCGCCGCCATCGGCGACGCGGATCACCTGCGCACCTGGGCCGGCCGCTTCTCCCTCCTGGCCGACGCCAACAGGCTCGCGCTGCTGCTCGCCCTGCACCGCACCGGCCCGCTCGCCGTCTCCGACCTCGCGATCGCCACCGGCATGAACGACCCCGCCGTCTCCCAGGCGCTGCGGCTGCTGCGGGCGGCCGGGGTCGTGGCGGGGGAGAAGGAGGGACGGGTGGTGCGCTACCGGGTGGTGGACGCGCAGGTGTGCGGCCTGCTGGAGCACTGCGCCCCCTGACCGGCCGCGAAAAAGGTTCCCTTTCCGGGCAAGGTGGACAGATACAGAGTCCGTACCGTCGTCCGTCCATGGGAGCCCGCATGGCAGACCTCTCGTCCAGGAACCCCGACTGGTGGCGGCAGGCCGTCATCTACCAGGTCTATCCGCGCAGCTTCGCGGACGCCGACGGCGACGGCCTGGGCGACCTGAGGGGCGTCACCGAGCGCCTGAACCACCTGGCGACGCTCGGGGTGGACGCCCTGTGGCTGAGCCCCTTCTACCCCTCCGAACTCGCCGACGGCGGCTACGACGTCGCCGACCACCGGGACGTCGACCCGCGCCTGGGCACCCTGGACGACTTCGGCGCCCTGGTCACCGAGGCGCACCGGCTCGGCCTGAAGGTCGTCGTCGACATCGTCCCCAACCACACCTCCGACCGGCACCCCTGGTTCCAGGAGGCGCTGCGCGCGGCCCCCGGCTCCGCCGCCCGCGACCGCTACGTCTTCCGCGCCGGCCGCGGTGCGCACGGCGAACTCCCGCCCACGGACTGGCAGTCGCTGTTCGGCGGCAGCGCCTGGCGGCGGGTGCCCGACGGCGAGTGGTACCTGCATCTCTTCGCCCCCGAACAGCCCGACCTCAACTGGGACAACGACGAGGTCCGCGCCGACTTCCGTACCACCCTGCGGTTCTGGTCCGACCGGGGGGTCGACGGGTTCCGGGTCGACGTCGCACACGGCCTGGCCAAGGACCTCACCGAGCCGCTGCGGGACGTCGGTCACGTCGGCGCGTCCGGTGAGGAGGCCCTGCTGATGGTCCCGCCCGGCAGCCACCCGTACTGGGACCGCGACGAGGTCCACGACATCTACCGCGACTGGCGCAAGGTCTTCGACGCCTACAGCCCGCCGCGCACCGCCGTCGCCGAGGCCTGGGTGCCGGGCACCCGCCGCGCCCTGTACGCCCGCCCCGACGAACTCGGCCAGGCGTTCAACTTCGAGTACCTGGGCGCGCCGTGGGACGCGGAGGAGCTGCGGGACGTCATCACCGCCTCGCTGGCCACGGCCCGGGCCGTCGGTGCCTCCGCCACCTGGGTGCTGTCCAACCACGACGTCGTCCGGCACGCCTCCCGCCTCGTGCTGCCGCCCGGCACCGACCCGGCCGCCTGGCTGCTGTCCGGCGGCTCCGCGCCCGCGGTCGACCCGGCGGCGGGCCTCGTCCGGGCCCGGGCCGCGACCCTGCTGATGCTGGCGCTGCCCGGCTCGGCGTACCTCTACCAGGGTGAGGAACTCGGCCTGCCCGAGGTCGCCGACCTGCCCACCGAGGTGCTCCAGGACCCGATCTGGGAGCAGACCGGCCACGTCCGCAAGGGCCGCGACGGCTGCCGGGTGCCCCTGCCGTGGACGACGACCGGGCCGTCGTACGGCTTCGGGCCCGGCGCCGCCTGGCTGCCGCAGCCGGAGTCCTTCGCGGCGTACGCCGTCGAGGCGCAGGCCGGCACCGAGGGCTCCACGCTGGAGCTGTACCGCACCGCGCTGCGGCTGCGCCGCAAGCTGCTGGAGGGCGAGACGCTGACCTGGACGCCCGAGGCGCCCGCCGGGGTGCTGGACTTCACCCGCGGCGACGCCTGGCGGTGCGTCACCAACCTCGGCGCCGGGCCGGTACCGCTGCCGCCGGGCGAGGTCCTGCTGAGCAGCGCCCCGCTCCCGGGCGGCGGCGGCCTGCCACCGGACACCACCGTGTGGCTGGCCTAACGCACCGTCGGGGCCGGACTCACGCCGGGTGCCGGGGCGTTGCCGCCGCCGGCGATGGCGTCGATGTCCACCGGGGTGGAGGTGGCGGTCGGCGGCGGGGTGAGCACCACCTCCGGCTGGCCCGCGGCCGGGGGCGGCGGGGTCAGGTCGGTGTCGGGGAGCTTCGGCGGGGTCGTCTGCTGGAACAGGGTCTGGTCGAAGTCGACCAGGCCCGTCTTCTCCATCACCGTCATGTGGTCGAGCACGGTGTCGTTGGCCTGGTCGGCCAGGGCCCGCACCAGCGAGTTCTTGGTGGTGGACCGGATCTTGGCGATGGTGTTGAAGATCGCGCCGTGGGTCATGCGCAGGATGTTGGCGAAGTCGGTGTCGAACTGCTTGCCGCTGTCCGACTTCAGCGTGTTGACGAACCCCTCCTGCTGGGGGCTCGCGATGTTGGGCAGGGTGATGTTCAGCATGGGCGCGATCTTCCGGCAGGTGGTGTCCAGTGCCGCGTGCCCGTCGATCAGGTGCCGGCTGGCCGTGAGCACCCCCTTGGAGCTGCCCTTCTGCAGCCCGATCTGTCCCACCGGGTACTCCCACAGCCCGGCCGCCCGCACCTTGACCACGAAGTCACGGTCGGACTCGGTGAGCGGGCCCCACTGGGTGTTGGCGATGACCCGGGTGGGGGAGCTGGAGACGGTGCTCAGCCCGAGCATGCCCGGGTAGGCGAGTGCCGCGAGGGTCAGGGCCATCGCACCGCCCACGAAGAGAGTTCCCGTCGCGTTCCGCGAAAAGCGCACCGTGCCTCCTGTCCGGTCGTGGATCCGGCCCGCGGCGGGAGCGGCGGGCGGTGGGGACGCACAGCAGTACGGACGGGAGAGCGATTCGTCTCTGCGGCGCGGGTAAAAACTGCGCATGCCCGTATCGCCGTGCGGGATTGCCAGGTGTTGGTGACCATGGCGAACGGTTGCCGAAAGGTTGACCCTTCCCCGGGTGAAGCCCGGCGGACGCGGCCCTAGATTCGCCGCATGCCTCCGCAACCGCCGCCCCGGCCCGCCGCGCTGCCCGTCCTGCCCTACCGCCGGCCGACCCGGGGCCGTGACTACTGGGTGCTGGACGACGTCCTGCCCGGCATCGACGCCGTACGGGAGCGGTGTCTGGCGAAGGACGACTGGACCGAGGGGTATCCGTACACCTCCGAGAGCTGGCCCGGGCTGCGTGCCATGCCCGGCCTGGAGCCGGGTGAACTGGCCCGGATCGAACGGCTGGTGAAGAAGGCGACCGGCGCGAAGGACCTGTGGGTGCAGCGGGCGCCGGGCGGCGGCACCCTCAACCACAACTGCGTCCAGGTGGTCGGCGAGGGGGAGAGCGAGCCCCGCCCGCACACCGACTCCCGCGCCCTGTGCCGGTACGCCGCCGTCCTCTACCTCAACCCCGGCGTGCCCAAGGACTGCGGCACCAGCTTCTACCGCCAGCACCTGTCCGGCGGCCGGCTCGGCGGGAACGTCGTCCAGGCCCCGCACACCAATCTCGTCGAGGCCCTCGGCACGCGGTTCGTCGCGCCGGACGCCTTCGAGGAGGACGTCCGGGTCCCGCACCGGTACAACCGCCTGCTCCTCTACCACGCCAACCTCGTGCACAGCGCGACCGCTTACACCGGGCGCACGCTGGAGGAGAAGCGGATGACGGCGGTGTTCTTCTGGATGGCGTGAGCCGCCTGACGCGGGTGTCAGGATGAGGTGATGACCGAACAGATGTACCAGACCGGCGGCCGTCCTCCCGGCTGCCGGTTCGTGGGGAGGACGGGCCGGCTGGCAGCGGGGGGCTGCTTCTCGCCGGGGCCGCCTGGGTGGCGCGGGCCGTGTGGGAGGTGCGGCTCGCGCTGGCCGGGGAACCGGCGTCGGGCCCGCCGGACCAGGGCGGCGGGGAGCATCGCCCACTGAACTCGCTGGAGAACTCCTACCACCTCGTGACCTCCCTAGGGGGCGGCGCGGTGGTCCTCTGCGCGCTGCTCTTCCTGTCCTGGCTGGTGCGGCTGCGGGACGACGCGCGTGCGCTGTCCGGGCAGGAGCCCGAGTACGCGGGGATCCGGCTGTACCTCGGGTGGGTCGTGCCGTTCGTCGACCTGTGGGCCCCGACGGGATCGTCGCGGACGCGTTCCGGCGTACGGCGCCGGGGCGGAGGCTGCCCGTCAGCGTCGACGTGTGGTGGGTGCTGTGGCTGATCGGGATGCTCAGCGGCGTGGGGCTTCTCTGCGAGGACTCCACGGACGAGATCATCGCCCGCGCCTACACCGGTGTGTGGCCGCTGCTCGCGAGTGACGCGGCCGTCATCGGGGCCGCCGTCGCCGGAGCGCTCGCCGTGCGGAGTGTCACGGCCGTACAGACGGAGCGGATGCGGGCGGCGTAGCGGGCGGCCACCGCGCCGGCCGGGGCACCGCACACCGCGTGGCCGACGGGCAGCCGGGCGGCGGGGCGCCGGGGGGTTTCCGGGGGCTGAGCCGGCCTCCGTGACCGTCACCCTGCGGGGAGTGGCTTTGTGGGCCAATATGGTGATATTGGGCGCATCGCTCTTTCAAAGGGGGCCTCCATGGCTGTGGAAATCCCTCCGCTCGTCAAGCCGTCACGGCTCAGGAGCCGCGGCGGGCTGCTGGGCGAGTGTCTGGCGGAGTTCCTCGGAACCTTCGTCCTCATCTCCTTCGGCTGCGGTGTCGTCGCGATGGCGGTCGCCGCACTGCCCGGCTCGGGCCGGGCGGCCACCACCACCACGATCTTCCTCGCGGCCGGCGACTGGCTGCTGATCACCTGGGGCTGGGCGATGGCGGTCATGCTCGGCGTCTACGTCGCCGGCGGCGTCAGCGGCGCCCACCTCAACCCGGCGGTGACCCTGGCGATGGCGCTGCGCCGCGGGTTCTCCTGGGCCAAGGTCGTGCCGTACTGGTTCGCCCAGGTCGTCGGCGCCCTCACCGGCGCGGCCCTGGTCTACCTCGTCTACCACAGCGCGATCAACGCCTTCGACAGCGCGTCGAAGGGGCCCAAGACGGGCGGGCACACCCTCGCCACGTTCTCGATCTTCGCGACGTTCCCGGCGCCGTACTTCCACGGCGGCGTCTGGGGGCCGCTGATCGACCAGATCGTCGGCACGGCCTTCCTGCTGATGCTGATCGCCGCCGTCATCGATCTGCGCAACCAGGCCGTGAAGGCCAACCTCGGACCGCTGATCGTGGGCTTCGTCGTCGCCGCCATCGGCATGTCGTACGGCGCGAACGCCGGGTACGCCATCAACCCGGCCCGCGACTTCGGCCCCCGCCTGTTCACCTACGCGGCCGGCTGGGACGGGCTGGCGTTCCCGGGGACCGTGCCCGGCGCGTTCAGCGCCTACTGGTGGATCCCGATCCTCGGGCCGCTGGTCGGCGGCGCCATCGGCATCCTGATCTACGACCTGTTCATCGGGGACGTCCTGGTCGTGCGGTCGGAGATGGCCGAGCTGCCCGAACCGGGACGCTCGACCCCGGTCCTCACCAGCGACGACGAGTAGCCGACGACGGACGGCCGCCGCGCCCCGGCCCGGGCACGGCGGCCCGTCCGCACGCGCACCGCCGGCCGGGGCCAGCGGTTCCGCCCCGGCCGGCGGCGCCCGTCTGCGATAATCGCCCTCCACGCCGGGGCGGGTGCGAACTCGCCGGTGTCCAGGGGGGGTTCGAGCACAATGAGCACCGGGCGTCGGCGGGCTCTGCTGATCGCGGTGCCCGCCTATCCGCAGCTGGAACAGGTGCCGGAGCTGAAGGACGACTTCCCGGCCCTGCCCTTCACCGCCAGGGACGCGGTGACCTTGCGCAACACGCTGCTGCGCAGCAACTACCCGCCGGAACACGTGAGAGTCCTGGACGAGGAGGACACGACCGACGGCGGCACCGTCCGTGACGAGCTGGGCCGCTTCCTGAACTCCTTGGAGGACGGCGACGCCGGCCTCGTCTACTTCGCCGGCCACGGCGTCCGGTTCGGCGAGACTGACTACCTCCTGCCGAGCGACACGCGCGCACGGTGGGGGCCCGACGGGCAGCGGACCCTGGGCCCGCAGGGGCTCATCGAGGTGGTGCCCGACGAACTGCTGGCGCCCCTGACCTCGACCGCCACGGTGATGCTCTGCTTCGACGCCTGCCGGAGCAGCGGCGGCACCCCTCCGGCGACCTTCGAGGGAGTGAAGGTCAGCCGCGACCGGGACAACGTCGTCATGCTGAGCGCCTGCTCCCCCGGCGAGGACGCCCTGGCGCACCCCGACAGCGGGAGTGTCCTGGCCAGGGCCCTGAGCGAGTCCCTGGCGCCGGAGTCCTCGGCCCGTACGTTCGGCGAGGTGATCCGGCGCGTGCGGCGGCGCGCCCCGCAGATCGCGGCGAACTACACCGCCCGCAGGCCGCCCGACATCGACACCCGGTGGCTGAGCTTCGACGGGACGGCCGGCTCCCACGCCGACGTACCGCTGTGCGAGGCGAGGACGTCCTCCGGTCCCTGGATGGACGCGGTCGTCCAGTCGGACCTGTGGGAGCGGACCGAGGGCACGGACGCCCAGAAGACCAGGGCGAAGGCACACCTCGCGGAGGTCGTGACCAAGGTCGGCGAGATCCGCGACGCCAAACGGGCCGGGGCCGACCCGTGGGACGACCCCCTCGTCCAGGAGCGGCTGATCAAGCGGCTCGGCCGGCTCCTTCAGGCCGCCGACGCGCGGCTGAGCCTGATCGAGACCGTGGTCCTCCTGGGCGCCCCGTTCCTGCGCGAGGCCGCCCTGGCCTGCGGACTGCTGGCGCTGAGCAACCTCCACGGGGACGGCCCGGACCACACCGACGCCACCACCCGGGCCCTGCCCGAGGGCGGCTTCGCGTGGCACCTGGACCGCGACATGGGCGACGTACGGCGCGCCCACCGGCAGATCGAGGCGACCCGCCGGACGCTGCTGCGGCGCGGGCGGAAGGACGACGCCCGCAGTGCGGAGTACTGGCTGCGCCACCGCTTCCTCGCCGACTGGGACCTGCTGTGGGAGAAGCGCGGCGACGCGGACCTGGAGAGCCTGCGCCGGGCGATCGACCTGCTGGTGCGGGCGGCGGAGAGCGCCGCCGACCTCACACTGGGCACCGAGGGCCGGGACAAGCTGCGGCACGCCGTGATCCAGGTCGTCTCCCAGCTCGGCACCGGCACCCCGGCGGACACCGTGGCACCCGACGGCAGCGACTGGGAGACCGACCTGTGCACGTACCTGTGCGGGGAGAAGCGGTGGAGCTGGCGCCCGCACGACCTGGCGGCACTGCTGCACCTCGCCGGCCTCCTCGCCATCGACCCGCGCATGCTGGACGGCGTGCTCATCGACCACCTGGGGCCGCGCGAGCCCACGCAGGTCCGGCCCGAGAGCATCATCGGCGAGATCACCACGAACGACGGCTTCCGGCCCGGCACCGACGGATGGCCGGGGAACCCCGCCGCGCCCGGCCAGGGGCCGTCCACCCGCTGGCTGCTGGTGTTCAAGTGCGGCAACGCGGCCCTGTACACGGCGCTGGAACGGCTCACGACCCGGATCGTCACGGTGTCGGGGGCGACCCGGCGCGGCCAGGCCGCCATGCGGGCCGGCGACCTCCTCTCCGGCCTGCCCGAGGTGATCAAGACCGAGGGCCTGATGCCCAGGAACCGCGGGTTCGACAAGCCACCGCCCCGGTTCCGGCTGGCCGAGGACGAGGTCAAGCCGCTCATCATGGGCACCCAGCTGTACGGCGACCGGATGCTGGCGGTGCGTGAGCTGTACCAGAACGCCCTCGACGCGTGCCGGGTGCGCCAGGCACGGCGCCGCTACTCGGCCCCCGCCCGGCGGACCGGCGACGAGACCGAGCCGGAACAGCTCGCCGGATGCCGCATCGTCTTCACCCAGGACGTCGACCCGGCCACGGGCCGGGCGTACATCGAGTGCGAGGACAACGGCGTCGGGATGACGGCCGAGGAGCTGAGGGACCTCTTCGCCCAGGCCGGCCGCCGCTCCGAACAGTCATCGTCCCGGATGCGCGAGATGCGCCGGTGGCGCCGGCGCGGCATCACCACCGAGCTGAACAGCCGGTTCGGCATCGGCGTCTTCAGCTACTTCATGCTGGCCGAGGAGGTCGAGGTGGTCACCCGGCCGGTCAGCCTGTCCGGGAGCGTGCCCATCGAGGACGGCCACCGGGCCAGTGTCACCGCGGGCTCGGGCCTGATGCATCTGAGCAGGGAGCGGACGGGACTGGAGAACGGCGGCACCAGGGTCCGGCTCTACCTGCACGACGAGCCCGACGCGACGGAGGACCTACGCCCCTCCCTCGTCCAGGCGTTGCGCGAGTTCCTGATCTCCACCCCGCTGGAGGTGACCGCCCGGGAGCACGGCCGTGACCCGGTGACCTGGTGGCCGGGCGAGCTGTACGGCGACTCCTCCCTGCCGGGCACGCGCATCAAGGCGACCGAGGGCGTGTGGTGGGTGCAGGGCGCGGGCATGCTGCTGGCCGACGGACTGCTCGTCTCGGAGGAGGACGCGCCGGACGGCTACGTGGTGAACCTGCGCGGCCGGCACCGGCTGGAGCTGAGCGTCGACCGCAACCGCTTCCTCGGCTACGACGAGCACCGCGTCGAGGAGGACCTGGAGGCGGCCGTCCCCGCACTGGTGGGCAAGGCGTGGCGGCCGTTCCCTCTGGAGTGGCTGTGGAACCTGGCCGACACCCACCCGAGGATCGCGGAACAGGTCGTCGGCCGGCTGATGGAGGCCGACGTGCCCGTGTCGCTCCCGGCGCAGCCGCGGCGCGACCACTGGACCCCGTTCCGGCGGGACCTCACGCTGGCGGACGTCGGGTGTGTGCCCGTCGACCAGGCCGTCTACCTGACGAGCCTTCCGGAGGCCGACCTCGGTATGCGTTTCTTCGCGGCCTGGCGCGCCGGCGTGCTGGGCGTGCAGCAGGCGCCCGAGCCGGTCACCACGCCGGAGGGCTTCCCCCGGCCGGAGCCCCTCGACGCGCTGCTGTTCCGCACCGCACCGGGCAGCTCGTGGAGGGAACCGCTGCGCGCCGCCGGGGACACCGGCCGCTCGCTGCGGGAGGTCACCCGCAGACTGCGCCGGTACGCCGTCACGGGAGTGCCCGTACCGGAGGCCGCGGACATCCGTGCCCTGGACGACATCGTCCCGAGTCGTCTGGCAACCACCTTGTACGAGTCGTTCCGGGACGCGAAAGGCCGGTCCGGCCGGGAGGACGAGGAGGGCCGGCACCATGCCGTGCGGCAGGCGATGGTGCGCGTGTCGGCCGCCGAGAAGGTGAGCCTGGGGACTCTCGCGCAGCTGTTCGGGCAGTTGTCGGCCGTCGATCCGTCGATACCCGCACCCCCCGACCTGGGGCCCCTCGAAACCCATCGGGTGGACGCCCGCGAACGGCGCATCCTGCTGAACGACCAGGCCTCCGCTACGCACGCGCTGGTCATCACCCTCCATTTCTCCGGGGCGGTGCGTCCGGTGGACGTCGCCTACCGGGCACACCAGACGGGTATCCCGTCGGCCGAGATCGAGGCGGTCGTGCGTCGTTTCGAACCGCTCGGTTACCGGCTCACCGGGCCCGGTCTGCCCCACCTCCTGGACGAGGCGCAGCTCGTCGCGCTCAGCCGGGATCTGGACGCGGAACCCCCGTTCCTCACCCCGGGCCCGATCGGTCCGCGGCACCTGGTCCGGCTGGCGGCGAAGCGGGAGGAGACCGTCGGGGCCACAGCGGACTGGCTGGCCGGCTGGGCGGTCCCGTTGGGCATCGAGGTCGCGGTGCCGGGCCCGCTCGCCTCGTTCGTGCCGCCCGGCTGGTGCCGGCAGCTCCCGGCGGAGCGGGCTGCCACCCGCGGTGCCGGTGACGCGCCCGGGACACCGCCGATCACCACCTGGCAGCTGCTGGGGCGGATCGCCGATCTGGACGACCCCGCGGCGCGGCCACGGCACATCGCCGCGGTGGAGGCGCTCGTGGAGGCGGGCCTGGTCGAGCGCGGAGCGGTCGAGGCGGCCCGTGCCTGGCTGTCGCGGTCCCGGTCCGCGCGCCCCCGGAGTCTGTGGCGCGGCTCGTTGTCGCTGGGTCGACGGAGTTCGGGACACCCCGCCAGCCCGGTGGGCGCCGGGCGCGACGCCCGGATCGGCCCCGCTTGGCTCATGGCTCTCGCGGCGGAGACCGGTGACGACCTCGGGACCACCGGGAAGAGAGTGCGGGACAAGCTGGCCCCCTACGGCTTCGACGTGCCGGAGATCCCGCCCGACGCCTCCGGACTGACACCGGACGGATCGGTGGTCGGTGCCCTGTCTTCCGGGGACGGAAGGTGGCGGAAGGGCCTCTGGCTGCACGACCTGGTCGAATTCGCGCACGGTATGGGTACCGACCTCCCCACCGCCGCCGCCCTCCTCAACGCCTACCGCTCCCTGGGCGCCCCCACCGTGCCCGTTCCCCCCGGCGCCGTCCGGTCCCGCGCACACGAGGAGCGGGACGAGGCCGCCGAGAACGCGCTGCTCCAGGCCGCCCTGGAGAGGTCCTGGACGCTGACGCCGCTCGCCCTGGTGGTGGCCGCCGGCCGGCTCGGCAGCGGGCTGCGGGACACGTACCGCAGGCTGCGGCCCTTCGTCGTGATCGGGCTGGACGTCCCGTTCCCCGAGCCCGCGTGCACCCGCGTCCCCGACTGGCGGGACGTGATCCTGCTCACCGCCCGGCTCACCGGCCGGGAACCGGTCCTGTCCGGTGACGTTTGTGATGACCACATCCGGCTGGCCGCCGAGGAGACGGACCTGACCGCCGATGACGTGCGCGCCCGGCTCCTGGACTACGCTCCGCTGTTCGGCTTCCGTCCGCCGCCGTACGAGAGGAGCTGACGTGTCCCACGTCGAGAAGGCATACGAGGCCACGTACTGGCCGGACCAGCAGGCCGGGTTCGTGTGGGACTCCTCCGGCGGGCGGCTCGTCGTCTCCGGCAGCTGCCCGGCCTGCGCCGGCCCGACCGTGCACCCGGTCCCGGAGGTGATGCCCGGCGCGGTGACGTTGGGCCGGCGGCGCCTCAAGGTGGAGGTGCCGGTCCCGGACGAGGTGTACATGCAGTGCCGGTGCATGCGGGCGCACGCCGGGGACGAGCAGGAGACCGGGGGCTGCGGCGCCGCGTGGATGGCGGTCCGCCCGGCGGGCACCGGCTCGTGACGGCGTCCGGGAGGAAGTACGCGCCCCTGGAACTGCGGCGCGCCCAGCGGCGGCTGGACGCGATGGTGGAGAACCAGGTGGCGATCGCGCGGGCGCAGGCGGAGGGCTGGCGGAACTTCCTCACCCTCGCCACCGGGCTGCTCGCCGCCGTCCTGGTCCTCAAGGGCCGCGAGAACGTCGCCGAACTGCCCGCCGGTTACCGGACGACGGTCGTCGTGCTGGTGGCGATGGGGCTGGTGGCGCTCCTCGCCGCCGCCTTCGCCGCTGTGTCGGCCGCGCACGGCCGGCCCGGTGACCGGCTGCCGTACGCCCATGCCGTGGCGCTGCTGGACTGGGAGCGCGGGGAGCGGGACCGGATCGCGAAGCGGATCCGGGTCACGCGCTGGGCGACCGTGCTCGGCGTGTCGGCCACCGCGCTCGGCATCCTGGCCACCTGGGTGGCACCGGCACCGGACGAGCCGGCGCGGACGGTGCTGGTGCACACCCGGGGGCAGACGGTGTGCGGCGAACTGCTGGCGGCCGACGGCAGCGGTGTCACGGTCAGGACCGGGCAGGGCGGCGCTAACGGCAAGGGCGCCACGACGGTCCGCCACCTGACCTGGCAGCGCGACGCGGTGAGCGTGGCCCCCACCGGCAAGTGCTGACCCGCCCGCCGGGGCCGCGTCCCCTCACCGGCGACCGTGATCCCGCGTCGCCACGGTCGTGGTCACCCGTACGAGGCCGGGCCGCCGGGGTGCCGAACCGAAACCGAACCGCACGGGCGGTACGACCGGGGCGAGCGGTCCGAGGTCCCGGCCGGCCAGAACCACGGTGGCCGACACGACCGGACGGAGGTCGAGCGCGCCGTACCACTCGCGCCGCCCGCCCCCCGCGCTGCCACGGGTGCGCACGCCCAGCAGCCGGGCGGGGAGGTACGTCACCGCGGTCCAGGCGGGCCGGGCGGCGAGCCGCGCGGGCACGGCACGCAGGAGCAGGCCCGTCAGGCCGCGCCGGCCCGTGGTGAAGCGCAGGTCCAGCGGCCCGGCCGCGACCGTCCACCGCGCCGCCTCGACCCGCACGGAGACGGGCGTGACCCGGACCTCGTCGAAGCTGTAGGTCGTGGCGATGAAGTCCGCGATCCGCCGGGACGGCGCGAGCAGCAGCCGGTGCCCGTCCTCCCGCTCGACCATGACGTCACTGAACGGCCCGAACGGCGACCGCGGCCAGTGCCCCAGCACCGCACGGGTACCGGACGCCGTTCCCAGACCGGCGATCCAGCCGTCGAAACGCAGCATCGGCTTCCTCCCGGCCGGACGGCACGGTCCCTGGCCGCCGGCGATCCCGGCAGGTCACGGCGGCATCCGCCGTCACGCCGCGGTCCGGTGTGCCGAACCGGCGTGACCTGCGTCCGCTCCTCCGCCGGGTACGGGTACCCGCTCGGCGCAGGACTTGTGCGCGCCCTCGGCGGTGACGTGCCGGAGCGGACGTTCCTGGCGGCGTCCGGGCGTCAGGATGGCCGGCACGGACCCCGAACTCGAAGCGTTCGTCCCGTTCTTCGTCCGGCTCGACCTCACCGACCCGGCCGCCGCCCGGCCCGCCCCGGACACCTCGGCGCCGACCGTCGAGGACCGCACGGTGCCCGTCGGCCCGGACGTACCGGTGCGGATCCACCGCCCGTACGGGGCCCGGGGCGCGGTCGTCTCGATGCACGGCGGCGGATGGGTACTGGGGGACCTGGACACCGAGCACCACTGGGCCGCCCGGATCGCCGCCGGCTCCGGTGCGACGGTCATCTCGGTCGGCTACCGCCTGGCCCCCGGGCACCCCTACCCGGCCGCCCTGGACGACGTCCACGCCGTACTGGCCTGGACCGCCGGGCACGCGGCCGAGCCGGGCATCGACCCCGCGCGGATCGCGGTCGGCGGACACAGCTCCGGCGCGGGGCCGGCCGCGGCGGTGGCGCTGCGGGCCCGTGACCGGCGGGGGCCGGCCGTCTGCTGCCAGCTGCTCGACGAGGCCGCGCTGGACGACCGGCAGGAGACCTGGTCGGCCCGGAACCTCACCGGCACGCCCTGGTCGGACCGCGCCACCGGCGCCGCGGCGTGGCGCCACTACCTGGGCTCCACGCCCGCGACGCCGTACGCCGCCCCGGCCCGGGCCACCGACCTCTCCGGCCTGCCGCCCGCCTATATCGCCGCCGCGGAACTCGACCCGAACCGCGACGAGGACATCGCCTACGCCCGGGGCCTGCTGCGGGCGGGCGTTGCGTCGAACTGCACCAGTGGTCCGGCACGTTCCACGGTTCCCCGGCCCTCCTGTCCGCCGACGTGTCCCGGCGCGGGTTCGCGGAACTCACCGCGGCCCTGCGCAGGGCGGTGACGGCCTGAGCCCGGCCGGGAAGCGGGCCGGGCTCCGGTCCGCGTCAGCCGGAGCCGCGACGGGTCACCCGCTGCTCCCGGGCGATATGGCCAGGTGCCACACCACGAAGTCGACCAGGGTGGAGATGGACTCCAGGCAGTCCAGGCTCAGGTCCTGGGCCGCCACGTCGACGCCGTAGCGGTCGGTGATGGCGGCCAGCAGGGTCACGCCCCCGAGGGACGACAGGGAGATCTCCGGGCCGAACAGCTTGGTGTCCGAGGGCAGTCGCTCGACGCGGGCCCGTTCCGCGCGCGTGGCGTCGGCCAGCATCCCGCGGATCTCGCGCTCCACCCGGATCCGTCGTCCGCGCAGGGTGTCATCGGTCATGGGGTCGTTCCAATCGGCAGCGGACGCACCTGCAACCAGGCGGGCCAGGGGGGCAGGTCGCCATGAAGGGTCCGGGACAGCGTCACCGTCGACGGCGCCGGACCGCCGCCGTCGGTGCCGGCCCGCAGGCCGGCCTGGCGGCACAGCAGCCGCAGCTCGGTGTTGGCCTCGGTCGGCCGGAGGTCCAGCGCGAACGTGTCCGCGCCGGCCGACCGGGCCTGTTCCATCAGCCAGCGCAGGAAGGCCACGGAGGCCCCCCGGCCGGCGATCCGGCAGGACAGCGCGAGCAGGGGCACCGACCACTCGGCGGGACCGGGCCGCACCAGCGCCGTGCCGATGATGCCGTAGTCCCCGAACCGGTCGGTCATACGGGCCGTGAACAGCCGGTGGCCACCCCGCTCGACCAGGACCCGGACCCGCTCGCGGTCCAGGCCCGAGGAGTTCAGCCGGTGGGTGCGCTCGGCGAGTTCCAGTGCCCGTGGCAGTTCCGCACCGCCCGCCGCACCGGCCTCCATCCGCATCCCGCACCACCGCAGGAACTCCTCCCTGCCGCCCTCGAAGCGCTCGCCCGCCCGGCGGCGGGCCTCCTCGGTGCGGTACAGGGCCGCCCGCGCGCGTGCCTCCGGGGTGACCGGCCGCCCGGTGAGGGCGTCCAGCAGCGCGGGCACGTCCTGCGGGGCCGCCGTACGCGCCCCGGGCAGCAGGGCCTCCACCTCGGCCCGCTCGTACGGGGAGTCGTCGACCAGGAGCAGGGACCCGACCGCCACGCCCAGCTCCGCGGCGATGGCCCGTAGCGCCTGGCTCTTGTCCTGCCAGGAGATCTGCGGGGCCAGGAAACGGGAGGCGAGCCGGGGGTCACGGGTGACGCGCTCCAGCACCTCCGGAGCGCTGCGGCTGGCGATGCTGCTGAGCACGCCGTGCCCGGCGAGCGTGTCGACCGCCGCCAGCATGTCCGGCCGCACCTCGGGCAGCCCGCCGTCGGCGCGCTCCAGCGCCACACCGTCCCACAGGGTGCCGTCCAGGTCCCACACCACGCACTTGACGCCGTCAGCGCTCGGCATGGCTCGGATCCCGCCGTACGGACGGCCGGCTGTCGTCCCCCGCCGGCAGGCGCAGCTTCATCACCAGGCTGGTCGGGGTGAAACCGAACTTCCGGTACAGGGTGCGCATCGGGACGTTGGCGACGTGCACCCGGCCGACGACCTCGGTGAGCCCGTTCCGCACGGCGAACTCCAGCCCCGAGGAGATCAGCAGCTCGGCGACCTCGGCCCGGCGCTCCACCGGGGCCACGGCCAGCGAGCGGAAGTTCGCGTAGCGGTCGCCGGTCATCGTGTTCTGGTTGACGCTGACCCACAGCCAGCCGATCGCCGGACCGCCCGGCCGGTGGGCGACGATCATCCCTTCTCTGGACTTCTCCATCGCGCGCGCCAGGCGTGTGCGGTGCCGCAGAGGATCGTCCACGGCGTCACCGCCGAAGGAGACACGCGCGATGTCGACCTCGAAGGCCCCGATCGCCGGCAGGTCCTGTTCGGCGGCCTGCCGGATGACGTAGGGCGCCGCCCGTTCCTCCAGCAGGAGGCGCTCACCGGCGGTGAGGGGCTGCCAGGTCCGGCCGCCGGGGATGTACGGATCCGTCTCCCCGGCGGTATCCGGTACGGCGGCCTCCTCGACGGGATCCGGTACGGCGGTCTCCGCGGCGAGGCCGGGTACGGCGGTCGCCCCGGCCTGGTCCGGGGCGGCGGACCGCTCCGGGGCCTCCGGCGCGCCCTGGGGCCCCGGGCCGCCGTCGGGGCCGGGGCCCGGCGCCGCCGGCTGCTCGGCCTGGTTGTCCGCTCCGACGGGCACCAGCGGGCCGGGGCGGAAGGGGCCCTTGCCGCAGTTCGGGCAGCCCTCCGCGCGCAGCACGCCGACCGACGTCCACTTCGCTCCCGCGCCGACCCGGACCATCTCACCGCAGGCCACGCACTCGTACATCCGCTGCCGCGAGCGCTTGTCACCCGTGTAGAGGGGGCCCTGGTAGTCGCCCTCCTGCGAGGGCGAGGTCGCGCTCGTGGTCAGCAGATGCTGGAAGAACCCGACCCCGCCGAGAATTCCGCTGCCCTCGTACTCGTTGAAGTTGCGGATGTATCCATTGGTGACGAGACCGAGTTCCATGATTTCGCGCTGCACCTGGAGCATTTCGTCCGGGCTCTTCCCGCCGAACGACAGGAAAATGCTGTGCGCCGGCCCCTGGCGAAGTCCTTCCACCGCACGCGAAAGAAACAGCCGGGCACCCTCGGGGGTGTACGGCGGATCGGTCATCGCGACATCGAACTGACGGTGCAGTTCTTCCGGCAGCGGATTCCGCAGATCGTGCTGCACGGTCCTCACGCGGGTACCGAGGTCCGCCGACACCCGCTCGATGTAACCGAGGATGTCGGGCGAGATGTCGACCACCGTGACCTGGTCCACGAGCGGTGCCCCGAGCACGTCCCCCACGACGGCGACCGCCAGCGAGATCAGGTCGTCGTCGCCGATCAGGAGCAGTGAACCGCCGGGCAGCGTGCCCGCCGACAGCAGCGCCAGGACCCGCCGCACCTTCGTCTCGGGGGTGCACTTGGACTGGTCGAGCGTCATGTCGGCGGCCGGCCCGTCCCCCATGACGGCGCCGAGCCGCGCGACGGCCTCCTCCAGCACCTCCGGGATCACCAGTTCCCGCCCGTCACAGGTGCGGCAGGTGGCGTCCAGGGTGAGGTCCATGCCCAGTTCGGTGACGACGGCCCGGCCGGCCGGGGTGAGCTGCGACGGCCGCTCGTGGGTGATCAGCCCGCGGGTGCGCAGTTCGTTCCCCACGGCCGCCACGATCGGCACCGGCAGACCCACGGCCCGGCTGATGTCCTTGGTCGAGGCCGGAGCCAGCCGGCGGATGGCACGCAGGATCGACCGCACCCCCGGAGGCCCCTCCTGGAGCCTGACGGCGTCCGCGACGTCATTGAGCACTCGGTCGGCGCTGATTCTGCGGCGTCGTGGGCGGGCGTTCGTCACAATCGTGCTCCACGTGGGGTGAGAATGTTCGTGCCAGTATACGGGCCGGGCAAAGTGCGACGCCAGGCGTCCAAGGGCGTTGCGGTAATTCCAGGAAACGGCTGTTCAGGCTTTTTCTGAGCGGCGATATCACCGAAAATCACGGCGGTGCGGGCCATGGTCGGGATGCCTTTTCGTATCCGGAGAAAGAAAGGGCCGAATGGGGTCTGCCGCTGCCGGGCGGGCGCGTCGGCCGTCGGGCCGCCGACGTGTCGGCAATGCGATCCGGTGCCGTGGAATCCGGGTCGCCCGCCTCTCGGCGTCACCGGGAAAATGCACCCCTCCGCCGGCCGGCCGACAGGACTTCGGCGGACATCGCGGTGGGCGGACCCGCAGGCCACCGCAGCGCGCTGCGGTAGGTTACCCTGGGTGCTAGCCTGATGTGGCTAAGTGTCGGCAGTCGGGATGTCAAGTCCCCGATCCGGTCACCGTGATCACTGTGAATCCGCGTGGGTGAATCCGCGTGGTGAATCCCTTGGAGAGGAGATGCGGGAAGCGGCTCAGGCGCGCGCTTCCCGGAGCGCCATGAGTAATCCCGCGGAACTCGCCACCGAAGGTATAGACGTCGACGACCTGTGCTCCTACGCGGTCGACGTATGGGTGAGCGATCACAGCATTCTGACCGATGAGCAGCGCCTTCTGAAGGTACTGCGCGACGCCGCCGACAAGGGCAACGCCAAGGTTCTCGGGGAGGCGTCGCATGTCTTTCCCAACGGCGCCGTGACCGCGATTCTGCTGCTTTCCGCCTCGCACCTGAGCATTCACACGTGGCCGGAATTCAGCCTTGCCAACGTCGACCTGCTCGCGTACGGCCGGCTGAACGGCGAGCGCATGATGCAGAGTGTCGAGCTCGGGCTCTCCCCGACCAGGATCAACGTGACCCGGATGCTCCGGGCCGTGCACTGAGTACCGTTCGTCGTACGTACCGGGCCCGGACCACCGGCCCGGGGCTCCGGCCTGTCTGCTGAGAACAGACCGACTGAGCTAGCATGGTGTGGTGTCTAGGGAGTATCGGTCGCGGGGATGACGTACGGGCCCCTGCGCCCGGGCATCTGTGAGGAGATGGATCATGGGACGCGGTCGCGCACGTGCGAAGCAGGCCAAAATCGCTCGCGAACTCAAATACCGTGCTCCCAGCACCGATCTCAGGGCACTTCAGCAGGAACTGGCGTCCACCGACGACGAGCCACGCCCCGCCGCGGCGGACATCCTGGTCGACGAGGACGACACCGACGAACGGGAACGCCCGCTCGACCCGCAGTGACCTCCCCGCGCCTCCTTCCCGCCCGGACCTCGCGCTGACATCCCGTCAGGCGTCTCGCGGCACGCCCGGCGGGAGGAATCCCGTACGGCGGGTGACGGCTACCGGACACATCGGACGCACCGGACAGGCTTCGGACACGGCGAGGGCCGGCACATGACCGGCGCCGGGGCCGCCACGCGGCCCGTCCAGCTGTGGTGGGCCCGGCTGCCCGGCGATCCACCGCGGCTGCGCCGGCTGCTCGACCCCGTGGAGACCGCCCGCTACGAGGCGACCGTCGACCCGGTCGACCGACAGCGGTTCCTGGTCGGCTGCGCGCTGAGCCGGCTGGTGCTCGGCCGGCTCCTCGGCCTGCCGGCCGCCCGGGTGCCGCTGCGCCGGGTGTGCCCGCGCTGCGGCGGCCCGCACGGAAAGCCCGCCCTGGACCCGGCGGTGGACCCGCCGGGCGGCCTGCGCTTCTCGGTCAGCCACAGTGGCCCCACCGTCGGCCTGGCCGTGTGCCGGGGCGCGGACATCGGACTCGACGTGGAGCGGGCCGACGACCCGCCCGACGTGGACCTGGTGGCGCGGCACATCCTGTCCGCGGCCGAACTCGCCGTACTGCACGCACTGGTGCCCGCCGACCGGGCCGGCGCCCTGCTGCGCTACTGGACCCGCAAGGAAGCGGTGCTCAAGGCCCTGGGCATCGGACTGCGGCTGCCGCCGCGCCGCCTGGAGGTGTCGCCGCCCGGGGAGCCGGCCCGGATCGAGCGGTGGCAGGACCGGCCCGGACGCGTCGCGGAGCTGCGGCTGGCGGACCTCGTCGTGGAGGAGGGGCATCCCGCGACCGTGTGCGTGACCGGAGGCGCGCAGCCCGCGATCACCCAAGAGGACGCGGACGCACTGCTGTCGGCGGCGAAGTAGCGGGCCGCCACCCGCCGCCCGCCGCTCGCGGCCCGCCGCCCGCAGGCTGCCGCCTGTCGCTCGCGGCCCGCCGCCCGCAGGCTGCCGCCTGTCGCTCGCGGCCCGCCGCCTGTCGCTCGCGGCCCGCCGCCCGCCGCCCGCCGCCCGCCGCCCGCGGCCCGCAGGCTGCCGCCTGTCGGCTGTCGTCCGCCGCCCGCCGCCCGCAGGCTGCCGCCTATCGCCTGTCGCCCGCGGCCCGCCGGCTGCCGCCTGTCGGCTGTCGCCTGTCGCCCGCGGCCCGCCGGCTGCTGCCTGCTGCCTGCCGGCTGCCGGCTGCCGGCTGTCGCCCGCGGCCCGCCGGCTGCCGCCTGTCGGCTGTCGCTCGTGGCCCGCCGCTCGCGGCCCGCCGCCCGCCACCCGCCTCCTGCCGTCCGCAGGCTGCCGCCCGTCGCCCGCAGGTCGCCGTCCGCCGTCGGCAGGTCGCCGTCCGCCGTCTGCCGTCCGCCGGCTGCCGTCGGCAGGTCGCCGTCCGCCGTCTGCCGTCCGCCGGCTGCCGTCCGCAGGCTGCCTCCCGCCGACCGCCACCCGCCGCCCGCCGCCCGCCGTCCGCAGGGCTGCCACCCGCCTCCCGCCGTCCGCAGGCCGCCGTCCGCCGTCGGCAGGCCGCCGTCCGCCGCCCGCAGGTCGCCGCCCGCCGTCCGCGGGGCCGCCGTCCCGCCACCCGCCGCATGCGGCCGGCCGGGTGTCCGGCGTCAGAGGGCCAGCAGCAGCGCGGCCACCGTGGTCAGCGCGGCGCAGACGGCCAGTGTCATGGCCAGGCAGCGCCGCCGCAGCTCCCGGTAGCGCTGTTCGTACTCGGCCCGCAGCGACATGCACCGGGCCGCGACGCGTTCGAGGTCCGCCCGTGCCCGGCGCAGGCTGTCGGCGGCGTACCGCCGCTCGATCTCCTCACGCTGCGCCGTCGTCAGCCAGTCCAGGGACCCGGTGAACTCACGCGCCCGCTGCTCGGCCTCGGCGACCCTGGCCTGCCACAACAGGTACCCCTCCACCTCGTTGCCGAGGTCACCACCGGTGCCGGCCCCCTGTTTCGGCAGTCCGGTCACCCGTGACCCCGGTCGGTCGTCGCTGGGTACCCGCCGCCCTCGTGCTCCGTCACCGCGATGTCGGGGTGGTGCAGGTCGAACGCCGGGGACTCGCTGCGGATCCGGGGCAGGGTGACGAAGTTGTGCCGCGGCGGCGGGCAGGACGTCGCCCACTCCAGCGAGCGGCCGTAGCCCCACGGGTCGTCCACGCCGACCGGCTTGCCGTACTTGGCCGTCTTCCACACGTTGTACAGGAACGGCAGCATCGACAGGCCCAGCAGGAACGAGCTGATCGTCGAGATCGTGTTCAGGGCGGTGAAGCCGTCGGCCGCCAGATAGTCGGCGTAGCGGCGCGGCATGCCCTCGGCGCCCAGCCAGTGCTGGATCAGGAACGTGCCGTGGAAACCGACGAAAAGCGTCCAGAAGCAGATCTTGCCGAGGCATTCGTCCAGCATCTTGCCGGTGAACTTGGGCCACCAGAAGTGGAAACCGGTGAACATGGCGAAGACGACCGTGCCGAAGACCACGTAATGGAAATGCGCCACCACGAAGTAGGTGTCGGAGACGTGGAAGTCCATCGGCGGTGAGGCCAGGATGATTCCGGTCAGGCCGCCGAAGAGGAAGGTGACGAGGAAGCCCGTCGCCCACAGCATCGGTGTCTCGAAGGAGACACTGCCCTTCCACATCGTGCCGATCCAGTTGAAGAACTTCACCCCGGTCGGGACGGCGATCAGGAAGGTCATGAACGAGAAGAACGGCAGCAACACCGCGCCGGTGACGAACATATGGTGCGCCCACACCGTCACGGACAGCCCCGCGATCGCGATGGTGGCCGCCACCAGCCCCATGTAGCCGAAGATCGGCTTGCGGCTGAACACGGGGATGACTTCGGTGACGATGCCGAAGAACGGCAGGGCGATGATGTACACCTCCGGATGGCCGAAGAACCAGAAGAGGTGCTGCCACAGCAACGGGCCGCCGTTGGCCGCGTCGTAGACGTGGGCGCCGAACTTGCGGTCCGCCTCCAGGGCGAACAGGGCGGCGGCCAGCACCGGGAAGGCCAGCAGGACCAGGACACCGGTCAGCAGCACGTTCCAGGTGAAGATCGGCATGCGGAACATGGTCATGCCCGGGGCGCGCATGCAGATGATCGTGGTGATGAAGTTGACGGCGCCGAGGATGGTGCCGAAGCCGGAGAAGGCCAGGCCCATGATCCACATGTCGGCGCCGAGCCCGGGGGTGCGGATCGCGTCGGACAGCGGGGTGTAGGCGAACCAGCCGAAGTCGGCCGAGCCCTGCGGGGTGAGGAAGCCGCCGACGGCGATGGAGGAGCCGAGCAGGTAGAGCCAGTAGGCGAACATGTTCAGCCGGGGGAACGCCACGTCGGGCGCGCCGATCTGGAGCGGCATGATCCAGTTCGTGAACCCGGCGAACAGGGGGGTGGCGAACATCAGCAGCATCACGGTGCCGTGCATCGTGAACAACTGGTTGTACTGCTCGTTGGAGATGATCTGGAGGCCCGGCCGGGCCAGCTCGGCGCGCATGAGCAGCGCCAGCACGCCGCCGAACAGGAAGAACACGAACGACGTCGCCAGATACAGCGTGCCGATCGTCTTGTGGTCGGTGGTCGTCAGCCACTTCACCACGACGTTGCCGGGCTGCCTGGGCCTTACGGGCAGTTCGTTCTCGTACGAGTCCTCAGCTGCCGCGGCACCGCCCTGGGGTTCGTTGAGGATGCTCACAAGTCGTCTGTCTCCCGATGCTCGCCGTCCGCCCACGCCTTGGCGGCAGTCACCCGCCATCCTCGCCGTGCGAGCCCGGGCCGGACGCCCTGAGCGCCCGGCTCTCGGCCGATCGGATGACGGATACACACGGATGGAGCAGCGCTGACGACCGCGCGCCCGGCTTTTCGGGGGCTACTCACACCGGTCTGAGTGATCGTGCTCTGTCCGGCACCGGGGACGGGCCGCGAGGCTTCGGTCATGCGACGGATACCGCACACACGCGTCCGCCGGTTCCTCGCCGTTCTCCTGCCGGCCGCTGCGGCGTCGGCCGCGTGGGCCGCCTGGCTGGGCCGGGACCGGGGCTACGACGTGCGCGACGACGGCACGACGACCGGGCCGTACGAGGGCTGGCAGGTGGCGGGGCTGGTGCTGACCCTGCTGGTACCGGTGGGCCGGGCGGTGGCCCGGGGGCATGTCGTGGGCGCGGTGGCCGGCACCACGGCCGGGCTGACCACGGCCGCGTACCTGGACTGGTCGGACGACGCCACCGGCCTCTTCGCCGTCGGCGTGGCCCTGGTCATGCTGGGCACCCTCGCGGCGACCACCGTCGTGGCCGTCGTGGTCCGCGCCGTGTGGCGGGACGAGGGCCACCCGGCGGCCTGACACCCGCCGCTGCCACGACGACAGCCGCTGGGCAGTGGTGCGTCGCGCGCCCGACCCGCCGCTCAGCGCTCCCAGTTGGCCTGAGCGAGCGCCAGCATGTGCGGGGCCGACAGGGCGTTGCCCGGGTCGGCGGCGGTGGTCAGCAACCAGTGCGCCGCGCCCGCGGGTTCACCGGGCGGGACGACCAGCAGGTCGCGGCGTCCCAGGGGGCCGCGGTCCAGCGTGATGGTGTGCGCCTCGGTGTCGACGGCGGACAGGAACACCTCGATGACATAGCCGGGGACATAGCCGGGGACATAGCCGGGCGCCGGCACCGTGCGCGGCACGTCGGGCCAGGCGGCGGTGTCCACGGTGACGCCGACGACGGTGCCCAGTCCCGGGCCCAACGCGCCGAGCAGCGATGGCAGTTCGAGTTCGAGCGCGTCGCAGCGGGGCCACCAGGCGCCGTGCAGCGGGCCGTGGCCGATGTCGGGGGTGAGGGCCAGCCGGGGGAGGGGCATCCGGTACGTGTGCGGCCCGCCCGGGAAACCGTTGGTGGCGGGCCAACCGTGCGTGTCCATACGTGCGATCCCGTCCCGGACGGCTCCCGGCCGCCCGTTTTCCGTCGTACGCCGGGAACGGCACCACCGCGGTCGCCGCGCGACTTGCTTCCGGTGCCGTCCAGCGTACGTCCGCCCGTGGCACGGATCGAGAGGGGCGGCGGCGACCGCGACGGCCTAGGCCGTGACGTCGAACTCCCGCCTGCTCCACGACGCCATGCACGCACTCTCGCCGCACCGGGCCCCGACCCGAGTACGTCCAGTACGAGAGTCAGGACCCGGCACGCCGAAGGCACGCACCTGACGCCGCAGAGCCCGCCCTCCGGGCGAACGGCGGGAATTTGACGACATGACCTAGCCCAGCGAGTGGTCGGCCCAGGGAAGGGTCGAGGGGTCGGTGTGCTCCTGGGGGGCGGCGGGCGCCGCCTCGTGGCAGGTGAAGCCGAGCCGGGTCAGTGCCCTGCTGACCTCGGCGGCGGTGAAGTCACGGCGGTCCTGCCGGGTGATGACCTGTCCGACCTGCTTGACCGGGTAGACCCGGCGGTCGATGGTCACGCAGCTGCCGACGGCGGGTTCGGGCCGGATGCCCTCCATCGACTGCTCGACCTCACTCTTGGTCAGGTCGAAGGGGAAACGGGCGATGACACAGCGCATGCTGCCTCCACGGGGAGAGCGGTCAGGGGATGACGGTGAGGACGCCCAGGGCATAGCCCTGCTCGTCGACCACGGGGGAGACGTCCAGTGTGCGGGTCCGCATGGCCGACTCCGCGTCGCCCAGGGCCGAGACGGACGCGGTGAACGGTCCGCGGTCGAGCGCTATGTCCCGCAGCCGGGCCCGGTCGCCGTAGGAGGAGGCGGCGCGTTGGGCGGTGAGCTGGGCCCTGGTGACCAGCCCGGAACAGCGGCCGTCGTCGTCCCGGAGGAGCAGGTGGGTGGCGCGGGCGCCGATGAGCACGGACAGGGCCACGTCGACGCTCATGTGGTCGTCGATCTGGAGGCCGGGGGCGCCCATCGCGTCACGGGCGGTCAGCCCGGTGCCGCCGGCCACCGGCACCGCAAGGGGTGCGGAGGCCGGGGACCGGGGTGTCTGCTCGGGTGGGTTCAAGGGCTTCCCTTCCTCGGCGGGACGCCTCGCGGACCCGCCCGGGGTGCGGACGGTCAACGGGTCCGGCCGGAACCGGGACGCCGTGCGCGCCTCGCCCGCCCGCCGCGGGGACGTCCGGCGGAACCCGCGTGCTCGGGGCGCTCGGCCGCCGGCGTGGCGAGGACGACGGGCACGCCGGAGGGGGTCCGGGCGCCGGTGATGCGGCTCAGCTCGGGCTCGCCGGGGCGGACCTGCGTGGCCTGGGCGGTGATGCCGGCGTCGGCCATGAGGCGGTTCATCGTGCGCCGCTGGTGCGGCAGGACGAGCGTGACGACGGTGCCGGACTCGCCGGCCCGGGCGGTACGGCCGCCACGGTGCAGGTAGTCCTTGTGGTCGCCGGGCGGGTCGAAGTTCACGACGAGGTCGACGTTGTCGACGTGGATGCCGCGGGCGGCGACGTTGGTGGCGACCAGGACCGTGACGTGCCCGTCCTTGAACTGGTCGAGCGTGCGGGTCCGCTGGGGCTGGGACTTGCCGCCGTGCAGGGCCGAGGCCCGGACGCCGACCGACAGCAGGTGCCGGGCGAGGCGTTCCGCCGCGTGCTTGGTGTCCAGGAACATGATCACGCGGCCGTCGCGGGCGGCGATCTCGGTGGCGGTGCTGTGCTTGTCGTCGTCGTGCACGTGGAGCAGGTGGTGCTCCATGGTGGTGACCGTGCCCGCCGACGGGTCGACGGAGTGCACCACGGGGTCGTGCAGGTAACGGCGGACCAGCTTGTCGATGTTGCGGTCCAGCGTGGCCGAGAACAGCAGCCGCTGGCCGTCGGGGCGTACCTGGTCGAGCAGGCCGGTGACCTGGGGCATGAAGCCCATGTCGGTCATCTGGTCGGCCTCGTCCAGGACGGTCACGCCCACGCGGTCCAGGCGGCAGTCACCCCGGTCGACGAGGTCCTTGAGCCGCCCGGGGGTGGCGACGACGACCTCGGCACCGGCGCGCAGCGCGGCGGCCTGCCGGCCGATCGACATGCCGCCGACGACGGTGGCCGGCCGCAGGCGCAGCGCCCGCGCGTAGGGGGTGAGTGCGTCCGTGACCTGCTGGGCCAGTTCCCGGGTGGGTACGAGGATGAGGCCGAGCGGCTGCCTGGGCTCGGCCCGCTGGCCGTGCAGACGGGCCAGCAGGGGCAGGCCGAAGGCGAGGGTCTTGCCGGAGCCGGTGCGTCCGCGGCCCAGGACGTCGCGGCCGGCCAATGAGTTCGGCAGGGTCGCGGCCTGGATCGGGAAGGGCTCGATGACGCCCTCGGCGAGCAGCGCGGCGCGGAGCGGCGCGGGCAGGTCGAGATCGGCGAACGTCTCCACGGCCGGCAGCGGCTCGGTGAGACTGACGGGGAGCGCGAACTCTCCCTGCGGCGCCCGCCGTGGCTGGGTGCTCGACCCCTGCGGGCTCGTCCTACGCGAACGGAACCGGGCGGGATCGTTGCCGGTACGACGGGTCTGTTGGGCGCGGCTCACGCGGAACCCTCCTCGATGCGTGCGGCACGTATCGAGGAATTCGTTTCGGCGGTGCGGAACCGCGACGGAATTCGCAAGAACAAGCCGAAAGGAAGCCAAAAAGGCGAGGGCAGAAAAAAGTGGGGAAAACGGGCTGGGGCCCGCGCCCAAGAGCGCGGGCCCCACCACATGCAAATCGTCAGCGTCAGGCGGGAACGATGTTCTCGGCCTGCGGGCCCTTCTGGCCCTGCGTCACGTCGAAGGTCACCTTCTGGCCCTCCTGAAGCTCGCGGAAGCCGGAGGTGGCGATGTTCGAGTAGTGCGCGAACACGTCGGCGCCGCCGCCGTCCTGCTCGATGAAGCCGAAGCCCTTTTCCGCGTTGAACCACTTCACGGTGCCAGATGCCATATTGAATCTCCCTAGGGGCAGTGCCGGGATCCACACTGTGCAGAACCCGAGTCGCCGCGATGATCACCCCTCAAGGGGACCCGGAAATGCCTGGAAAGTTTCACAGGCGGTCTCCGGCAATCAAAACTGCAACTGTTATCACGGTAACACAGGCAGCCCCTGGCATCCCAGGCTTTCCTGCATTCGGGTCCCGTCGGCGGGCAATTCTGACCCCACGGGACCGGAGAAACTTCCGGCCCCCCGGAGGTAATCCTGCAACGGCGACGACAGATATTTGTCCGGAACCGGGAATGTGGCGCTCAGTGACCGCCACCGGCCCCGGTGCCGCCGCCCAGCCCGTGGCGCATCGTCTCGTTCAGCCGCAGGGCCTCCTCCAGCTGGTCCTCCAGGATGATGATGCGGCACGCGGCCTCGACGGGCGTGCCCTGGTCGACCAGCTCGCGGGCGCGGGCGGCGATGCGCAGCTGGTACCGGGAGTAGCGGCGGTGGCCGCCTTCCGAACGCAGCGGGGTGATCAGTTTGGCCTCGCCGATGGCGCGCAGGAACGCGGGCGTGGTGCCGAGGATGTCGGCGGCACGGCCCATCGTGTAGGCGGGGTAGTCGTCGTCGTCGAGGTTGCCGGCGGTTGAGTTCTCGGCGGGCATGGCACCTTCGTTTCGGGGGCGCGGGTCCGTCTGGCGCCCCGGTGGACCTAACCCTAACGTCGACGCGCCCGGATATGTGGCGCTGCCCCGACAGATTTCCGGCCTCCGTGACGCGCGTGATCCGAAACCGCCCCGATCGGGCGCCGGCCGGGGATACGCCACCGGAGTGACCCATCGCACGTCCGGCGTGGCGAGCGGTCCGGACGGGGGTGCCGGGGGGCCGGTGACCGGCCTCGCCGCCCGGCCCGCGGACACCCGGCCGGTTGCGTCGGCCAAAGCCTGGTTACTCGCCGTCCAGGGGTTGGGAAAGCAGCCCCCACCGGGTTCTCCGGGCGTTCGCCCGGAGAACCCGGGCTCCGCGGGCCCAGCCGCGAGGCCCACCGCGGGGTTCCGGCGGCCCCGGACCGGACCGGGGCCCGCGGTGTCCCGTCCGGCCGGGCCGACGACGTAGGCGACGAGCCGCCTGGCGCCCGGCCCGCAGCAGCCGGCAGGGCAGCGGCCGGCCGGCAGGTCTCAGGAGAAGCCGGCCGGCGGCCAGGTCTCAGGAGAACCCGACGTCGGCCGCGTGCCGCTCCCCGAGCTGGGCGCCGTGCCAGTCCAGGACCATGATGGTGGCGTCGTCGGCCAGGACGCCCCCGCACACGTGGTGCACCGAGTCGGCCAGCGCGCGCACGACCTCGCGGGGGTGCTCGCCGAGGGTGTCCCGCAGCAGGGCCGCCATGTCGAGGGTGGCGGCCTCGCGCTCGCACATGCCGTCGGTGAGCAGCAGCAGGCGGTCACCGGGGCGCAGGTCGATGTCCTGCGCCTCGTAACGGACGGGGAGCGGCACCCCGAACGGCAGGTTGATCCGCAGGGGGACCTCCTCCACCAGCCCGTCGCGCAGGCGCAGGGGCCAGGGGTGCCCGGCGTTGACCAGCCGGCAGCGCCCGCTGTCCAGCTCGACGTGCAGCAGCTGCCCGGTGGTCATGCCGTGGCCGTGCGTCCGGATCGCCTGATGGGCGGCGTGGGCCTGCTCGGTGAGGCCGAGCCCGGCGCGCCGGGCGCCGCGCAGGGCGTTGACGGTGAGGGTGGCCAGCAGGGCGGACGCGGTGTCGTGCCCCATGGCGTCGGTGATCGACAGGTGCAGCGCGTCGGCGTCGAGGGTGTAGTCGTAGGTGTCGCCGCCCACCTCGTCCGCCGGGAGCAGGCCGCCGGCGAGGGTGAACTGCGGGGCCTCGCAGCAGGAGGCCGAGGGCAGCAGCTGGTGCTGGATCTCCGCGGCCAGGCTGATGCTGGTGGTACGTCTTCCCCAGTGGTACAGGTCGGTGAAGCGCCGGTCGGTGACCGCGATGTACGCCAGCGCGTGCGCTGCCTTCTCGATCTCCTCCCGTACCTCGTCGTCCAGGCGGGGCACCCACAGTTCCAGCACCCCGATGCAGTCGCCCCGGTTCGTCACCGGCGTGATGACGCGGAACCCCTCGTCGGCGTCGTACTCGTGGTGGAGACGCTGCCTGCGCAGGACCTGGTCGTACACGCTGCCCCGCAGCTCGGTCCGCTGTGCGCCGTCGCGCAGGGACTCACCGGCGCGCGGCAGCCGCACGGCCTCCCGCCCTATCAGGTCGACGAGCCAGAACGACACCGCCCGCACGCCGAACCGCTTCTCCAGGTTCCGGGCGACGACGTCGACCGATTCCGTCGGCGCCGCCTCCTCGGCGGCCCGCAGTACTTCTCCCAGCCCCAAGCCCTCGTCTCCCACCACGTCCACCTCCCTCCTCCCGGATGCCCCGACCCCGCTCGTGGCACGCCGGGGGCCACACCGACGGGGGACGCGGATGCCGTCCGGGAGCCGCCCGCCGTCTCCCGGCGAGGTGCTCCGGACGCATCGGGCCGGGGCCGGATCAGGCGGGACGAGATCGCGGACACGGCCCAAGCGCCGGGAGAACCCCCTGGTCACGGGAGCGACACAGCACCGGAAGGGCGCAAGCGTGAAGCGTTCGCGGGCCGACGCGAGGAGGCGGGCCGCGTTCGCGCCGGCCGCGCGGCGAAGCGTACGGACGCGGCTTGTACGGGAGCTGTGCGGCCGTCGCCGTCGAGCACTCCGGCCGGCCGCGCGGCCCGTGGAGACGCGGTTGCCGTCGCGCCGCCGTTCGGTGGCCGAACGCACAGGCCTGACGACCGGTCCGACCACCCGGTTGATCGACAGGCTTTAGCAGTCCGGCTACGCCCGCCGCGCGGCCGGCCCCGGAGACCGGGGCAAGGTCGTCGTGCGACCGGTGGGCGAACCGGCCGGCCTGGACCTCGCCATGGCGCCCGCGCGACGGAAGACCGGCGAGATCCTCGCCGACTGCACGTCCGAGCAACTGACCACCCTCTTCGACTACTTCACCCGTGCCACCCAGGCTTACCGGGCCGCGGCGGACGAACTGCGCGACACGGGGCCCGGCCGCTGACGTCCGTACGGACGCCGGCGGGGGACGGGACCGCCCGCGGCGCCGGCCGGCCGGGCGCACCGTCCGCCGCCGGTCTCCTTCCCCCGCGACCGCCACCCACGCTGACCGCCACCACGCCGATCGCCGCCGGGTGTGATCCGGCGGCGGTCGGCGTTTCGGCTCCGGCGCCCGTGCAACCCGTGCGTGACGGTGTACGACGGCGCGCTGCGCCCCGGCCGCGGGGCGGACCGCGCCGTCGTACGGGGAAGAGACTCAGCTCGTCATGAGGAGGACAGTGATGGATCACTCGCGTGTCCCTGTGCTGGAGGCGCTGGAGGAGTTCCGGCGTCGCGGTGACGTGGTGTACGGACCGCCCGGCCACAAGCAGGGTCTCGGAGCCGATCCCCGGGTGGTCGGCATCGTCGGGGAGGGCGTCTTCGCGTCGGACGTGCTCTCCCTCAACGGGCTCGACGACCGCCGCGAGTCGCAAGGGGTCCTCGCGCAGGCGCAGGAGCTGATGGCCGACGCGGTCGGTGCCGAGCAGGCGTTCTTCTCCACGTGCGGCAGTTCCCTGTCGGTGAAGACGGCGATGCTGGCGGTGGCGGGGCCGGGCGAGAAGATCCTCATCTCCCGCAACGCCCACAAGTCGGTGATCGCCGCCGTGATCGTCAACGGTGTGCAACCGGTCTGGGTACACCCGAAGTTCGACACCGAACGGCACCTCGCGCACCCGCCGGAGCCGGACGACGTACGGCGGGCACTGGCCGAACACCCGGACGCCAAGGGCATGCTGCTGATCACCCCGACGGACTGGGGCTCGTGCGCCGACATCCGCGGGGTCGCCGACGTCTGCCACGGTCGCGACGTCCCGCTGATCGTCGACGAGGCCTGGGGAGCCCACCTCCCGTTCCACCCCGGCCTGCCGGCCTGGGGCATGGACGCCGACGCGGACCTCGTCGTCACCAGCGTCCACAAGATGGGCGCCGCAATCGAGCAGAGCTCCGTCTTCCACCTGCAAGGCGACCGGGTCTCACCCGAGGTGCTCGAGCAGCGTGAGGATCTGCTGGGCACCACCAGCTCCTCCTCCCTGGTGTACGCCACCCTCGACGGATGGCGTCGCCAGATGGTCCAGCACGGACACGGGCTGCTGGACGCGGCGCTGGACCGCGCGAGCCGCATCCGCAAGGCCGTCACCGCCCTGCCCGGCCTGCGCCTGATGGGCCAGGAGGTGGTCGACCAGGGCCTGACCGCGGAACTGGACCTGCTGAAGATCACCATCGACGTCCGGGACCTCGGCATCAGCGGCATGCAGGCCGCCGAGTGGCTGCGCGCCCACTGCCACGTCGACGTCGGATCCTCCGACACCTGCCGGATCAGCGGGCAGATCACCCACGCGGACGACGAACGCACCGAGAACCTGTTCATCGACTCCCTGCACCGCCTGGCCGACCACGCCGGCACCATCGGGAAGCGGCCCCGGGTCCGTCTCCCCGAACCACGCGCGCTCCAGCTCGAGCAGGCCATGCGCCCCCGCGACGCCTACTTCGCCCCCGCGGAACACGTCCCCGCCGACCGGGCCGCCGGACGCATCGCGGCCGAGACCATCAGCCCCTACCCGCCCGGCGTCCCCGTCATCACCCCCGGAGAAGTCATCACACCGGCCGTCATCGACTACCTGCGAAGCGGCGCCGAAGCAGGCATGCTCCTCCCGGACGCCGCCGACCCCACGGCAACATCTTTTCGGGTGACGGCGCGCTAGGCCGTGTCTGCAAAAGATCTTGAGTGGCGGATCATGGTCGGGTGATACGTCGCCATGAACTGTCTGATGTCGATTGAGAGTTCGTCCGCCCGCTGCTGCCTGCATCCTTGCGGGAGCGGAAGCGGCTGGACGACCGTAAGGTGCTCAACAGGATCGAGTGGAAGTTCCGCACCGGGACGGCCTGGCGGGACGTGCCGGAGCGGTACGGCCCGTGGGCCACGCTGCACACCCGCTTTCGCCGGTGGGCGCTGGACGGCACCTTCGAGCGCATGCTCCGGGCCGCCCAGGCGCACGCCGACGCGGCTGGGGACATCGACTGGCTGGTGTCGGTCGACTCCACCATCGTCCGCGCCCACCAGCACGCCGCCGGGGCCAGAAAAGGGGGCTTCGCAGCCCCGGCCTCGGACGCTCCAGAGGCGGCCTGACCAGCAAACTCCACCTGGTCTGCGACAGTATCGGCCGCCCACTCGCCTTCACGCTCACGGGCGGCAACGCCAACGACTGCACCCAGTTCACCGCCGTGATGGAAGCGATACGAGTGCCCCGCATCGGCCCGGGACGGCCCCGCACGCGGCCCGCCCACGTGCTGGGCGACAAGGGCTACAGCTCCCGGGCCATCCGCACCTGGCTGCGACGGCGCGGCATCCCCCACACCATCCCCGAGCGAGCCGACCAGGTACGCAACCGGCTCCGCCGCGGCAGCCGAGGCGGACGCCCGCCGACCTTCGACAAGCAGCTCCACAAACGGCGCAACGTGGTCGAACGTTGCTTCAACCGCCTCAAGCAGTGGCGCGGCATCGCGACCCGCTACGACAAGACCGCCGAGTCCTACCAGGCAACCGTCGCCCTCGCATCGCTCCTGATGTGGGCGTGACAATCGAAGACAACTCCTAGGTGCCGTCTCGTGCAACGAACGGTTGTAGCAGACGTCACGCCCACAGGGCGTTCACGAGTGGTAATAACCTGCGATCGATGGCACGGTGTCTTGTCCCGGGTCCCGGCGAGGGGGGGGGTCTCCGGGGGTGATCTCCCGTGTGACCGCGTCCGCCAGGTCTTCCGCCTCAGCAAGGCGCTGCGGGGCGTCCACACCGTGGCACCGCGCCCAGCGCTCCACTCGAGGCCGCCGACGCCCTCATGGACCGGCTCCCCGAGAGCGAGCGGTCGGACACCTGGCTCACGTACGGCGAGCAAAAGCACCTCGTCCACCTCAGCCACGCCTTCACCACACTCGGGGACACCCGCCTCGCCCACGTCAGCCAGGAGCGCGCCCTGGAGCTGTCCGCGCCGACCTGCACCATGACCCGCACCCTGCTGAACATCGACGCCGCGGCATGCTCCCATCACGACGGCGACACCGAACAGGCGTGCCGTCGTACGGCCGCCGCCCTGACAGCACTGCCCGCCGACTACCGCACCGGCCTGGTCCGCCGCCGCGCCCTCGACCTGTACGAGGCCGGACACCACCGCGAACGCGCCGTACGCGAGCTACGGCACGTCCTCACTGCCTGACGCCGATCTGCGGGCGGCGGGCCTGGCTATGTTCACGAGAACCGCGCTCAGCCGGCCCACGAGCGCTTCCGGCAGCGCTATGCCGAGAGCCGGGTCATGCCGCCCCCGGTCACGCTGCCGCAGGTCTGAGGGCGCCCGCCCCGCCACCCGTTCGACGCGGTGCCGTTCCGCCAGCTATGGCCGGACGATGACCGCCGCTCGCCGCCCCGCGCCGGCCGTGGCCCATCCCCAAGCGGCGCGGGGCGGCGAATGCCGGTCGTCGTTCACACCGTCGTCGGGAGGTAGGGACCGGGTCCTTTGAGAGTGCGTTGGATGGGGGCGGTCGCTGTGTGACGGAGGCCGGGGAGGGTCGCGACCGACTCGGTGAGGTAGCGGTAGAAGAGCTGGGCGGTCGCCACGTCGATACTGGCGTAGAGGTTCGCCGTGCCCGTCGTGGCGGTGGCGTAGGCGACTTCGGGGTGTGCGGCGAGTGCCGCTCCCGCCTCGGCGAGGCGGGACGGATCGATCTCCAGCCAGAGGGCGGCCCGGAAGTCCTGCTGGAGGATGTCGGGGTGGTACTCGATGTCGAAATACAGGGCGCCGGCCGATCTGAGTTCGGTGATGCGCCGGCGCACGGTGGAGGGGGACAGACCGGTCACGGCGGCCAGGTCTGCCGTTGCGGCCCTCCCGTCCCGGGCCAGCAGGTCGAGTAGTTGCCGGTCGCTGTCGTCCAGGGGCACCGGTGGAGTGGCGTCCGTGGCCCGGTCCGGTGTGTCAGGGGGCGTGAGCGCCGCGACCTGTGCGGCCGTCAGCGGGCCGCGCTTGTTGATCGGGCCGAGGTCGCGGCCGAAGAAGACGTGCAGTGAGCAGTGCGCGGACAGGTCCACCACTTGTGGTGTGCGCGGCAGCTTCTGCAGGAGCGGGGACTCCTCCGGCCCGGGGCTGCGGGTGCGTACCGAGCAGGAGATCTCGGTGCCGCCCGAATCCAGGTTGACCCAGGTGGTGTCCGTGCGCCGTGCCATCGCCTTCCCGAGGGAGGACGCGGCATCCGGCGTGCACCGTACGCGCACGAGCCAGACAGAGTCCCCCAGCCGTAGCGGATCGGTCAGGCCGAGGACCCGGAGCTTCCCGGCGGACCGCAGCCGTGCCCAGCGGCGCGCGGCGGTCTGGTCGGAGATTCCGAGGACGTCGGCGATCTCCCGGAACGAGGCCCGCCCGTTGATCTGCAGCGCGTGCACGAGCTCCATGTCTTCTTCCGACAGACTGCGGTACTCATGGCCCGGAGTGTCGAGATAGGTCGCCATGGGGGCCATTCTGTCGGATCCGCGCATGACGAGCATTCTGACTCACGATATCGCCTGTGAGGGCTCGAAGCTGTTTCGCGGGATCACCCGCCGGCCGGCTCGGCCCGCCGCAGTTCGCCCGGCCGGACCACGGTCGGGACTCGGTCCCGGAACACCTGCTCAATCCGAACGGAGAATTCGACATGCGCAAATGGTGGCCCCTGACGGCGATCTGCTTGGGCGCCTTCATCCTGCTGGTGGACGTGACGATCGTGAACGTCGCACTGCCCAGCATGGCTGCCGATCTCGGCGCTTCCTTCACCTCCCTGCAATGGGTGATCGACGGCTATGCCCTGGCGCTCGCCGCCCTGCTGCTGGCCTCGGGTTCCCTCGCGGACCGCTTCGGCCAACGGCGTTCCTACGTCTGCGGTCTGGGTGTCTTCGGCCTGGCCTCTCTGGCGTGCGGCCTCGCCCCCGACGCGGAGGTGCTGATCGCAGCCCGCGTGGTGCAGGGCGTCGGCGGCGCCGCGATGTTCGCCACCGCTCCCGCCCTGCTGCTGACTTCCTACCAGGGCAGGGACCGGGGTACGGCCTTCGGCGTGTGGGGCGCGGCCAACGGAGCCGCCGCAGCCGCGGGGCCTCTGCTCGGCGGGCTGCTCACCGAGCATTTCAGCTGGCCGACCATCTTCTGGGTCAACCTTCCGATCGCCGCTGTCGCCATCACCACGACGCTGCGGGTGGTGCGTGCCGACCGACCCGCCTACCAGCTCGTCGGGACCTCGGGCCACGGTGTGCGGCTCGGCGGGACCCGGGCCCGTGTCGACATCCCCGGTGCGACGGCCTTCACCATCGCCGCGGCCACACTCACCTGTGGGCTCATCCGTGGCGGGGAGGTGGGCTGGGCCTCGGTCGAGACCCTGACGACCTTCGCCGTCACCGCCTCGGCTCTCATGGCGTTCGTGGTGATCGAGCACCGTACAGCGCGACGCGGGGGCGTCCCGATACTGGACCTCGCGCTGCTGCGCCGCCCCTCGTTCGCCGCCTTGATGAGCGGTGCGCTGCTGCTGCAGGGCGGCGCCTTCGGCTGCCTGGTGCTGGTCTCCCTGTGGCTGCAGTCCATGCTGGGCCTCAGCCCGGTCGGGGCGGGCCTCGCCCTCACCCCGCTGGCCGGTGCTTCGTTCCTCGTGGCCGCCGTGGCCGGCCGTCATCTCCAGCGGCTGGCACCGCATCTGCCGATCGGCGTCGGACTCCTGTCCGTCGCGGTAGGCATGCTGGTCCTGCGTGCGGGTATGACGGCCGACGCGGGGCAGACCGCACTCATGGGAGGGCTCGCGGTCACCGGGACCGGCGTCGGCCTGGCCACGCCGGTGCTGGTCTCGGCTGCCACCTCCTCCGTGCCGACGCAGCAGGCAGGGATGGCCGGCGGGGCTGTCAACACGTTCCGTCAGCTGGGCATGACCCTGGCCATCGCGGTCTTCGGCACGGTCTTCACGAGCCGGGCGGCCGCTGTGCTCGCCGGGACCGGCACGGTGCGGGATCCGCAGAAGGGTGCCTCGGCACTGGCCGCCGGGCAGGCCCGACGCCTGGTGGACGCGGCGCCCGCCGCCGACCGGGGCGCGGTTCACCAGTTGGTGCACACGGCGTTCGCCACCGGCCTCGATCGGGTGTTCTTGACCTCGGCACTGGCGGCAGCGCTCGGCGGACTGATCGTCCTGTTCTTCGTACGGCCGTCGCACGGGACCGCCGCGGGGCACGCCACCGCCCGCGAGCAGGGCACGCCGAAAGACGATGCCGGTCAGAGCGCGAAAGATGGCTGGCAAGGCCCGGATGACCCCGAGGGCGTGGAAACCGGCCGACGCGCGGCGGCTGGCGACGGCAGGGAGCACGGCGGCGGTCCCCGGCTGGAGGCGGGCACGGCGCAGCAAAGCTAGAGCCCGTCTCCGCGAGCCGCCCACGCGGCCGAACCGCCGACGGCTGCACCCCACATCCGGCCCACCTCTGCCGGCATGCGTTTCACCGAACACTTCAGGAGTCTGATCATGTCCACCGATGCAACGGCCACTGCCGACGCCTTCCCCACCACCGCACCGCGCCCCTCGTTCCTCCTGGTCCACGGGGCCTGGCACCGGTCAGAGTGCTGGGACCTCCTACGGAAGGCCCTTGCGGCCGACGGCTGGACGGCCCGGACGGTGGACCTGCCCAGTGCCGGACCGCAGCGCACACCCGCCGCCGGGATGTACGACGACGCCGATGCGATAGCCGGTCATCTGCGGCAGGCAGACGGTCCGGTGATCGTCGTCGGCCATTCCTACGGCGGCCTCCCGGTTACCCAGGCCGCCGCCGGCCTTCCTGCCGCCGCTCACCTCGTCTACCTGGCGGCGTATCTGCCCGAGGAGGGAGAGTCCCTGCTCAGCGTGCACGGTCACGGCGGCGACGCGGCCGAGGATCTGCGCGGCACAGCCCCCGTCGTCTTCGACGACCCCCGCACCGCGCTGTTCGGGGACCTGCCCGACGGGCAGGCCGAGGACGCCGTCAGCCGGCTCGTCACGCAGAGCCTGCGCTCCTTCCAGCAACGGGTGACCCGGGCGGCCTGGCGGACGGTGCCCTCCACCTATGTGCTCTGCGAGGACGACAGGGCACTCCCGCCCGCATTGCAGGAGCGGATGTCCACCCGCGCCACACAGGTCGAGCGCCTGAACACCGGCCACTCCCCATTCCTGTCCGCGCCCACCGAACTGGCTGCGCTCCTGGGCCGGATCGGCTCCAAGGCGGTCACCTCCATGTCGTCCCGCAAGGGCTGAACGGCCCCACAACCCCGAGGCAGCGCTCGGGCACGGCAGCATGCCGCTGTGCCATTGGTGCGCGGCACCCGTCCTTGACCAGTGGGGCCCGCACGTGCGTCACCTCAGTACCCGCCCCTGACCTGCGTCTGGTTGCTGGCCGGTGATGAGGCTTCGCGAAAATCCATTGAGGGGCGCGAGGCTCTGCGCGCCTATTTCGCCTCTCGCCCGGCGGACAGGCTGTCGCGTCGTCGGATGACGAACATCCTGGTCACGGTGGAGTCCGAGGCGACTGCGCGGGCGGTCTCGTATCTGACGTGCCGCCGGGCCGGTGCGAGCGTCCCGTACGCCGGCTGCCCGCGGCCGTGGCGGCGACGGGGCGCTCACCGCCGGCTGCGGCGGGGCACCTTCATGCTGCTCGCCGCGCTTCCGCAGTTCGCAGCCGCCCTGTACACCGTGTGACCTGGACGGGTGACCCGCGGGAGCGTCGGTCACCGCCGTGGGGCAACCCGGGACAGAGGGGGCGCACATGTAGGGAGCAGAGGGCGCATGCGCGGTCCGCCGGAACGCTTCCGACCACCCATTGTGACGCCTGCCACACCGACGGTATCCTTCAACTTCGGCTCCTCGGCCTCCTCCTCTCACCTTCTGTCCCCCGACTGGACGCGTGGGCGCAGCAGATGGCCAGGAGCCGGCGCCGATTCCCGGCGCACGTCGTGCAGGTCGAACACGGGGGAAGTTCCGCATGACCGCACCACTCGACAGTCCCAGGTTCCCCAACGACCAAGCCACCGCGTTCGTCCGTGAGTTCCGGGTGACCGTGGCCCCCACGTACGAGAACCGGGCGAGGCTGGAGACCAGTCCGCCGCTGTTCCTCCTGCGCGTACCGCGCGAGTCGTACCGGACCGGTGTGGACCGCGTCGTCGCCGCTCTGGCCGGAGCGCTGCGGCAGCGGGTGCCGTTCGCCCACCTGCCGGCGGGGACCGGTGACGGAGCCGACGCCCGGCTGCTGTCCGCCGGCGCCGGCACGCAGCTGTACCGCAGTGCCCCGCAGCACATGACTCCCGACCGCTTCCCGCACTTCCGCGTCATGTGCGACCTGGTGGAGTACATCAGGCGGCACCCGGAGGAGTGGGTGACGAACGCGAACCAGGAAGCGGAGCTGCGGACCTACGCCGGTGAGCAGCGGGCCCAGCGCGGCGGTGCGCTGGCCTTCACCAGGATGGAGGGGCCGGCCCTCGACGGGATCGCCGGTTTCCTGGCCGGTCTCAGCTGGCTGTCGTTCGTCCAGCTGCTCCCACGACGGATCTGGGCCCACCGCACCTCCCGCAAGGTGATGCGCGGCTGGCTCGGCGCGGAACCGGTGGCCCAGGGCAGCAACAACCTCTTCCGGGTGATGGACCACGTGGCCGCCGAGCGCTCCGTCCAGCTCGCGGACGGCGCGTCCCAGGAGGAGGCGCTCCAGGAGTTCGACTGGCTCGTCCTGCGCGCCCTGCTGGAGGACCTGGGCCGGCCCGCGATCGGCCGCATCCTGCCCGGCCGGCGCCGCAGGACCAGCCGCCCGGTCCTCTTCCTGGAACTGCCCCCGCCGGGAGAGCCGGGTGCCCGCGCCGCCGAGCGCTTCCTGCGTTCGCTGCGCCGGGCCCGGGCCACCGCCGGACCGCCGGGCCCGCTCGTCGTCGCCGTGGGCGTCCCCTCCGAGGACCTGCTGCGGGAACTGGGCGATCCGGCGGAGAGCACGTGGCCGGAGGCGAGTGTCCGGCTCGCCGCCGACGCCGCCGACGGCGAACCCCCGGTCCTGGTCACCGTCTCCGCAGCCGACCTGGCCGCACGCGGCGTACCCGTCCTGCCCGTCGGGCCGCGGACGTTCAGGTTCAGCCGGTACGTCCCGACCGCGGTCGTGGGCGGGGTGACCGTACTCGCCCTGCTCGCGGGGGGACTGCTGCTCCGGCCGGTCCTCTTCCCCCCGCCCCGCGACTGCCTCGGCGGTACCGGCTCCGTGGCGGAGGCCGCCCCGACCCAACCGGTGCCGGTGCACGCCACCGCCTGGTACAAGGCGGCCGTGCGGACCATCGACCGCCAGAACGCCCGCGTCGGGCAGTACGCCGCCCAGGGCCGCACCGTGCGGACGGTCGTCGCCTTCGTGTCCGACCCGCCGACGACCGACGACGAGACCCGCTTCGACGGGACGATCCCGGAGCTGCGCGGCATCGCGATATGGCAGGAGAAACTGAACCGCGAGGCCGCCGCCGACGACTCCCTGATACCCCTGCGCGTCGACGTTCGCGGGGCCGGAGTCGCCTTCCGTGACGCCGAGAGCGCGGCACGGAAGCTCGCCGCGGAGGTGGCGGACGAGGGCGGCGTCCCGGCGTCCGACCGGGTCGTCGGGGTGCTGGGCTTCGCGCAGAGCCGCCGCGAGACCCAGGCGGCCCTACGCGTGCTGGGCGACGCGCGCATCCCCACGATCGGCACCACCGCGACCGCCGACGAGATGCTCACCGGCTCCGCCGCGCTGACCTACTGGCCGTCCACGCCGTTCAACTCCCGCGAGGCCAGGATCGAGGCGGACTTCGCGGCCACCGAGAACATCGTGGCCCAGCCCGGTCACGAGGACCGCTGCACCCCGGCCCGCAACGCGATCGTGATCGAGAGCTCCGCGGACCTCTACAGCGACAGCCTCGCCCGCCGGTTCGTCGGCGACTTCCACGGCACCCACCAGGTGTTCGACTTCAACCAGGAGGGCGTCTTCGGCGCCGCTCCGCTGAGTGGCGCGGTCAGCGAGCACGGCGCCGACCCGCTGGCCCGGGCGCTGTGCGACGCGCTGGGGGACCGGCCGGACTCGGTGGTGTACTGGTCGGCGCGGGCCAAGGACTTCACCGCCCTCATCAACTCCATGGACACCGCAGGGACATGCACCTCGCGCGACGTGACGGTCCTCGGCGGCAACGAGCTGACCAACGTGGCGCAGACCGGCGCCTTCGCCGACAAGGACTGGCTGCGCCTGTACTACTCCGCACACCGGCTGCCGACCGACGACCCGGGCGCCGGCGACAGGACCCGGCAGTTCGTCGCCGACTACGACGCCTATGTGAAGGCCACCGCCCCGGGCACGGACCCCTGGCGGCAGGACGGCCACTCCGCGGTCTCCTACGACGCCTTCCACGTCCTCTCCGAGGCGGTCCGCCAGGCCGGACTGGCCGACCCGGACATCGAGCGCAAGTCCGTCCTGCTGGTGCTCCAAGCCGGCATCGCCTTCAACGGGGCCACCGGTTACGTGTCCTACGACGGCGCCAACGCCCCGCCCAGCGACAAGACCCTGGTACTGCTGCGCCAGACCGGCGACGAGCCGAAGGCCGTCCTCGCCTGCGGCGCCTACGACCAGCACCAGTCGAGCGAGGCCCAGGGACCGCCCTGCTCGGGCTGACCGCCCGCGCCCCGCACCGGCGCCCACCACGGCCCCCCGAGGTCACGGAGACAGCGGCCGTGGCCCCGGGGCACGCGATCCAATGAGCCGACGGGGGATACGAGTACGACTCTGGGACCGCTGGAACTGTGTGACGGCCGCTGGGTGGTGGGGGACACCGGCAAGGGCCACTGGCTGGAGTTCCGCACGGACGGCCTGTACCAGCACGAGTCCGGCTCCGAAGGACAGCTGATCCCGTGGCCCCGGATCACGCTGGGCATGAACCTCACCATGGGCAGGGACCAGGTCGTTCGCCACGGACCTGGACGCGGCCCACCTCGCCGTGATCCCGGGGGCCGGCCGGCGCGGCGTCCCCTACAGGGTCGGCTGTGCCGGTCGGCATGCGCCGGCCGTGCCGAGTGCAGCTCCAGATCGATCCCCATGCCTCATGATGCCCACATTGTGCCGCTGCGCAGTCGTACGGCCCATGGACGGCCCGACTCGCTGCGAGCACCGCACGGGGATCCTCTGCCGCGGGGCCGAGAGCCGCGGCTTCCTCAGGACAGCCACGCTCGGCCCCTTGGTTCACTTGCCGGTTTCCGGGCCGCGGCGCAGGAGGGTCAGTCCCCGAAGCTCCGCCGTGGGGGCACATCCCTGGCAGCCTCCCAGACCCCCGCCGCCATCCGCTGTGCGGACTTGGTCGGCGACGGCTCGTCCGGCAGTCGCGCGGGCACCGTCGTGCCCTTCCTGCTGCCCGCCCGGTCGGCGAACAGCGCCACCGTCAAGGCGAGCCGGCCGTCGTACCCGGAGCTCCACACGGTTCGCCGGGTGGTCCCGCCGCCCGCCCCGCCGAGGCCGAACGCCTTCGCCTCCGCCGGGCCGGCGGTGACGGGCACCGGTCCGGCCCCCGATCGTGCGCCCGCCGCCATCGCCTCCTTCGCGTCCAGCACACGCCGCACGTCGGGACGGGCCCGGTAGACGGTGCGGCCCTCCCGCGTGATGCGCGCGACGGTGTACGGGGTGGCGTACCGGCCGTGCGCCGCCACCGTCGCGTACGCCGACGCCAGGTTCAGCGGAGTCGGCGCCGCCGTCCTCAGCAGCCCGCGCAGCGGCTCGCCCGCCCGCCGCACCCCGTTGAACGGCTCCAGGGCCGACCCCGCCTCCACCGCCCCGTCCACCGCGTCGTTGAACGGCTGCCGCGCGTAGTCCGAGCCCCCGTACAGCACCCGTACCGCACCGTCTCCGGGCACGATCCCCACGACGGCGGTGTGCACCCGCACCCGCTCGCCCCCGGAACTCCCCTCGGCCAGCTGCGTGGCACGGTTCTGCGCGGTCAGGTCGAAGGTGGTCGTCACGCTGTAACCACCGCTCGCGAGCTGGTCCTCGGCGATGCCGAGCCGGTCGGCGGCCTCCTTGGCCGCGACGTCGATCAGGTACTGCCGCTGCCCCTCGGTCTCGCCCGGCGGATAGAACCGGAACGCCGGGAACCGCGCCGTGGCCCGCTGCTCGTCCGTGATGCTCCCGCTCGCCACCATCGCGTCGAGCACCCACTCCCAGCGGTGCTCCAGCTTCGCCGTCACCTTCGGGTCGGAGCCCGCCTTCTCGTAGTACGAGGGGATGTTGATGATGGACGCCAGCGCAGCGCCTTGGGAGACCGTCAGGCTCTTCGCGTCCACGCCGAAGTAGTTGCGCGCGGCGGACTGGATGCCGGCGGCGCCCCGCCCGAAGTACACGGTGTTGAGATAGCCCCCGAGGATCTCGTCCTTGGTGCGGGTGCGGTCCAGTTTGATCGAGATGAGGGCCTCGCGGGCCTTGCGGGACAGCGAATGCTCCGGGGTCAGCAGCGCGTTCTTCACGTACTGCTGGGTGATGGTGGAGCCGCCCTGTGGGTCACCGCCCGTCAGCGTCGCCAGGGCGGCCCGTGCGATGGCCCGCGGCGAGATCCCGCTGTCCGTGCGGAAGGAGCGGTTCTCCGCGGCGATCACCGCTTCCTGCACGTGCGCGGGGACCGCGGAGAGCGGGACGTCCTGCCGGTCGACCGGACCGCGCCGGCCCAGATAGGCCCCGTCCGCGTCGAGGAACACGGTGCTCTGGGTGACCGTCTCGGGGTGCGGCTTCGGGATCGTCGTCAAGTGGTACGCCACGACGCCCGCCGCGCACAGCGTCGCGATCAGCGTGAGGAGGGCGTGGAACAGCCGGCGGAGCCGCCGGCCGCGGGTGCGCCGGAACCGGGTCCGCAGCGGCGCCGGCCTCCCCCGCCGGGGGACCGCCCTCGTCCCCTCTCCCGGTCGCGGTCCGGCGGTCCCGTCGTTCTCGTTCTCGTGCACGTCCGTCACCACGTGCTGTCCGATCGTGCGGCGACCTCGCCCGAGGCGTCGTACACCGTGACGATCCGCTCGTGCGCTCCCGAGTCGAGGAGCATCCGCACGTTCCTCTCGGTCAGCGGCGGGCTCGTGTACCACAGGCCCCAGCCCGGACTTCCCGCGAGCACGAGCACCTTCGCGGTGGTCCTGCCGGTGCCGGTGGACACCTCGACACGGTCCGGCTCGCCGCTGAGGCCGTGGAAGAGGCCGGACAGGAGGAACCCACCGCTCACGCTGTCCACCCGCGCGGAGACACCGGGTTGATCGAGTGGGCGGTCGTCGTCGTCCCCGGGGGGACGCTTGTCCACCGACCAATGCGCACCATCCGCCGTCAGCCACACCCGTACCCCCGGCCCGACGGTCACCCGCTCGCCCGGCGCCACGATCCGGACCGGGCTCGTCACCGAAGGTGCGCCGCTCCCGGCCTGGGCTCCGCGCCTCCCCTCCTGCCCACCACCGCCCCCGTCACGGCCGGCCGCGAGCAGGACGACGGGTACGAGCAGCGCCGCGCAGGCGGCCGAGGCGACGACCAGGCGCCGTCGTCGCAGGCGGCCCCCCGCCGCCTGGACCTCGGCCAGCGGCACCTCGCAGGGGACGATGTCCCGGGCGGCACGGGCGTACGCCTCGCGCAGCCGCCCGGGATCGCCGCCGGCCGCTTTCAGACCGTGCCGGGCACGGGCACGCACCGCGCCCACCGAGCAGTCCAGCAACTGGGCGATCTCCGCGTCCGTCAGCCCTTCCCAGATCCGCAGCACGAGGACCGCCCGCCGCCGCGCGGCCCGCCGTCCGCGCAGCCGGCGCAGGTGGCCCCGCACCAGACAGCGCCGTACGTGGAAGTCCGCGTCGTCGCTCGGGACACGTCGCCACCGCGCGCACATCCGCACCAGTGTTCTCCGCACCAGTTCCTCCGCCGCACCGGGATCGCCGGTGAGCAGCCGCGCGGTCACGATCAGCCCGGACCGGTGCGTCCGGGCGTACGTGGCGAAGTCGTGGCCGGTGGGGGGCACATCGTGGGTCGGTGGCACGTGGGTGGTCCTTAGGCTCGGGAACCCCGTCGTGGCCGGACGTGCGGGCGTCCGTCCGGGTCGGGCAACTGTTCGGTGTGCCGGTAGGTTGATCAGCCGACGAGCCGACACCGTCGAGGACGAGGGAGCCCGGAACCCCCGCGCACCGTCTTCCCGATGGGTCGTGCTTCGCCGGATGCGACCTACGCGACTACGGGACCTGTACGCACGGCGGTGGCGGCCGGGTTGCAAGCAAAGGACAGAGATTTCGGTGGAGGCATGACCGAGGACGAGTTCGACGCCTTCTACGCGGCCGCGTTCCCCAGGCTCACCGGACAGCTCTACGCCTTCACCGGCGACCACGGCGAGGCCCAGGACGTCGTGCAGGAAGCCTTCGTACGAGCCTGGGACCGGCGCCGGCGGTTCCTGGCCGACGGTGCTCCCGAGGCATGGATCCGCACCGTGGCCATGCGGCTGGCGGTGAGCCGCTGGCGGCGCTCGAGGCGCTGGCTGGAACTGGTGCGGCGCACTCCGCCGCCCGACCCCACCCCGGGGCCGAACCCCGAGTACGCCGCACTCGTGGCCGCGCTGCGCGAACTGCCCGAGGCTCAGCGGATGGCGATCGTCCTGCACCACTTGTGCGACCTGAGTGTGGAGCAGGTAGCCTCCGAGACCCGCGCGCCCGTGGGAACGGTCAAGGCGCGACTGTCCCGGGGGCGGGCGCAGTTGGCGAAGCGTCTCGCGGACCACGAGGCCGACGGACGGGCCGACGAGGCCGACGGGCCGGTCAGGAGGGAGAGCCGCCGTGGCCGATGAACTTGCCGCCGCACTGCGCGAGTTGGCCGCGGGCCAGGAGACCGCCCCGGTCGTCGGCGGCCCCGCGACACGCGCCCGGGCGATACGTCGCGGACGCCGCCGCCGCGCCGCCGCGAGCCTCGGCACGGGCACCGCGGCCCTCGCGTTGCTGGGCCTCGCCCTGACCCTGCGTGCCGGCGGGGCCCCGGACCACCACCCGGCCGGGCGCCGGCCCGCGACCGTGGCCTCCCCGACGGCCTTCTCCGACACGCTGGACCTCTCCCGGCGCACCCTCACATTCGGCGGTCGGACGATGCCGGTCCTCTCCGAATCCGACGCCCTGCGCGGGGCCGAGAGCCCGATGACGGTGGTCGCGAAAGAGGATCCGAGACAGCTGAGCCACCACGTGTCACCCAAGGACCCGACCATAGGCCCCACCGTGGTGACCGTCCGGTACGTGGTCGAGCTGCGCGACGAGCAGGGCCGGCGGCACTACGTCGGCCTCTTCTCCCCACAGCTCAAGACCCTGAGCGACGACGATTCCAGCGGCGGCTGGATCGGCCTCGGCGCCGCGGACATCAAGTGGTTCTACGCCCGGATCCACCCCGGCGACACCCTCTCGGTGACGACCGTTCCCACACCGACAGCCACGCCCTCCACCTCCGCTCCGGCACCCGCCGCCACAGCGTCCCGACCCGACGAGCCACACGTAGCACCGTCCAGCCGCACGTCGCTGCCCGCGGCCCGGTAGTACTCCGGCGGCGTTCGGTGTGGTCCGAGCGAGCGTCCTCGGGCGCAGGCGCCCCCTTCGTGGACCCGATGGTGCGGGCGGGCCGCTCTCCTAGAAGACTGCGCTGATCTGTCAGCACTCCGACGGGAGAAGCGCCCGCGGCCTCAGCGCCCGCGGCCTCAGCGCCCGCGGCCTCAGCGCCCGCGGCCTCAGCGCCCGGTGCCGCTGGAGCGGCCGGCCGGTGAGTGACGGCGGCGATGCACTCGAAGGCCCGCTCGCGGTGCGCGAGGGTCAGTTCCCGAGTCCCGGCCGTGGCGGCCACCACAAGGTAGACGGCTCCGGTACTGCGGCGCTGTCCAAGCCGGGTGAGGATCTCCCGCACCTGCCAGGCGCGGTCGCGGACGTGGCCGTGATCGCGCCTGGCACCCGGCCGAAGAGCGGGCGCAGGTCTTCTACGACTGGTGCACGGTCAGCGGTGGAAGGCGCGCTGCAGAAGAACTCCTCGGTGCCGGAGCAGGGGCCGGCCCCCGACCAACTGTGAGGGTCCGGTCAGGGATCGCTCAGGGACGTTCCCTGATGAGCCGGGCCGTTGGGTCGGAAGAGACTCGTGGCCAGGCCGTACGACCGCCGGTCTCACCGCCATCGCTTGGAGAGCCTTACTGTGAACTGCTCTGCCGTCGTCACCCGTTGCCTCGCCGCCGTCGCGTCCGGTGCTGTGCTGGCAACTCTGGCCGCGGGTACGGCCGCTCCCGCCTCCGCCGCCACCCCGGTCCCAGCGTCCGCCACCGCCACCGGTGCGTCACTGCCCCGGCTCGACCCGGCCGAGCTCCGGGCAGCCATCGGTGGCCTGCCGAACGCGGACGTCACCGGCGCGCTGCTGCGGATCACCGGTCGCGCGGGCCACTGGTCGGGCACCGCAGGCGTGGGCGATCTGGATACCGGTCAGGGCGTCCCGCCCGACGCGCACATCCGGATCGGCAGCATCTCCAAGGTTTTCACCGCCACCATCGTCCTCCAGCTCGCCGCCGAGCACCGGATCGACCTGGACAAGCCGGTCCAGCAGTACCTGCCAGGAGTCCTGCCCGCCGGCCTCCCGTCCGTCACCGTGGGCCGGTTGCTCAACCACACCAGCGGCCTGCCGCGCGGCGCCACCAGCGCTGATTTCGGTGACGGCAGCCCCGAATGGTTCGCCGCCAACCGCCTCAAGAGCTTCACACCGCAGCAGGTGATCGACCTGATGGCGGGCCAGCCGATGCAATTCGCGCCGGGCACCGCACAGCAGTACAACGGGATGAACTACTACGTCGCCGGCCTCCTGATCGAGAAGATCACAGGGAGCACCTTCGCCCACGAGGTGCGGTCTCGGATCACCGGGCCCCTCGGACTGCACGACACCTACGCCCCCGAAGCCGACGACCCCCGCCTGCCCGCCCCGCACTCCCATGGCTACCTGGCGGTCGCGTCCTCGGACGGCACCACGCACCCGGTGGACGTCACGGAACAGAGCCCCTGGCCCTGGGCTGAGGGCGGCATGATCTCCACTCCCGCCGACCTCGACCGTTTCATGACCGCGCTCTTCCGCGGCCGTCTCCTCCCGCCGGCCCAGCAGGCCGAACTCTTCACCGTCCCCGACGTCCCCAGCTTCCGCAGCAGCCAGTGCCGCACCGAGGCCGACGCCGGCCGTGCGTGCATGACCATGGGAATCATGAGGGTGAAGGCCTCCGACGGTGTGGTGGTCTGGGGCAAGACCGGCTCCCGCCCCGGTTACACGAGCGGTGTGTTCGCCACCCGCGACCTCTCCCGCAAGGTCGTCTACTCCGTCAACCCGACCAATCTCAACGGCACCGAGATGCGCTACATCCAGCAGATCGCCGCCGCCTCCTTCGGCACCGTGGTCCCGGCCACGAACTGATCCCTCGGCAGTTCCCACGATGGTGACCATGGCGGGTTCCGAGGGTGACCGGGCAAAGCCGGTGGCTACACCCTGACCCACACCACGCCGGGAGCGCCGGCCGATCAGGCGCGCGTGGGTTCCCGGCGGCGGTCAAGCGCTCGCTCCCATACGGGACTCGTGCACCGCCCGCGAAGAAGCACGTGCAGCCAACAAAAGAAGCCCCAGGCTGTCGACCTGGGACTTCAAGAAGAGCGGGTGACGAGAATCGAACTCGCGCTCCGAGCTGTGGAAGCTGCGATCGTTTGAGGCTGGATCGTCCGCTGACCTCGGCGAACGGCGAGGCAGGGCGTTGTTGGGCTCGGCCGCCTTCACCGTGATTCCCCGCTGTTCCCCGCTCCAACTGGTGCGCTTGTGGTGCGGCGGATTTCAGCGCTGGGGTCCGCATGTCGGCTCGATGACGTCAGCCCAGACACGGTCGGCCCATGGGTTGCCCTCCACACCGAGGCGTGCCGCGACGACATCGTCGAGGAAGTGCGCCTGGGTGACGCCGACCGTCTCGTGAGGCCACCACAGAGAGTCGCATTCGGTGCAGAGCAGGAAGTACGGCCCATCGGCCTTGAAGCGGTACGGCTGGACCCAGTCCTGCTCACAGCGCGGACAGACACGTTTGGCTGACATCACCAGCACGGTATCCCGGGCGCAAGTGCACGCTTTTCAACTGTGGTGGTGGCGTGACGGGATTTGCGCAGGGGTGTTCACCTAGGTTCATGGGCGGCCCGCCTATGGGCTGCACCCGGCTTCTGGTCTCGCCTGAACGGTCGTGAACGGGGCTGAATGAGAAGGAAACTGAGACGGGCGGCCATCACGAGTTCCCTGGTCACGGACCTGGGGATGTCTTCAGGCTCACCGCGGTTCCACATGACGGCATCTTCCCCGCTGGGTGTAGCCGCCGGGCACGCCGACGCTGACCGGTCTCCAGAAAGGCTCGGCCTCGCGGAGATGGCCGCCGCCCGTGCGCCACTGGACTGCTGGGTAGATATGGCGTAGGGACCGGAGAGCGGCCGAGGCGAGGCCGCAGCGTCTATAGCCCTCGTAGGAGTGAGGCGCTTCCACCCAGCCGATCTCGCACGAATTGCAGACCACGTACTCGACCTCGAAAGCCAAATCGGATCTAACGTAGGCCGCACGGATGCGCCAACCTGTTCGCTCGTAGTAGCCGGCGGGCCGGTCGACCCAGGTTTCCCGCGGGGTGGCGGTCTGGACGAAGTGGTACGACGCGGGGTCCGTCCATCGGCGAAGCCGGTCCCGCCAGATCGGTTTGTCGGGCCACTCCCGTACCCAGTACACGTGGTCGGCGCGGCGCGCCACTGCGCGGATTGCCGCCTCGCTGTCCCGCCATGGGCTCCCCCCGGGAGCTCCAGATTGCCCTCGGCCATGGTTCGGGTGCACGGAGGCTGCTGTACAGCACAGCGTGGGACTGCACTGCGGCGCCCTCAGCTTGGGAAGCGACGACGCTTGCAGGTGACCAGGCTTTCTGGACTGCGCGATCACGGGGGGTCCGAAGCCCTGGGGGGCGTGTGTATGAGCGGTTGTCGACCGTGGTTGGCCGCTCTTAAGGGCACGCGGTGGGCACGACGCAATGCCAGCGAGTGGCGCCGGACGAGCGCGTCGGCGGTATTCCCGGTGGATCATCACTTCACCATGTGGCGGGAGGCTTGGTTGCAGGTGTACACATGCGGTTCACTGTGCAGTTGTTTCCTGCCGCGCAGGTGCCTGGCCACCGGACGGTGCGCCTGGAAGCCTCCATGGGACGTGGTCTCGTCGGGCGCGCCCATCACCGAGTCAGGACGAGGTCGCTCTCACTGCCAACCCGGCCCACGACGGGGCCCAAGCAGCAGCACTTCACCCTTGGCGGCACTTGCGATCAGCCCGTTCTTGCCGTTCTTCTGCCGCAGTAGCGCGACGGTGGGCTGGGAACCCCCTGTCTCTTGAACGCGTGTTGTCCTACGGTGCTACAGAGCACCACGGCATCGACGGGGCGGAGATTCTGGTGGGGCACGGGGCCACCCTTGTGGAACGTATAGCCGAGACGCGGGCGGGGAGGGGAGATCCTCGGGCACTTATAGGCGAGTTGCGGCGGGCGCTGCTACTCGTTCCGCTCGACAGTGGCGGCCTATGGACGGCGCGGTTCCGTGGGGTCCGCTGGATCTGTGCCTTCACCGACGAGAATTCGCTCGCCCGGTTCGTGAGCCGCCACGGCCCCGGCGACCGGCAGCGGGAATACGCCCGACTGCTGGGGGCCAGGTTGCTCGACGAGATCGTGCCGGCGATGGCGGAGCCGGCCGGCATCGTGGTCGATGTCGCCGATGAGGGCGCAGCGATGTTCTTCCCGCCCGTCGTGGGCATCGTGCCCGAAGCCGTCGCGGTGGACGCCGAGGCCGAATGGCCGGAGGCGGGTGCTGCGCAGTCGGCGGGCCCGGAGACCGCGCACTCAGGAGGAGCGGTGCACTGATGGGCGACGGCGCCAAAGACCTGCATGTCGACGAATTCAGCGTGCGCCGGCTCACTCAGGGGCTGCGGGACGCCGTCGAAGAACTCAAGGACGTCGGCTCAGCCACGGGCGCCGTCCTCGGCAAGGGGTTCTCCGACTTGGCGATGACCGGCATGGAGGCCGGCCACCACGGCCTGGCCGTCGACTTCGAGGACTACTGCGAGCGGTGGGAGTGGGGCGTGCGGGCGCTCATCCAGGACGCCAATGCCATCGCCGCGAGGCTCGGACTGGCGGCGGGCGTGCTCTGGGAGGAAGACCAGTACGTCGGGACCACCCTGAAGGTCGGCGTGAACGCCCTGGTCGGCGGCAATCCGCACGCCTCCGAGGAGGAGATCGGACAGCAGAGCTGGGGCGATGTGTTCACCCCCGACTGGATCCACCCAGACTACAGCCCGGAGTCCTTCCAGCGGGCCGGTGACGACATCGAGCAGACGTGGAAGGACACCGGGCGCTCCCTGGTGACCGAGGGCCGCGGCGGGCAACAGGCCCGGATGCTCAACGGCTTGCTTGGTGTCGACCAGAAGGACTTCGACCAGGCGGTGGACGACACCTTCGGGCCCTCGCCCGAGGAGCGCGCGGCACAGCAGCAGGAGCACGACGGGGGTAACTAGCCGTGGGTATAGGCGACTTCATCAGCGACATCACGCCCGACTCCGTGGAGGACGCGGTCGAGGGCGCCACCGAATGGGTCGGCAACCGCGTTGAGGATGCCGGCAACTGGACGGCCGACCGACTGGACGACGTCGGCTGGGAGTCCGGCTCGGACTGGGTGCGGGAGAAGTCCCGCTCGGTCGCCAACCGCATGGGCGCCCAGGTCGACGAGATGGACCTCGGGCAGACCGAGGACAAGACAAAGCTGATCTACGGCAGCCCGGGCAAACTCCGCTCCACCGCCACGCATCTGCGGGCTTTCCAGCAGGCGTTCAACAACGTCGGCCTCGGGCTGGAGGGCCTGGACTCGGACTCGCTGAAGGGCCAGGCGGCGGACGCCTTCCGAGGGGCGGTGAAGGTCCAGCCGCCCAAGTGGTACAAGGGCGCCGACGCTTTTGAGGACGCCGCCAAGGCGCTGGAGGCGTTCGCCGACACCGTCACCTGGGCGCAAGGACAGGCGCAGCACGCCATCGACAAGTGGAAGGAGGGCGACAAGGCGTCGGAGGACGCCGCCGGCGCCCACAAGAAGAAGGTCGAGGACTACAACCAGGCCGTCGACCGATTCAACGCGCAGCCCGCTGACAAGCGCGACCGGTCGCAGCTGCCTCCGAAACCGGGCGAGACGTTCCCGGATCCCGGTGAGAGCCTGCGCAAGGAAGCGCAGGACATCCTCACCGAGGCGCGCCGGCAACGCAACGCCGCCGCCGAGACCGCCCGCTCCGCCATCACGAAGGCCCGCGACGCAGCTCCGCCCAAACCGTCGTACGCCGAACAGGCAGGCGACGGCCTGGACGAGCTGGAGATCATGAAGACCCACTTCGGTGGCGGCATCATCAAAGGCACCGCAGGTCTCGTGAACTTCGTCCGTGGCCTCAATCCCATGGACCCGTACAACCTCACGCACCCGGCCGAGTACGCGATGTCACTCAACAGCACGGCGGCCGGCTTCGTCCAGGTGGCCAACGACCCCTGGGGTGCCGGCAAGCAGATGCTGAGCGACTTCATGAAGGACCCCGCCGAGGGATTCGGCCGACTGGCGCCCGACGTGGCCCTCACCGTGGCCACCGGAGGCGCGGGCGCCGGTGTAAAGGGCGCGCGGGCCGCCGAGGAGCTGGCCGACGCGGCCAACGCGGCTCGACGCGCTGAGGAATTGGGGGACGCCGGGTCCGGGGCGCGCCGCGCGGACGATGTCGCCGATCCGAGCCGCCCGCCGAAGGCCAAGTGCTCCGGCCGCGAGCCCGTCGACTTCGCCACGGGCCGCATGTTCCTGCCGCAGGTGGACGTTTCCCTGCCCGGCTCACTCCCCCTGGACTTCCGACGTGACTTCGAGTCCTCCTACCGGGCCGGCCACTGGTTTGGGCCCACCTGGTCCTCGACGATCGACCAGCGGCTGACGGTGGACGCGATCGGCATCGTCTTCCACGGTGAGGACAACCTGCTGCTGTCCTACCCGCATCCGGCACCCGGCGTTCCGGTCCTGCCCGAGGCGGGCCCGCGCTTCCCGCTGGAGCGTCACGCGGACGGCGGCTACACCCTCACCGACCCCGAAGCAGGTCTGGTCCGCCACTTCCTCGCCCCGCCCGGCGCCGAACCGGGCGGCGACGGCACGGCTCCGCTCGCCGAGATCACCGACCGTTGCGGCCGTACCGTCACGGCCGAGTACGACGAACACGGCAACCCGCTCGCCCTCACCCGGGCCGGAGGCCATCGCGTCGAGTTCACGGTGGAGAACGACCGGATCACGGGCCTCCGCGTCGCCGGCACGGACCTGGTCCGCTATCGCTACCAAGATGGCCACCTCACCGAGGTGATCAAGTCCTCCGGCGTACCCACCCGGTTCGAGTACGACACCGAGGGCCGGGTCCTCGCCTGGACCGACACCAACGGCTCCCGCTACACGTTCGTCTACGACGACCAGGACCGGTGCGTCAGCCAGACCGGCGTCGAAGGGCACCTGGCCTCCGAGTTCCACTACAGCGAGCCGCATCCCGACAGCGGCCTGCGCACCACCACCGTCACCGACTCACTCGGCCACACCTGGCGGTACACCGTCAATCACCGCTTCCAGGTGGTGGCCGAGACCGACCCCACGGGCGCGACGACGCACACCACTCAGGACCGCTACAACCGTGTGCTGTCGCGCACCGACCCCCTGGGGTCGAGCACGGAGTTCGCCTACGACGACGCCGGCCGGCTCGTGGGCGTCACCCACCCCGACGGCAGCGTGCAGCGGGCGTCCTACGACGAACTGGGCATGTCCGTCGAGCACTCCCTGCCAGGTGGCGCCCGCTGGCGGCAGGAGTTCGACGAGCTCGGCCGGCGTACCTCGGTCACCGACCCGGCGGGCCGCACCACTCGGTACACGTACGACGAGCGAGGCCACCTCACCTCGGTGACCGATCCCCTGGGGGCGGTCACCCAACTGTGCCACGACGCGGTGGGGCTCCTGGTGGAGCGCAGGGATCCGGTCGGTGGCGTGACGGCCTACCGCCGTGACGCCCTGGGCCGCATCGTCGAACGCGTCGGCCCGGGCGGCGACTCCACGTACTACGACTGGACGCCCGAGGGCCACCCGACCCGCGTCACCCACCCCGACGGCAGCGCCGAGCACTGGACGTACGACGGTGAGGGCAACTGTCTCTCCCACACCGACGCTCTGGGCGCCACGACCCGCTTCGAGTACACGCACTTCGACCTGATCGCCGCCCGCACCGACCCCGACGGCAGCCGCCACGAGTTCGTCCACGACACCGAGCTGCGTCTCACCTCGGTAATCAACCCCCGGGGCCTGCAGTGGGGATACCGCTACGACGTGGCGGGCCGCCTGGTCGAGGAGACCGACTTCGACGGACGTACCACCCGCTACGGGGTCGACCCGCTCGGCAACGTCTCCTCGCGGACCACGCCGCTGGGGGCGACCATCCGCTACGAGCGGGACGTGATGGGCAGGGTGGTCGCCAAGGATGCGGCGGGCGCCGTCACCTCCTACACCTACGACCCGGCCGGACGTCTCCTGCAGGCCGTCGGCCCCGACGGCGAACTCATATACCAGTACGACCGCTCAGGTCGGGTCAAGACCGAGCTGTCCGACGGCCGTCCCCTCACGTTCGCGTACGACGCGGCAGGCCGCCGCACCCGGCGGGTAACCCCCGGTGGGCAGGTGACCGAGTACGCGTACGACGCCGCCGGACGAGCCGTCCGGCTGACGGCCGGCGGACACGAGATCGCCTACATCCGCGACGTGACCGGACACGAAATGTCCAGGAACTTCGGCGAGACGCTCACCCTCACCTCGAGCTGGGACGAGGCGGGAAGGATCACCGGGCAGGAGTTCGCATTCGGTGACCGGACCGTCAGCCGCCGCAGTTACACCTACGACGGCAACGGCCACTTGGCCGGCATGGACGACACCCTGCGCGGCCCACGTCGCTTCGCGCTCGACCCGGTCGGCCGGGTCACCGCCGTCGTCGCCGACCGGTGGAACGAGACGTACGCCTACGACCGCGCGGGCGGCGGTACGACGGCGGCGCGCTGGCCCGACGCGCACGCGGGCGCCGACGCCCAGGGGGAGCGGGAGTACGAGGGCACCCGGGTGCTGGGAGCCGGTGCCAACCGGTACGTCTACGACGGAGCCGGGCGGCTGGTCCGGCGCACGCGGACCAGGCTGTCCCGCAAGCCCGACACCTGGCACTACACCTACGACGCCGAGGACCGGCTCACGTCCGTCACCACGCCCGACGGCACCGTCTGGCGGTACCGCTACGATCCGCTGGGCCGCCGCACCGCGAAGGAACGGCTGTCGGTCGAGGGCGACCGGGTCGTCGAGCGCACGGAGTTCGTCTGGGACGGCCCGGTCCTCGCCGAGCAATCCACGGCCCTGACCGGGCAGGTGCCCCACCACACCACCCTCACCTGGGATTACGACGGGCTCGCGCCGGTCGCTCAGACCGAGCGGCTCGTCGACGCGGTCACGCAGGAAGAGATCGACGCGCGCTTCTTCGCCGTCGCCACCGACCTGATCGGCACACCCACCGAACTTATCGACGAGCAGGGCCGCATCGCCTGGCACAGTCGCACCACGCTGTGGGGCATCACCACGTGGAACGCGACCGCGACCGCGTACACACCCCTGCGCTTCCCAGGCCAGTACTTCGACCCCGAGACGGGCCTCCACTACAACCACCACCGCTACTACGACCCCCACACCGCCCGCTACGTCACCCCCGACCCCCTCGGGCTGGCGCCGGCCCCCGACCCGGCCGGTTACGTACACAACCCGCACACGACCAGCGACCCGCTCGGCCTCGCGCCGTACGAGAACAATGGTGGCCTCGGCGGGCTCGTCAAGGTCAACAAGCCCGACCCCGCTGCCGATGCTCTCGCCGAGCGGCTCGGTGGCGAGTCCCGCGTGAAGTTCGAGCACGATCCCAAGGGGAGGGAGATCGATGCGATCAGCGATGACTACGTGGCGCAGTCAAAGCCCGGTGGAATGCAGATGGGGAGCGCTCTCAGAAACCAGGCAAAAGCCACATTCGAATACGCGATCCAGTCCGGCCGCACTCCTTACTTCCACTTCGACGGCGAACCAGGCCCCGGAGTGATCGCCAAGCTCCAGGAGTACGGCAGGCGGTACGGTATCCAGCCGGTGATCGACACGAAACCGCTGTGAGAGGCATATGTACGAGTTCCATGGTTGGTTCGGCATTGCCGAGTCCCCTGAAGAGGCGGACGCGGGATCGCTCGAGGAGGGCGTGGCCGAACTGAGGGCGGCCATCGATCGCATTGACTGGGCAACCGGCGAGGTGACGCTGAAGGTCCACAACGGGGAGTACTTCGTACGGACCGACGGTCTGGTTAACCGGCGCCGTGACGAGGCTGAGGAACTGGACGCTCTTATCCGCTTCATTGCGCGCCGCTTCCCCGGTTCCTGGGGGCTGCTTTACGAGCGCTCCGCCGACATGGACCATCCGCCGGGCCCGGGAGCCTTCCGGGTTCGCGTCATGGCCAGGGGAGAGGTACAGGACCGGCTGGACCCGTTCCTGTCACCGTGCCGTCCGATCATCGAGGACTGATCGGCGGCCGCTGCGTGGCGTCGGCACTGTCCACAAAGAAGCCCCAAGCCACTGGCCTGGGACTTCAGGAAGAGCGGGTGACGAGAATCGAACTCGCGCTCTCAGCTTGGGAAGCTTGGGTGCTCAAGGACTCGTTGCCTTGCTGACCTGCGGCGATAGAGCAGAGGCTCCTGACGGCTCGCCGTATTAGTCCCCGGTGTTCCCCGTCGCTCCCCGTTG